>CASFNW010000018.1 GCA_949296245.1 uncultured bacterium
GATAACGTTCTAAAAGTAAGACTGTATCTGACTTTTTGAGTTCTTCAATCAGCTCTTTTATGTATCTCAAAAAGTTCGAACTTCGCCGCTTTACCCCCAGTTTTTAAAACTCCTTCGGGAGTTTTTTTATTGGATTGAACCACAAATTTTCTCCGAATATTCGGGGTTCTACCTCTCATAAAACAAGACATTTAGTCTTGTTTTATTCGGCAGAGTCTCCGGGCCAAGTTTTTAAAAGCCAGTCATAGACTGGCTTTTGTATTTTATTGTATTTAAATTTTACTCTTTAATATTTGTGCTGTGTGTAAATTGTGGGTAATTATGAGTTTTTTATTATAACTTTTATTAATTATTATTAATTGATACTAGTATTAATAACAAATTATTTTCTTTTTAGTTGTTATATTACCATAATTAAAAACGGAGAGAATATTATGATTATTATTAGTTTTGGCTCTACATTCAGAATACCTATTTCCCAGCCCGGTGTAAATTCTGCAAAAAAAGAGCGGTTAAAGCAATTTATTGCTTCATATGAAAACGGACTTATAGGCAACAGCAAAACCGGATATGCAAGAGTGTCTATTCTTGATAGTGAAGATGCGGAGTTTGTAAGAAGATTAAAACAAGTCGGGTATAAAATTTTTCAGAAATTTGACGGTGAAAATATTCCGAAAAATGAGATAGACAGTTTTATAAAAACCAGGTTAAATGCAGGTGATTTTTCACAAACAGGAAAAAATAAAAAGCCGCTTAGCAAGCAGCAAAGATTGAAGAAACGCTATGAAGACAGTTTTGATGTTTTCAAGAAAAACGATAATAATGTAAACACAGATTTAGCTTTAATTGAAATTGACACTGCGCCTGTTGACAAACATAGAGTGGCTTCTAAAATAGCCGGTGTTGCAGATAGTGCTGAGAATAAATACAATAGAATAAGAGCCTCAGAAAACTATTTAAAAATTAAAGAAGAATACGGTGTTGAATTTGCAGAAGCTGTATTTTTTGATAAAAGATAGTATTAATTGTATTAGTTTTAGCAAATAAATTCCCGGTTTGAACCAACTCCGTATAGTTGTTCCAATTCATTTCGTTTGTTGGAGTTGCTTTTAGTGCTCAATAAAATCTCCAATGCGTCCTGTTTTGTATTTGTAATTTTGCTTCGTTTTGTTGTTTTTAATGCACTGTTAACAGAACCTGTTTCAAGTGAAGCAATCATTACTTTTGTGCTGCTTGAGTCACTGCAAGCTTCAATGGCAGAACTGAGTTGAGATGTGGATAAATTGCCACCAGCTGCTTTTATTTTGTTAAGCAATTCCGGATTTTCAAGCATTGCTTGAAGAATTATTCTATTCCCATTATATTCTTTTATAACATCAATAAAACTCGGGTCTTTTTTTATTCTTGCTAAAATTGCATCAGTCATTGTACCAAAAAAGTTGTATATCCGTTTGTAATTTACTTTTGATATATTGCCATCAGATTCGTAGTCAGTAATTGTTTCTATAGTATCGATAGATTCTTCTGATGCATTATTTTGCTGTAAAAACTCTTTAATAACAGGAGTTGTCGCTTTTTCTAAAATTTCTTTATTTAAAGTATTTGACTGTTCTGAGCTGTCTATGCTTTCTTCATCAGCTTTATAACCCGAGGTTGTATTGCTTGTTGCATTTATTTGATTATTAGTGCTTGTTGATGATTCTGTAGTTTGATTAGATTGAGCCAGGCTGTTGCTGTAATCGGCAATTTCTTTACCCGACATTGTTCCGTTTTCTATTTGCTTTATGACTTCGTTTTTTATTTCAGGATGCGAAGTTATATTGCTTGCTATTGTTACAATATCTTCGGAATCTAAATTGCTGTAGCCTGACAAATCTTGTAAATTCTGTGTATAAGATTTACAATAGTCACCATTTTTGTCTACAAGGTGGTTTGATTCTGAATTGATGCTGCCTGCGCTAAATCTGTCAGTACCGTCAGCATTTTTTGCGTCTAATGAATAATCGATTGCACATTGCATTTCAGGATTTTGTTCCAAGTTATAAGTGATGTTGTCCAAATATTCATCAGTCATGTCTGATTTATGAGCAGTTTTCATCATTGTAGGCTGAAGTTCTTTGTTGTTAACCATTCTTTTATCTACTTTGATAATGGTTGAACCTTGATATTTCATTTTGCCGTTTTCATCTTTGATGGATTCCAATTCCTGTGCATTTGCCAGGAAAGTTTCCGCTTCATGAGGTTTTTCTGACATAAATTCTGCTGCAGAAAGTACATCTTCTTCAGTATAAGCATGTTTGCCCGGTTCAGATTTTACTGTAACAAAATGCATTGTTTCATCTGCAATTTCCGGCTGCTGTACACAAACATCGGCTACATCTGCTAAACCTTCAGAAGAAAAATCTTCTCTTTCTTCTCTGATTTCGCTCATATTGGTACTTAATTGCTGCGTATAATACACTCTTTCGCTTTTTGCAAGCTCCCAGGCTTCTGACACTCCGTCTGTAAAAGCTGTTTTTATGACATTCCATCCTCTTTTAAATATGTTGCTGCTTTTAAATTCTTTTGACTTTTTAACTGCAGCCATTATATCATCAGGGTTGAGATTAGCTTTGTCTACTATAGTCAAAAAAGCTTGTAAATGTTTTTTGTCTTTTAAACTTTTTTCTAATTCCGCAATTTGTTTATCGGTAAATTGAATTCCTAGTTCACTAAGAACAGCTATCGGATTATCCTCATATTTATCAGACAGTTCTGATATATCAAGTTTTCTTGTTTGAGTACGTGAAACTGTTTCTTGTATCTCAAGATTTGAGGGTTGCGTTTTAGGCAAATTAGCATTAAAAATTTGAATGCTTGAAGTAGCATTATGATTTGTATTGACAGGCGTTGTCTGTTGAGACATTTTGTCTGTATATTCAATATATCTTGTGCTCTCTATATAGCCACTCATGGCTTTTAATCCTCTTAGTCTAAAATTTGTAATACTAATATGCAGATGTCTAGTCTTATATATATAAAGTATATTTATACCGTTATATTGCCATGAAAATTTTAATTGTAACAAAATATTAAGTTCTTAAAATTATTTTGAGAACTTTAATGTTTTTTATAATAATAAATTATCATGCGCCCAGAGCTCTAGCCCTTGCTTCTGCAATATCTGCTCTTCTAAGCACCTCATCAATTTGTGCGGCTCTGCTTGAAGCTGGATTTATCGGATTTTCAATACCAAGATATGCATTTGGTACATAAGATCTTTGTATGCCGGCATCTTCTTCTGGTGTTCTCTTAATAGGCGTTGATGCAGATACCTGCTGAGACATTGATTGTGCACCAATAGGATTGCTATAATTATTGTTCATTTTGTCCAATAAATTTCCCGGTTTAGCAGGTTGTTGTTGAGATGTTACAGTCTGTTGGGGCTGTTGTATTTGCTGCGGTTGGATATTTGCAGTTTGTTCGGGCTGCTGCGGTTGAACTTCAGTTTGTTCGGCTTCTTCTTTTGCTTTTTCTCTCGCAAGTGTTTTTGTAGGCTTGCCAAAAATTGCATATGAAATTTTCTTTGCAATACCTGAAAATACAGGAACTATCACACCCATAATCAAAGCGATTCTGCCTACATAACCGGCACCTACTTTCAAACCGTAAGGAATCTTTTTAAGCGCAGAGCCTACAGTTTTATTGTTTAAAGGTTTAATTGTTTCTTTTATTCTGCCGAAGCTGATAAGATTACCCAGCCATTTAAACGGTTTTTGGTACCAATGTGTATTAGCTTTTGCTGCATTTTTAATTTGTTTAATTATTGCTTTTTGTGCATTATATGTCGCTGTATCTCCGGCTTTTGCAGCGTTATTTACAGCTTCCATTGCAGTTTGTAATCTCTTATAGTTTTCCGGGCTTATTCCGATATTTTTTAATCCGGCAAGATGGTTCACGACTCGCATCTGGATACCCATTGTTGCAAGAAATGCCATTAATTCAGCAAGTGAAGCCATAAATGTAGAGAATTTTTCTCCTTTTTCCGCTTTTGATGCTTCATTGGCTGATTGAGCAATCATAAGAGCCTGAATCAGAACCTGCCCTTTACCTGAAAAAATTCCGTTGGTTAGACATTCCGCACTTCTTAAAAGGTAGCCGGATACTTTTTTGCCGAGTGAAGCTCCGGCTGTTTTATAGTTATTTATTAAGATGTCTTTGTTCAAGATTTCTTTTAGGGATGATTTGTTTTTGACCAAACCTAATCCCCACCAGGGACGTTTTGACATGACTTTCGTCAAATCAGCTCCGGATTTTTTTATTGTATTTATTATTTCATCATAATATTTGTAGCTATCTTTACCTGCTTTTTGAATTATATTGTCAAATCCTGTAAAGCCTGTTGCTTCTTTATATTTTTTCATTACTTCAAGGGCACGGTTTGCAAGATGTCCTTTTGCACCTGCTGCTTGTGATTGAACCTGAGGCCCGCCAATACTTTGCTTATGGAATAATGTTCTTAAAATTTCAGAGCCGGCTATTTTTTGTTTTACTTTTAAATTAAATTTATTAATAGCTTCTGTTACAGTTTTAACTTTATTGTTATTGCCTATTGTATCAAAGTAATTTTCGATTTTTTTAAAAAATGTTGAATTATAATCCTGTGTCTGCAATGAGTTGTTTATTAAATTATTTATTCCAAAAAGTGCTGCTGTACTTAATCCTGCCGCTGCAAGAAATGCAAGCGGATTCTCGGGTTTTGAAGCTGCAGCACTTAATAACGGATTGTTTTCAACTACACTCCCGCTTGAAATTGGAGTGCCTGATGCAGTAAAATTCGGGTTTGACTGCTGGTTATATTGATACTGATTATATACCGGTATATTTGAAGAAATATTTTGAGACATTTTCTACCCTGTAAATACCTTCCACTAATTATATTAAAAACAAAAAGATAAATTTCTTGTCTAAAAATACAATTATATTAATTTTTGTAACAAAAAAATACCTGTACATTTGGGACAGGTATTTTTCATTTAAAAAATTTTATTTTATTATTCTGCAGTTTCTTCTGTTTCCGGAGCTTCTTCTATTTCAGATTTGATGATTTCAGAAGCTGTAACGATAACCGGTAATTCAGTTTTAACTTTAGATGTCAATTTGATTAACATTCTGAATTCACCGACTTTGTTGATTGCAGCATCAAGCGAAATAATCTTTCTGTCAATTGAAGTGCCTAATTTTGCATTCAATTCTTCAGCCAGTTTTTTAGTAGTAATCGTACCGAACAATTTTCCAGATTCACCTGCTCTTGCAGAAAGTTCCAACTTTTCAAGAGATTCAATCTTTTTAGCCAGTTCAAGAGCTTCCTGATGAAGTTTTTCCTGTTTAGCTTTGATTCTGGCTAAATTTTGTTCTCTGTTTTTTAAAGCGCCTTCAGTTGCAATTTCTGCTACATTCTGAGGGATTAAAAAGTTTCTTGCGTAACCGTCTTTAACATTTACTACATCGCCGGCTTCACCTACGTTTTGTACATCTTTTTTCAAAATAACTTGCATTTTTATTCTCCTTTGTGCATTATTCTTGAGTTTAACATTATCGTAATAAAAACATACTGAATTGTCACGAGTTTTGAGAGATTTTTATTAATTATTGTATAATTTTTGTAATGATTGGAAATGATTTTAAAATAGAATTACTAGCACCGGCAAAAAATAAAGAGTGTGCAATAGCTGCTATAAATGCAGGTGCTGATGCTGTCTATATAGGTGCAGACTCTTTTGGGGCACGCAAAAAAGCCGGTAATTCACTTGCTGACATAGAGGAAATCGTTCGTTATGCACATAAATTTCTTGTAAAAATCTATGTAACTGTAAATACTATTATTTTCGAGGATGAACTGCCAAGGGTAGAAAAATTAATATGGCAGCTGTATGATACAGGCGTTGATGCAATAATTTTTCAGGATTATTCAATTTTTGAAATGAATCTCCCCCCGATAGCACTGCATGCAAGCACCCAGTGCAATAATGATTCTCTTGAAAAAATCAAATTTTTAAAGGACATGAATGTACAGAGGGTTGTACTTCCACGTGAATTTTCTTTAGATGAAATAAAAAATATTACTGATAATGTTGATATAGAGACAGAAGTTTTTGTACATGGGGCATTGTGTGTATGCTATAGCGGACAATGTTATCTTAGCAACTATATAGGAGGAAGAAGTGCAAATCGTGGTGAGTGTGCTCAGCCGTGCAGAAAAAAATATTCACTTGTTGATGAAAAAGGAAATGTACTGATAGATAATCAGTATTTATTGTCTATGAAGGATAACAATCTTTCATTGCATTTAAAAGAGTTAATTGATGCGGGTGTTACTTCTCTAAAAATAGAAGGACGGCTTAAAGATAAATACTATGTTACAAATATTGTCTCTTTTTACAGAAAAGAGATTGATAAAATTTCAAAAGATTTAAGACCCTCTGTTGGCGTTATACAGACAGATTTTCACCCTGATGTTAACAAAACCTTTAACAGGGGTTATACGGATTTTTATTTTGACGGAAAAAGAAAGAAGTATATCAATCCTCTTTCTCCAAAATTTATGGGTGAAAAAATAGGAAAAGTAAAATTAATCAAAGGCAAAAATCTTGTAATTGATTCGAAACATGATTTAATCGCAGGTGACAGGCTTGCATTTTTAGATAGAAATAATGTCCTTAGCGGAACAACCGTAAAAACTGTTAGCAAAACCTCAATAGAAGTACTGGATGCTTCTGCAATAATAAAGGGGACGGTTTTATACAGAAATTATGACTCGAAATTCTCTAAATCGCTTGATTCTGCAGAATTTAAGAGAAAAATTCCTATAAAGATATTTGTTGACAATAAAAAAATAGTTATTAAGTCTTTTGAAAATAATGAGATAGTTTATAACTACTCAGAACTGTTTGAGACTGCTGATAATCTAGAAAAAGCTAAGGATACCCTTATTAAGCAGCTTTCAAAGCTTGGTAATACTGAATTTTATGCTTCTGAAATACATGTTGATGCTTCGTTTAATCTTTTTATTCCTGTTTCAAAACTTAATGAGATAAGGCGCAGTTGTATAAATCAGCTGTGTGAACTGTCGCAAAATAACTACAAATTTCAAAGGCGAAGTGCAGTAAAATTATACCCTGAATATCCGGTAAAAGATTTGGATTATTCTTTTAATATTTCTAACACTCTCTCAAAAGCTTTTTATGAAAAATGCAGCTGCAATGTTAAAGAGTTTTCTCCCGAATGCGGTGAAAGTAGAGAAAAGGTTCTTTTAATGAAAACAAAGCACTGTATAAGAGATTTTGCTGGAATTTGTCTTAAAAAATCTAATGTCACAGGAGATTTATTTTTATTAGACGAATACGGCGTAAAATATCCTTTAAAATTCGATTGTAATAAATGTATTATGAAAATAGAGGAACCCTGAAAAAAGGTTCCTCTATTTATTTAGGATTATGAATTACTCTTCATCTGAGGCGTTGTCTTGTTCAGCAACTTCATCTTCAGGTACTTCTTCTACCATATCTTCTGCGTCGATTCCGTATTCTTCTTCAACAATTGGTTCTTCTTCATTTTCTGCAGATTCATCGATATAGTCATCCTCAACAGGCTGCTCCTCTTCGTATTGAGACTGATAAGCTGCTTCTGCTTGTGCTGCTTGAGATTCGTTTTTGATATCAATTTTCCAGCCTGTCAGCTTGTGAGCAAGTCTTACATTTTGTCCTTCACGACCGATAGCAAGACTCAACTGGTCATCGGGTACTATAACGAGTGCTTCATGAGCGTTTTCGTCATCAGCGAGAATGTCTACAGAGATGATTCTTGCAGGAGATAATGCATTTACTATATATTCAACAGGGTCTTCCGACCATCTTACAATATCAATTTTTTCGTTTTTAAGTTCTCCGACGATTGTCTGGATTCTGGAACCTCTTGGCCCTATGCAGGCACCGACTGAATCGATTTCAGGGTCATTTGAGTGTACAGCCAATTTAGTTCTAAATCCGGCTTCTCTGGCAATAGATTTGATTTCAACAATGCCGTCTTCAATTTCCGGTACTTCTAATTCAAACAATTCTCTGACGATTTCTGCATGTGCATGAGAAACAATAACCTGCGGCAATCTGTTTGTTTCTTTTACATTAAGAACAAATACTCTGATTCTGTTGCCGGGTTTGTAGTATTCACCGGGAATCTGTTCTCTGAATGGAAGTATTGCATCTGTTTTGCCAATGTTTACAAATACATTTCTGTTTTCAACACGCTGAATAATACCGGTTGTGAGAGTCCCTTTCTTCTCCATAAATTCATCAAGAACGAGTTTTCTTTCTGCTTCTCTTATTCTTTGCGTGATTACCTGTTTTGCTGCCTGTGCTGCGATACGACCAAAGTTTTCCGGTGTAACTTCTATTTTTACTTCATCTTCAAGTTCTACTTCGTCATCAATCTCTTTTGCATCTTCTAATGAAATTTCGAGGTTTTCATCTTCAACATTTTCAACAACAAGTTTTGTTCTGAATACGCCGATTTCGCCTGAAACTTCATCAAGAATTGCTTCTACGTTCGGAGCTTCTTTAACTTTGATATGTTTTTTATAAGCTGCAACAAGTGCATCTTTTAAAGATTCAATAATTACTTCTTTTGAAATCCCCTTTTCTCTTTCCAGTTCTTCTGTCGCTTCAAAAAGAGCTGTACCGATTTTAATCATCTTTTTCTCCTTTTATATGTCTTCTATATGTAATTGTGCTCTGTATATTTTGTCTTTTGGAACAATAAGTTCTTTGTTTTCATCAATTTTTAAAACTTTCAGCCCGTTTTCCGGATCAAAGTCCAGTATTTTGCACAAAAATTGCTTTTCTTCTGTTCCTTCAATCAAACTTTTCAGCTTTAAATTAATTAATTTTCCCTGAAAGATTATGTATTCTTTGTCTGATTTAAGTTTTCTGTCCAAACCCGGTGAGCTTACTTCCAGATAAAATTTTACTGGAATTATTTCATCTAAAAACGGATTAAGGCTTCTTGAAACATTTTCACAATCGTCGAGTGTTACGCCGTCTTCTTTGTATAAAAATATACGCAAAAACCACTTGCCGTTTTCTTTTGAAAAATCAACTTCAAGAGGAATCATGTTATATCTCATTGCCGTATTGTCAATAAGCGGAGCCAGTTTTTCAAGTATTTCTGCTTTATTTATGTGTTTTGGTTCCATATTTTCTCCTCTTTTAAGAAAAAAAGAAACGGGGGAACCGTTTCTTTTCAGCTTACAATTATATATTAACATCTAAACAGAATTTTTCAACTTTCGTAAAACAATTCTTTATCAATTCTTAATTTTTTAATTATAGACTAACAAATTTGATGAGTTATAATTTAATTTGTAAAGCGGATTTGGATGTGGAGTTTTTAATGGAAGAAAATAAGAAAAAATTTATAGATTTTAATATAGATTTGGCTCAATCTTCTGATAACGAAGATAAATCTTTCGAAATGATAGATGCCGTAAGCTCTGTTAATATAGCCTGCGGTTTACATAGCGGTAATCCGATATCTATGAAACATGCTGTTGAACATTGTAAATTCAAGAGCAAAGTTCTAGGTGCTCTGATTGGTTTTCCCGATACAAGTACTAATCCTTCAGATATGACTGAAGAAGAGATTGAAGCAATTGTCCTTTATCAACTCGGTGCTATTTCAGCTTTTGCAAAGGCATACAGCTTGAATATAGAGCATGTGAGACCTCACGGGGCTATGTATGAACTTTTAAAAGACAATAAGGATTTTGCGCTTAAACTCTTAAACTCAATTAAAAAATTTAATAAATGGTTTATTGTATATGGACCTTCAAGTGAGCACTTTCAACAAGCAGCCTTAGATACTAATATGAATATAGCTAAAGAATTTATTGTAAATGATGAAACATCAATTGGGGATTTGAAAAAATTGTTGGAAGGTAATATTCCTCCTGATACAATACATTTTCACTGCTTAAAAGATAATGTAAAAACTCTTGTTGATAGTGTAAAAGAGTTTGTTTTGGCAAGACCGGTAAATTACAATAATGTTGTTTCATCAGGCTGGGTTGATTAATTAGATTATCAGGGAGAATAATTTTGAAAAAGATTTTATATAAAATAAGAATGCCTAAAGATGCCGGATGGCTGCTGCCCGGTTTGCAGGTTAAAAGATGGTTCGGGCTTATTATTATTGGTACAGTAATTGCTCTTTTGGGGCTTTGTGTACTGTTTAATATGAGGCCTGTGTATTTTGCTGTGGGAATACTTAAATATATAGCAGTGACTATTAATCAGGAAATTCTTGGGGTTGTTCTTGTTATTTTAGGAGCTTATATATTTTTAAAAGGATGGAAAAATACTAATTATTCCATTCTTGATCTTACTCAGGACAGAGACAGGCATGCACTTCTTGAATCTTTGTATAAGAGAAGAAAATTGAATTACGGTCCTAAAATTGTTGCAGTTGGCGGCGGTACAGGACTTTCAACAATGCTTAAAGGTATTAAAAAAATTACAAATAATATTACTGCTGTTGTTACTGTTGGTGATGATGGCGGCAGCTCGGGAAGATTGAGACAGGAAATGGGTATTTTGCCGCCCGGTGATATCAGAAACTGTATTGCAGCACTTGCCGATGATGAAGATCTGGTTACCAAGCTCTTTCAATACAGATTTAAAACCGGTGAAGGTCTTGAAGGACATAGCTTTGGGAATCTGTTTTTAACTGCGTTATGTTCTATTACGGGGAACATGGTTCGTGCTGTACAAGAATCTTCCAAGGTACTAAATATCAGGGGAAGAGTATTACCTTCGACACTTGACGATATGAAGCTTTCCGCAGAAATGGAAGACGGAACTATTGTCGAAGGCGAATCTAATATACCCGAAACAGGAAAAAAAATAAAAAGATTATTTACCGTACCTTCACATTGCAAGCCGCTTCCCGAGGTAATACAGGCAATCAAAGAAGCCGATTTAATTATACTTGGCCCCGGAAGTTTATATACCAGTGTAATTCCAAACCTTTTAATCAAAGAAATTTCAGAAGCGATTTCAAAATCTTCCGCTAAAAAGATTTATGTTTGCAATATTATGACACAGCCGGGAGAAACTACCGGATACAGTGCTTCAGACCACATTCAGGCAATACTTGATCATGCCGGTTATCCTGATATGGTTCAGGCAGTACTTGTTAATAATTCGCTGCCGGATGATTTATCACCGGATTATGAAAAATCAAACTCATTCCCTGTTGTTGTGGATATAGATGCAATAAAAGCAAAGAATATCAATGTTGTGGCAACCAGATTGTATGAAGAAAATGACCAGAAGTATGTAAGACACAGCCCCTCAAGACTTGCACGTGCAATCGCATACTGGTATAAGAAACAATTAAAAATAAAAGATAATAAGAAAAAATAATAAGCAGCAGGTGTTATTATGTCAGTCGAAACTAAATTGAAAGATGTAACCGTAAGTACTTTCTTAAAGAAAAAAGAAAATAAAGAAAAAATCACAATGCTCACTGCATATGACTGTTCTACAGCTAAGTATTTTGATGATGCCGGTGTTGATTCTATTCTAGTTGGTGATTCTTTAGGTATGGTGGTACTCGGTTATGAATCAACTCATCATGTTACAATGACAGAAATGCAAATATTTACTGCAGCTGTTGCAAGAGGTGCAAAAAGATGCCTTGTGGTAGCTGATATGCCCTTTATGAGCTATCATTTATCTATTGAAGAGGCTGTAAAAAATGCCGGTGAACTTATAAGAGCCGGCGCTTCCGCTGTAAAACTGGAAGGTGCAACTGATTTTATTTTGAGTGTTGTAAAAAGATGCGTAGAGTCAGGTATTCCTGTTGTAGGACATCTCGGATTTACTCCGCAGTATTTAAATGTACTTGGCGGATACAAAATACAGGGAAAATCTGCTGAAAATACAAAATATATTTTGAATCAGGCTAAAAAATTACAAGAAGCAGGTGCTTTTGCAGTAGTTTTAGAAATGGTTCCGGAAGAATCTGCAAAATTAATTACAGAAAAACTTGATATACCTACAATAGGTATAGGTGCAGGCAGATACACTGACGGTCAGGTACTTGTAGCAGATGATGTTCTGGGTAAATATTCTGAATTTAAGCCAAAATTTGCAAGAAGATATTCCAATTTGAAAGATATTATTTCAGAGGCTGCAAAAAATTATATTTCTGATGTTACATCGGCTAAATTCCCTGATGATACCGAGGTATTTCATTTGAGTGAGGAAGAGCATTCAGCTCTTAAGGAGATAATAAAGTGAGTCTTACTGTAGTAAATGAGATTTCTAAAGTACGTGAGCTGGTAAAACAATATAAAAAAGAAGGAAAAACCATAGCACTTGTTCCTACTATGGGGTGTTTACACAACGGGCATAAATCATTGATGGAAAAAGCTCATTCAATTGCCGATATCACGATTATATCTGTTTTTGTTAATCCTATACAGTTTTGTCCCGGAGAGGATTATGACAAATATCCGAGAACTCTGGATGCAGATAAGATTGTAGCGCAAGATGCTGGTGTAGATGTTATTTTTGCACCTTCAGTTAATGAAATGTATCCTAATTTGCAAAAATTTTCTGATTTAACAATGGTTGTTCCTCCTTATGAATTAACGGATATTATGTGCGGCAAATCAAGGGTTGGTCATTTTGACGGTGTTGAGACGGTTGTTTCAAAGCTCTTTAACATTGTACAGCCTGATTATGCATGCTTTGGAATGAAAGATATACAGCAATTATTTTTAATAAAAAAAATGGTCAGAGATTTAAATTTTCCTGTAGAAATTGTACCCTGTCCTCTTGTCAGAGAAGACAGCGGTCTTGCTTTGAGTTCAAGAAATAAATATCTGTCTGATTCTCAGAAAATGATTGCTTTAACTATAAGCAAGTCTCTGTTTGCTATTCAAGATATGTTTAAGGCCGGTATTAAAGATACAAAAAAATTATTCGATACCGGATTGACAAATCTTGATAAAAATGTTGAACTGGAGTATCTGGAGTTTGTTGATGAAGACAGCTTCAAACCGGTAGGTGAAATTAATTGCAACACTATTTGTGCGATTGCTGCCAGAGTCGGAAATGTCAGGTTAATAGATAATGTAGTACTTGAGGTGTAGATGTTCCTTAGAGTTATTGATAAGTTTTTCTATCAATTACGACAGATATTGTCTATAATTGTATTTATTTTAATCGGTTTTTCGTGTCTGTTTTTTATATACTGGCTTGTATTTAATGCAAAAGTGCAGATGCCGGATTTTTTAAATACCTTTGTGTGGTCGATAATTGATTTTTTTGCAATGAGCATTAAAAACAAACCACTTTATAAAGAACTTATTCCTGTGCTTCCGATTGCAACGTGCGGTATATTTATTCTGCTTACATATATTGCCAATTGTATTATGGTTATTCTTGAAAATAACCATAGATTTTTTCAAAATTGTGTTGACTCATATAAGGATAACTTGGCAAAAACAATTAATACTGAATTACATAACGACTTTATTAATGAGTTAAAACGCACTTCTTATATGCTTGTAAAGATAAGTGTTACTGTCATTCATCATACCTCTTATCTTACAGCAATGACTGACAAAGATTATAATCCGGAGGCAGTTGAAAACTTTATAAAAAAACAAATACTTGAATCAATGAATTCAAATTTAATAAAGAGCAGAGGAATTAATAACGGGTCAGTATATTTTCTTCTTACTGATTTTGCTCAGTCAAAGGATTTTCTCTCTGAACTTGTGTCTAAATCTTCCGGTTTTATAAATAAACAGATTCAACCAAAAGTAGATATCAACTTTTATTGTGCAGTGGATTTGTTTAATGATTTTTCCGAATTCGATGATAAATTGATATATTTAGATAAAGTAATAAATCTTAAAATAGCTAATAAAATAGCAGCTACACCGAGAACTAAGGTGTATTTTGATAATATTCTTCCGTCTGAATATTATTTTGAAGTAATGGGAGAGTATAATTTAAGCTCTGACCCACAGAGAGCAAATAATGTTATGATTTATGCTATAAAACGTAAATGTTAACAACAAATTTCTATATGACTTTGAGCGATTTTATTTAATATTTCTTCGGAAATTATTTCGCCTGGAAGCAGTATTGGTATTCCGGGTGGATAGGTAGTAATCGCTTCAGCACTTATTTTATTTATGGCATCTTTTACATCAATTACAGTTTTATTTTTTAAAAAAGCCTGCCTTGGTGTATATTTCATTTCCGGCAAACAATATAGAGATTTTTTATCAGTAGTAACGGATTTTGTGTTTATATCTTCAGATATTTTATTAAGTGCGCTACAGAGTTCATTCAATTTACATGCGTTTGTACCAACACCGCAGATAAAGAGCATAGATTTGTGATTGGAAAATTCTTCTTCGATTTTATATTTAGTATTTAGTATTTCAGCTATTACAGAAGGATGAGTACCCTTTAATTTTATCAAAATTTTTGTCTGGTCATTTTCGCCTGTGTAAATATCGATTTTGGGTGCAATATTTTCCTTGAATGTTTCAATATCTTTTAAAAGCTTTTCAATATATAAATGTCCTTTTTGACAGTTCAGATAATTAATTACAGCTTCCACACTTGCTAGCAAAGCGTATGAAGGAGAAGTCGTATTAATAAGGTTCAGAGCATTTTGTACTTTATCAGGATTTAAAGAGGACTGCTTAGAAATATGTAACAGTGCGCATGGATTCGGAGCGCCTGCAGTCTTGTGAAGCGACTGAACGCTTATATCTGCACCGCATTGAATTGCAGGTTTTGTTTTAAAGTTGCCGAAGTTGTATAAAGCTCCGTGGGCTTCGTCAACTATAAATATTACTCCGTATCTTTTGCATACTTTTGCTATTTCTTCTGTTTCACTAAACAATCCTTCATATGTCGGTGAAGTAATAATAAGAGCTTTTATGCCATTTTGTTCTTTAAGAACTTTTTCAATTTGTGCCGCTTTAATACCTTTGTAAATACCCCATTCACTGTCGTATTCGGGCAAAAACCATACAGGAAACGCCCCGCTTAGAACAAGGCCGTTGTAAACGGATATATGACAATTTCTGGCAATCAACACTTTGTCTCCTTCTTTTAGAGAAGCCAATATTGAAGCAATTATGCCCGAGGTTGAGCCGTTTGTGAGAATAAAAGATGCCTTGCTGCCGTAAATATTTGAAATATTTGTCAGAAGTTTTTTTATAGCACCCTGTGGATTTCTTAAATTGTCAAATCCGTCTATTTCGGACAAATCATATTTTATAAATTGTTTTCCCAGCAATTTTTCTGCTGCGGTTGTCAGAAAATACCCCTGATTGTGTGAAGGAGTAGTAAAAAGACTCCTTCCTCCTTTTTTATAATAATCCTTAATCTTTTTAATCAGACTCATAATTTACATGGCTTTTTGTTGTACAATACTACTGTGTAGATTATACAGGAAATATGCTATTAATAGTATGGACAAAACAGCGGCCAGAAACCGGATAAGTGAACTTTCCGCTCTTATAAAGAAATACAGCAGAGAATATTATGAATTAGATGCTCCGACCGTGTCTGATATAGAATACGATAATCTTTTTAAGGAATTGGAAACTTTAGAAAAAGATTATCCCGAGTATAAACAGCCAGACTCTCCTACAGTTAAGGTCGGCAGTACCGGTGCTAAAAAGTTTTCGCAAATAAAACATAAAGTTCGTCTTTACAGCCTTGATAATACATATTCTTATGATGATTTAAAAGTCTGGTATGAAAGACTGCAAAAGAATTTTAATCTGGAATATCCGCCCAAATTAGTCTGCGAACTTAAAATAGACGGGCTTGCTATATCTTTGACTTATAAAAATTCAGAATTTTCTTTTGGTGCAACAAGAGGCGACGGCGTAGTCGGTGAAGATATTACAAATAACTTAAAGACAATAAAAGCTATACCGCATTCTTTTCCTGAAAAAATAGCGGATTTGGAAGTAAGAGGCGAGGTGTTTATGCCAAAGACTTCTTTTGAAAAGCTTAATCAAAAACAAAGAGAAACTAACGGAAAACTTTTTGCAAATCCGAGAAACGCTGCAGCAGGTTCTTTAAGACAGCTTGATGCTCAAATAACAAAATCCAGAGATTTGTCTATGTTTGCATACTACGGCAGGTTAGACAGCAATGAATTGAAAATTGAATCTCATTCCAAAATGCTTGAGTTTTTAAAGTCGCAGGGGTTCAATATTAATCCGGCCTACAGAGTATGCAATAATATAGAAGAGGCTATAGATTACTGTAAAGAATGGGATACAAAAAGACAGTACCTTGATTATGCAACTGACGGCGTAGTTATAAAAATAGATGATTTTTATTTGCAAAATGAAATGGGCTTTACCGCACGTGCACCGCGGTGGGCAACAGCATTTAAATTTCCGCCTGAAGAAATGTCAACTATAGTTGAAGACATTGAGATTAATGTCGGAAGAAGCGGTGCTGTTACTCCGGTTGCAAAACTGGAGCCTGTTTATATCTCCGGTTCGACTGTTCAGCGTGCTACTTTGCACAATTTTGATGAAATAAAGAGACTAAATATCAATATCGGTGACAGAGTTTTAATTAAAAAAGCTGCAGAAATTATCCCGAAAGTTATCTGTGTAACGCAGCATGCTACTGATAAAACAACATCGTTTTTGCCGCCGGAATTTTGTCCTTCGTGCGGTGCAAAACTTGTTGAACTTGATGGAGAAGTCAATCTGTACTGTCCTAACCATTTAGGATGTCCTGCTCAAATTAAAGGACGTATCGAATACTGGGTTTCAAAAGACTGTATGGACATTGACGGACTTGGCGACAGTATAGTAGAGCAATTAGTAGACAAAGGTCTGGCAAAAACTCCTGCTGATTTGTATAGACTCAGTATTGATGATTTTATGAAATTGGATTTAATTGCAGAAAAATCCGCTCAGAACCTATATGAAGAAATAAATACCTCTAAGAACCCGACATTACCCAGATTTATTAATTCTCTGGGTATCAGACATGTGGGCAAAGAAACATCAGAACTGCTTGCAAGAAGATTTTTGACTTTTGATGCTTTTAAACATGCAAGTCTGGATGAAATACAAAAAATAGACGGCATAGGCGACAAAATTGCCTTAAGTATTCTTGATTTTTTCTCAAATTCATTTAATAATGAAGTATTACAGAAGTTGGAATTATACGGTGTAATTCCGCAGGAAATGCCTCAAAATAATGAATCTGAAAAATTCAAAGGCTATACTTTTGTAATAACAGGTACCCTGTCTGATACACGTGATGTTTTTGCTGATTTAATAAAACAAAACGGCGGAAAAGTGTCATCAAGTGTAAGTAAAAAGACCTCTTATGTACTTGCGGGTGAAAATCCGGGTTCAAAACTGACAAAAGCAGAATCACTCGGTGTAAAAATAATAAACGAAAATGAATTTAATCAGTTAATTGGCGAATAATATGAACAGAAAATTTAGTGTAATTAAAATAAACGGTTTTAAAGGTATCGTACTTGCTGTGTTTATAGCAGGATGTTTAATTGCGGGTTTTTTGACTTTTCCCGGATGGCTATGTATGCATATCTGGAATTTTATTGCGGGATACTTCTCTAATATGCCTCTTATGACACTTACACATGGAATAATTTTGTGGTGTATTTTAGCTTTATCATTCTATGCAATAAATAAAGGGAACTTTGCAATTTCATTCGGCAGCGCAGTTCCTGCTCAGCCAAGTGAAGAGCGTATTAAAGAAATTATTAAACAAATTAACGAAAAAAATGCGCAAATATTACCCGTTATGAAAAATAATGATAAAATTGATGAAGATTCACACAATAGTGATGATAAATTGATTAAATAATTTATCTGACTTATTTTAGACAAATTAGGAGAAGGTATGAAAAGAATATTATTGTTGCTTGGAGTGTTTGCTGCTTTATCTTCAGGACTATGTACTGAGGCAGTAACTGTTACACATAAAGATATGGGATATGTATCCGTTAATGCTACTGCAAACAAAGAAATTATCCCGGATACTGCTTCTATATATTTTTCAGTAGATATATCGGCTCCTGATTCAAAGTCTGCAGTAAACAAGAATAAAGATGCATCAACTGCTTTAATAGACTCTCTAAAGCCGCTTTTAGCCATAGAAAAGAGCGACTCAATCCAGACAAAAAGCTTTGTATTAAAACCTAATTATAAATATGATAAAAACGGTAAAAAGACTTTTGTAAACTACACAGCATCAAACGTAATTTATGTAAAAACCAAAAACCTTGCAAAAGTATCTGAATTGATAGAAACGGCTGTTGCAAATAATGCGACAAGTGTCAGCGGTCTGGACTTTTTTGTTGAAAATGAAAAGCAATTTGCAGGAGAACTCGCTCAGGAAGCTCTCTCAAAAGCAAAAGTTGTTGCCGGTTTAACAGCGTCAACACTCGGTCAGAAAGTGAAAGATATTAAATCGGTGAGAGTAACAATCTATCCTCAAAATAATGTTACACCTTATGCAGCTGCTGCAAGTGCAAGAACAGGCAGCTCTGCTAAAAAACAGCTTCCTGTTGAATTTGGAAAAATTAAATTGGAAGCCAATGTTAACGCTGAATTTTATGTGAAATAAATGTTAAGACCAAGACAAGAGCTTATAGGATTAAATACTTATGAAATCGCTTCATATCCTCAAAATTGGGATATGAAGCTTGATTCTAATGAAAATTATATAGGCCCGTCAACATCTGTTATAAAAGCCATTAAAAATATCGCACCTGAAGAGATTGCACAATATCCTTATTACGGAAGTTTTTATGATGCACTGTCAGAAATTTATGGCGTTAAAAAGTCGAATATTGTAATAACAAACGGTGCAGATGAGGCTCTTTGTGCTGTTATTAACACTTATATCTCAAAAGCGGATTCTGTAGTGACTGCTTCGCCTTCATTTTCTATGCCCAAAATTTATACTTCAATTGCAGGCGCTGAGTATATAGAAGTGCCTTATAAAGAAAAATGGGTATATCCGTTTGAAGATATAATAAATTCTGTGTCTGAAAATACTAAAGTAATTTTAATAACTTCGCCAAATAATCCTACTGGAGATATTGTACCTTTAGAACAAATTATTGAAATACTCAGAAAATTTCCTGATAAGGCTGTTGTTATTGATGAGACTTACTCTAGCTATGCAGGTATATCAAATGTCTGTTTAACAGATAAGTATGATAATCTTATTGTTGTAAAATCCTTTTCTAAAGATTATGCACTAGCAGGTTTGAGGCTTGGCTGCATAGTTTCAAATCAGGTAAATATTGATAATATAAAAAGGGTTTTGTCTCCGTATAATGTTAACAGCATTGCTGTTGCTGCTGCTAATGCTGCAATAAATGATAAAAAATATATTAAACTCGTAAAAGATGAAATAACGCAATCCAGGAAATATTTGTATGATGAAATAAAAAAGCTTGGATTTACTCCTTATGAATCTTATGCAAACTTCATACTTGCTGATTTTGGAAATTTGTGCGAATTAATATATGAAAAGCTGAAATCAAACAGAATATCTGTAAAGTCTTTTGACAAAGCACATGTGCTGGGCAACTGTCTTCGTATTACAGTACCAACACTGAGTGCGGCATATAAAATTATTGATATTATAAAATCAAAAAATACACTTGTTTTTGATATGGATGGCGTGCTTGTAGACGTAAAACGGTCTTATTATGAGGCAGTAAAATACACATACAACTATTTTACCGGTAAAGAGTTAACAGATGAGGAAATAATTGAAGCGCGCAAACTAGGCGGTTTGAATAATGACTGGGATTTAACCTATCATCTTATTAAAAAATACGGATTTAATTTTTCTTATGATGATATAGTGTCAGTATTTCAAAAACACTATTGGAATGACGGTAACGGTTCAATCAATAATGAAAAATTGTTTATAGATAAAAAGTTGCTTGAAATATTAAAATCCAAATATAATTTGACAATATTTACAGGCCGCCCCAGAGATGAGGCTTTCTATACTCTTAAAAAATTTGACATACTGGATTATTTTGAAAAGATTGTCACCATGGACGACTTGCCATCGGATAAACAAAAGCCGCATACTGAGGGGTTAAGGTTAATTAGGTCAGCAATGATTACGGATGAGCTTATATATTTTGGTGATACTGTAGATGACATGATATGTGCATCTGATTTTGGAGCATACGGCGTCGGTGTATTAAATGGAAATAATAATGATGATAATATGGATAAAGCATTGATAAATGCAGGCGCAAAGAAAGTTTTGAACTCTATAAATGATTTAGTTGAAGTATTGGAGAAAACCGATGAGAGCAGCATCAATATGTCGCAAAACCAATGAAACCGATATTGCAATAGATATAAATCTGGACGGTAATGGCAAATATAATATACAAACAGAATTTAAATTTTTTAAACACATGCTTGAACAATTTGCCTGCCATTCCGGGTTTGATATTACCATTAAGGCAGTTTCATTAGATTCTGATGAACATCACCTTGTTGAGGACGTTGCGATAGCGCTGGGCAGCGCATTTATTAAGGCGTTAAATGATAAAAAAGGTATAAACAGATACGGGCACTTTATCCTTCCTATGGATGACGCTCTGGTGCTCTCTGCTGTCGATTTATCAGGAAGGCCATATTCTAAAGTGGATATAAATTTAAATTCTGAAAGAATTGCTGATTTTTCGACTATACTTTTGCCGCATTTTTTCCAGAGTTTTGCGACAAGTTCTAATAGTACAATACACATAAAAATGCTTGACGGCATTGACTCTCATCACATTATAGAGGCTGTATTTAAGTCTTTTGCGCACGCTTTGTCAACAGCAGTAAAATTAACTGACTCAGACTCTGTACCCTCAACTAAAGGTATTCTGTGAGATTCTAAAGGGAACTTTTTTATAAAAGAAAAGTCATATAAAATACAAAATGCCCTTAATATTGCTATTAAGGGCATGTAAAACTTTACATATGTGCGATTAATGTTGTGCTGCTTTCTTTTCCATGATTTCAGGAATTGTAATAAAGCATAAATACATTAAACCGCCGAAAGCTACTAAACTTAAAATTTCCATGATGCCACCTACTTTATCTATTTAAACTACATTTAACTATCACATTATTATAATTCCCGTTTAAAAATTTTCTAAACATCTTTTAGTATGAAAAATTTTAAATTTAATAAAAAATAGTATTTTATAGTATTATGAGGATTGTATGAATAAGAAATTAATCAAAATGTTGTTCTCTGATATGTGCTGCTCAGAGTGTAAAGCTGATTTTACAGAGGATTCTGTATTTGTGTTAAGAAAAGAAAAAAATCTTAACGTAATACAGGTAATATGCCAGAACTGCGGCAAATCCTTCGGTATAGCTTTGTTAGGGGAATGTGCGGAAAAATCTGACAAAAATTATTCTGCAAATGACCTTGCTCTTCAAATACAGGAAGGTCCGAACGCCATATGCTATGATGATGTGCTGGATGCACATAATTTCTTCAGCAATCTTGAAGACGATTGGCAAAAATATATACCCGAGAATCTAAAAAAGAGTATTTAGCCGCCTAGCAAAACATCTTCCAGATATTTTATTATCTCATCATTGTATCTGTTATCCTTTGTCGAAAATGGTAAAACCACTCTGTTTGTCGCTTTTTTAAGCTCTTTAATTTTGCTTAGAATTTTTGATTTTGGCGTAAGGTCAATTTTGGTTGCAATTACTATGGATGGCAGATTATGATGCAGTATCCACTCCTGCATCTGCAAATCATTTTTCTGGATCTCGTGTCTTGAATCAATAAACTGGATAAGCAGTTTGAGAGAATCTCTGTTTAGAAGGTAATCTTCAAGGTTTTTCTGCCAGTCATTTTGCATTTTTGCTGATACCTGTGCATATCCGTATCCCGGTAAATCAGCAACTATATATCTGGAATCAAAGTTAAAAAGGTTAATAAGACGTGTTTTACCCGGTTTATTACTTGTTTTAGCAAGCTTTGAATTATTAGTAATTGCATTAATAAAGGATGATTTGCCGACATTAGACCTGCCGAGCAAAGCTACCTCTGGTAAACCTAAATTAGGACATTGTGAGAGTTTTTGTGCGCTTATCAGAAATTTTGCGTTCTTTATTATCATTATTTAATTCACTTAACTTCTTCTTTTTATATAAAACTGTAGACAATAAATTGTATAATTTGGGGCTGTTATAAACATTAATCTGAGCTGATTCATCTGACAGATTGAACTGTATTTTATTTACCGGAGATGCAAACGGAGATTCGACATGACAAATTTGTATTATTCTATCTCGAATAATACTAATAGGTTGGGACATAAATAATTCAAATGTTTTAAAAATATTCATCAAGCTTATCTTAACAAATAAGCATATTAAATTCAATTAATACTAATTTATCACTTAATACAAAATTCCCGGGATAAATTATGCATTCAAGTTCAAAGTAAAGTCTTTCTTGACGTTCGTATCAAGTATCTTCTGCATACTTTCAAGTTCGCTCGTAGCAGCCTTCTGCTGAGTTTCAAGGTTCTTTTGCTGCAGCTCAAGGTATTGATCCATTGCCTGCAATTGTTGTACTCTTGGATCAGATTCCCAATCTGCATCTGCAAGCTGCATAGTTTGATAAGCTATTTGCTGTCTTCTGTTGCTTATTGATGTAATGCTAAATTCAAGATTGCTCTTGTACATCGTCAAAGATAATAATCTTGTGTTGATAGCCCCTATTGTCATTTTTGCTCTCCTTAAAACATTTAGTCTAGTGGTACGGTAAATTGAATAAGTGGTATTTAATAAATAGAATCGGTATTTCTTTTTGTTTTTTATTTTTTCTCTCTGTATTTATATAAACAATTTTTAGTATAGAAAATTGCTATATTTGTTATATATTACGTAACAATTCTTAACATATCAGGAAAAATAAGCTATATGTAAGAATAGCAAGGACTTATTTATAGTCCTTGCTATATAATTTTTTGTTTAAGTATATACTTTATATCTACTTATTATTTAATGCTGACTCTAATGCAGCTTCCAGTGTGGCTATTTTTGCCTCTAATGCAGATATCTTTGCTTTGTCTGTGTCTTTTTCTATAGATATATTTTCATGCCTTTTCTGGTATGCATCACAAAGATTGTCTAATTTCATTTTTATAAATGCACATAGTGAATATCCTGCTGCAAAGCCGGCAGCCAAAAATAAGGCAGATAAGTACACAAGGTTTGTAATGTAAGTTTTTTGCATTATGAAGCAGAAAAACTCGGTTTTAAGACCAAAGTTAAAATAGCAAAATATTCCAAAACATATTACTATAGCTGTAAAAATCAGTATATACAAAAATTTTTCAATGTTTTTATTCATTTTCTGCACCTTAAATAATTTAATGTCTTAATTATATCATTGTCAAACCCTGTTTCAATATGCTTTTGTGTATTATCAAACGGAGTTACAAATTTTAGTGAAAATGCTTGAAGAACCTGTTCTTGTGTTTTTACAGGAAGTTTCTCTCCTCCATAAAAGCTGTCATTGACTATAGGATGTCCAATGTATGACATATGAACGCGTATCTGGTGAGTTCTTCCTGTTTCCAAATTGATTTCAAGCAGTGAAAAATTATCAATTACTTCTAAAACCTTATAGTGAGTAATTGAAGGCTTACCGTTTTCCACAACTGCCATTCTTTCTGGTTTTGTTGGATGTCTGCCTATGTCTGCCGATATAGTTCCTGTTGGTTTATCAAATATGCCGGATACAATTGCGTAGTACTTCTTCTCTATACTTCTTTGCTGCATTTGTCTTTTAAGGTGTTCATATGCATCATTTGTTTTTGCTATAATTAAAAGCCCTGATGTGTTTCTGTCAAGCCGATGCACAATGCCGGGTCTGTATAAACCGTTGCAGTCGCAAAGTTTTCCATGCGTATGATATAAAAGAGCGTTTACAAGGGTACCTGTTTTTTCAACAGAGGTAGGATGAGTAAGCATACCAGACGGTTTGTTTACAACTAACATCTCATTGTCTTCATACTTTATATCAAGAGGAATATCCTCCGGCTCTAAATGGTACTCTGCTTCTGTATCTATGTTTACTAAAATTTCATCATCATTTTTTAGTATTTGAGATGGCTTTAATACTGAATTATTAAGCAGAATACTTCCGTTTTTTATTTGCTTTTGTATATATGAACGCGACAAATCAGAAAATAGATTGGACAGATACACATCTGCGCGTATTCCGGAATCTTCTTCACCGATATAAAGTTTTTCAATCAGTTTTCTTTTCATTATTAAAAAGTATATTACAAATAAGTACAAAAGCACCAATGCAGATAAATATATCTGAGATATTAAATATAGGGAACATAACAAAATTCAGCTTTATATAATCCGTTACAAATCCGTCTACAATACGCTCCGAAAGGTTGCATATAATGCCGGCGCACAGAATTGAGGAAAAAAATAAATCACTCAATGTATACTTTTTGATATTTAAAAATATGTAATAAAAAGCTGCAATTAATATTAATGTTGAAACAAAAACAAGAAATGCAGTATGCGTATGAAAAAGGCTGAAAGCTGCACCGTAATTCTTTATGTATTCAATTTTAAACAGCGTACAGTCAAAATTATTGTAGTATGCAATAACAATGTTTCTTGTAAATAATGAAACTGCACAAAAGAATGCGGTTAATATAAAAAAACTAAACATTTTTTTATACTTGTTCATAGGCATTATTTATTTCCGCCTGCTGTATTTACCTTAGCTTCAACCGATTTTTCTTCAGTTAAAGGAATAAACTTTTCCGTTTTATGATTAAGTACATTCACTCTGCTTGAAAGAAAAGCAATGCCAATTATATTTACGTTAATATCATTTTCTTTGATATCAGGCTTTGCAATACCTATTGAAGCTACAGCATTTTCATTTTTTTGATTATTATTGCTTCTGAGAATTCTTTCCTGTATGCCTGACGCCTTTAGGCTTCTGAATACTTCAGTACTTTTCTGTAAAGGATATGTTATAGGCTCATTTGCAATAGAAATAAGTGCAAGATATGAACGCGGGACATTAAGCTTTAAAATAGCCGTGTATTCTTCATTTGGCGACACTAAAGCCGGCGCATCTAGGTTCATTGGTATATATTTAGCCACGCCGTATCTCATTGATGTCTTTTCGCTTATAACAAAATCCGATGTGATTTTCCATTCATTAGAAAATCTTTTTAAATAATAAATTGCAGTTGATTCAGAATCTATGTATCCATTGCCTTTGACAAACTCGACAGTTGTATTTGTTGTACCGGAAAGCCGCTCTTTTGTGATAACAGTTGCATTGTCTAAATTTACGTCAATCGATAAAACTTTAATAGAATATTTTACATCAGGATATTCTTTCCAGGATTCCTTTGCAAGTTCTTTAAGACTGTCAATATTGTAACCGTCTGCGCTTCTGTATGATGAATCATGAAGATTTAAAAATTTATCAAGTTCTTGAGTGTTACAGTATTTTTGATAATTTTCAAAAATTTGTTTTATCTGTACAGCAGGTTCAATATTGTTTTTTTTGTGAAAGCCTATATTAGATAAATCGAATTTATCATCTGCCATAACTGGATAATTTATAAAAAATACAAATAGTAGTGTAATTATAAGTAGTAACTTTTTCATATTGCGTCTCATCCTTCTATCCAAAAATATTATAGCAAAAATTAGGATAAACTAAATTACTAAATAATATTTTTTTGCTAAAATAACTTTGAGGTAATTATGCTACTAACTCTTGATATAGGAAACACATCAACAACAATAGGGCTTTTTGACAGCGACAATCTCGTTGAAACATGGTCAATAGCTTCAGAGAAACATCGTTCTGAGGACGAAATAGGTATATTACTTATAAACCTGCTAAAAATCCACAATTATGAGGATAAAGTTGATTCAGCATGCCTGTGCAGCGTCGTTGTGTGTTTGACAGAGAGATATAAAAATGCATTAAAGAGATATTTGGGCATTGAACCTTTTGTTGTTTCAAATAAAACAACTAATCTTCTAAACTATTGTGTTGATTATCCTGAAGAAGTTGGTGCAGACCGTATTGTAAATGCTTTTGCCGCATACAGTAAGTATAAAAAGACATGTATAGTTGTTGATATGGGCACTGCTACTTCTTTTGATATTGTAAGGAGAAACGGCGACTTTTTGGGCGGCATAATCTGTGCGGGTATGAAAATTCAGGCAGAAAGTCTTAAAAAATTTACTTCAAAACTTCCTCTAATCAAAATTGAAGCCCCTAATGCCGCAATAGGCCCGAACACCATAGATGCAATGCTCTCGGGGATAGTAAGGGGCCATGCCTGCATGATAGACGGACTGATAAAAGAGTGTGAAAAAGAGCTGGGCGAAACAGCAGTGATAATTGCAACAGGCGGTTATTCGTCGATGATTGCAGAGTATATGGAAAGAAAATTTGATTACATTAACCCGAATATTACGCTTGAAGGTCTGAAATCTATCTACGAAGCACATGTTCTATCTGTGTAGTAAAATACTCTTTTAAGTCGAGTTTTTTAATATAATAGTGCGCTATACTGATATTGAGCATAAATAAAGGGGGTATTTATGTTGTCGCCTATTTTCGATTTGTATACTCCGCAGACAAACGGAGAGATATCTGAATCTATTATGCAAAACTGGACACTACAGGCTATTGAATGTTATGAAATACATTCAGATTGTAAAAAATGCTCATTATCAGCAGGAAATTATTCTTTTGTATGCCAGATGCCCAAAATAGTTAAAGCCCTGCTAAAAACTTATGGTGAACCAGGTGAATGCATGAAAAAAATTTCTAATTTTTAAAATTTTTCTATAAAGAATTTTACTGCTTCATCTACACTTTCTGGTGAATTTAAATTTTTTGAAATATCAGCTTGGGTTGATTTAATAGCTCTAGGAGTTCTTGCTCTTTTATATATAAGTAATATCAAAAATAGTCCTGCACAGGAACCTGCAACAAGCAGCATTGATTTTAAGAACTTTTTTAATACAATTCTTGTTTCTGCTTTTTGAGGCAGCAGTTTATGGACTGCTGCTGCAGGATTGCTTACGGGGTTCGCTGCGGAATAATCCGGTACTATAAAGCCAAACCCTAGAATAACTGACAATAAAATAGTTAATATTTTGATTTTTATTTTCATATAACACCTGCACTAAAGCCTATTCAGCTTTTTCCTGAGGCTTTTTTCTTGTTCTTGATGCTTTTCTTGTTTTGGTTTTCTTTACGGGCTGTGCCTCTTCAACCGGAGTTTCTTCCTGAACGGGCAGTGCTTGTTGTTGATTTTCATCTGTTGTGGCATTTTCTTCAGCAGCTTTTTTGGCTTTTCTGCTCGTTCTTTTTCTAGTTTGTTTTGCCGGCTTTTCCGGATTTTCCTGTTTAATTTCTTCTTTTATAGTTTCTTTTACTTCCTGCTCAACGTCACTTCGTATTTCAGGTTTGTTATCCGTAACTACAGCAGGCTCAATTATTTCCGCAACTTCAATTTCTGCGTTCTGTTGTTTAATATTGTCTTCACGTTTGTTTCTGTTATTTTTTCTGTTTTTATTGAAACGTCTGTTTTTAGATTCTGATTTTACAAATTCTTCTGACTGCTGATTTTCAGAGGTGTTTTGTTCATCATTTATGTGATTTCTTCTGTCGTAATCATTCTTTTGAGTATTATGCTGATGATTAAATACTTTATTGTTTTTATCATTATGTTTGTTTTTACCATTCATCGGCAGTTTCAATTTAGCAGCTTTAGAACGGTTTTCACCTTCTGTCAGAGATGAAGCAAATCCGAAATCTTCTAAGATATGGCCTGTGCCGTTGCAGTGAGGACATTTCTTTGTGAATATTTCAGCAAGGCTTTGTCCCTGTCTGTGTCTTGTCATTTCAACAAGTCCCAAATCAGATAACTGTCCTACCTGAGGCTTAGCTTTGTCTGTTTCTACAGCAAGCTCCAGTTCTTCCATAATAGCAATTTTGTCTGCGCGGCTAAGCATATCTATAAAGTCAATAATAATCATACCGCCGATGTTTCTCAACTTCAGCTGTCTGGCTATTTCCACAACAGCTTCTTTATTTGTCTTCAAGATAGTTTCATCCTGAGTCGCAGAACTTATAAATTTACCGCTGTTAACATCAATTACAGTAAGAGCCTCTGTTGTCTGAATAAACAGATATCCGCCCGAGGGAAGATTTACTTTAATCTGTAATGCTTGCTCTATTTCTTTTTTGACGCCTGATGCAACCAGAAGCGGTTCACTGCCTTTGTACACGGAAATATCAATATTTTTGTTAAGATTCCAGTTCTGTATCAGCTGCTGTGTTCTGTGCATCGCATAAGGAGTATCTACAACAATCTCTTTTACGTCTTCTGTGCAGGCTTCTCTTATTACTCTGTATAATAAATCCTGATCCCTGTATAAAAGGTTTGGTGCGTCAACAAGTTCTGCCTGAGTTACAATCGTATTCCATTTTTCAAGAAGAATTTCCAAATCCTCCTGAATTTCTGCCTCTGTTTGTCCTTCTGCTTCTGTTCTTATAATTACACCGAGTCCGACAGGTTTTATAAGACTTACTATAGATTTCAGTCTCGCTCTTTCCTTAGAAGACATAATTTTTTTACTGACGCTGATACCTGCCTCTTGAGGCATAAGAACGCAAAATCTGCCCGGAAGGCTTATCGACGTAGTAACTCTCGGCCCTTTATGCCCGGTAGGCTCTTTTACTACCTGTACAACCAGATTTTGTTTTGGTGAAAGTTTATCCTGTAAACCTCCTTTGCCTATAACATCAGCCGCATGTAAAAAGCCCATTTTGTCTGAACCTACATCTACAAATGCTGCCTCTATACTCGGGAGTATATTTTCTACTTTACTTAAATATACGTCGCCAAGAAGAATTTCTCCTCTGTGAATAAAAAATTCTGTAGCTTTATTGTCTTCGAAAACCGCTGCAATATTGTCACGTTCCGCAATAACTATTGATTTTGACATAAATATTTTCCTTTAAAACTGTAAAAACTCTTTATTGTTACAAGACCTGCATATTTTCATCGAAAAGAACCAGTCTTGTAATTTCAAATTTATCTTCGGGATAGAAAATTTTCATCAAATCATCAGCACGAACTGACGGTATCTCTTGATTTTGACCCGTTTTCAAGGTTACATAGAGCTTATTATCCTTGAGTTCAACATCTTTTACTGATTGTTTAATGTTAATTAATTTGTCTATACCTTTTTTTGTCTTCTTCTTTAGAAATATTTCATTCTGTGAAGTAAGCTTATCTTTAATATACATTAAATTCTTAAAATTTGAAAGATTTTTTTCTAATGGTGTAATTTCATATTTTGCCCATTGGGTTGTAATATCCAATGATTTAGTACTTTTATCAATTTCATATATTTTAATAATACGAGCCATAGGGTCAAATGAATTGTTTAAAATATCTTTTATCTGTTCTGTATCGTGTGTGCCGTATAACTCAAAATCGATAAATTCCGTCTCACTTTCTATAAAAATAGGCAATGCAGCACCCAGTGAAATTTTAGGTATCGGATTAAAGCCTTCCGTAAATACAACCGGCAGCCCGCTTCTAAAAAGCCCTTTAACAAGAGTATTCTGCCAGTCCAGATGCGAAAGGAATTTTAAATAGCCTTTCTTGGTGACTTTTGCTCTATACTTATGCATCACAACATCTGAATAATCTTTATTTTTTGATAATACCGGCGTGTATGGTTCATCAGTAACCTTGTGTACTCTATATTCCTGACAAATTCCACAGTTTGAACATTTTGTTTCACATGGGACACTCGGTGTACTTGCAAGTGCTTTTTTATATTCATTTTGGAACCATTCTTTTCTTATTCCTACATTAATAAAATCCCAGGGCAGCTGTTCATCTATATCAAAAACTTTTTGAGCAAGCTCACCAATGCTGAATCCTGAATCTTGTGCAATTTTATACCATTTGTCCTTATCAAAGTTCTCATCCCATGTATCGAGATAGCATCCGTTCTTATAAAGGTTTTCAATATAGGCACACAAACTGCTGTCGCCTCTGGTGAGTACCGCTTCAATTTCTGAAATATATTTTTCGTGAATTTTAATACGTACACTTTTTAGCAGTTTTGATTTTTCTCTTATATAAGCTATTTTTTGAGAAATTGTTTCTAAAGAATCCTGACCTGTCCATTGAAAAGGAGTAAAGGGCTTCGGAACAAATATGGAAAGTGTGCAATTAAGCTTTAAATCCTGTTTTAAGCCCAGTTCATTCTTTATTTGTTTTGCTTTATGCCTTATAGATGAGAGCAATTCAATCATTTCATCTATATCTTCATAAGTTTCTGTAGGAAGTCCAAGTATAAAGTAGTATTTTATGCTGTCATAACCGTTTTTGTAACAATCAAGAGTGGTATTAACTATCTGGTCTCTTGTTATATTTTTGTTTATTACATCTCTTAAACGCTGAGAACCTGCTTCCGGCGCAAGTGTTATGGTCGTTTTCCTTACATCTTTTACAAGGTTTGATAATCTTACGTTAAAACGATCTATTCTCTGGCTGGGAAGAGATGCTGAAACTTTCTTGTCTCTGAAAAAGCAGGTAAGTTCTTCTAATACGGGCTCTATGTTTGTATAATCATTTGATGATAGTGACAACATTGAAAATTCATCATATCCTGTATTTTTAACAAGCTCTTTTGTTATTTTAATAATGTCTTCCGCTTTTCTTTCCCTGATTGGTAGATTTACGTGCCCTGGCTGACAGAAACGGCACATTCTGCCACAGCCGCGTCTGATTTCTGTTACGGCTCTGTCGTGTATTGATGTGGAAAAAGGTACAGGATACTTAACAGGTGCAGTGTTTACAGAAAAATTGTATATGCGTTTATTTATCTTTGTACCTTCTGTATAAAATTCAGGCACATACATCCCGTCTATTTTTGAAAGAATTTCAAGTGTTTCTTTTCTTGATTTGTTCTGTTTCTTTGCATTTTTGTATGCTTCAACGATTTCTTTCAGAATATCCTCTCCGTCACCTATTAAAAAACCGTCAATAAAGTCTTTAACAGGTTCGGGGTTAAAAACGCATGGACCGCCTGAAAGAATAATCGGGTCATTTTCGTTTCGGTCCTTATTCCTAATCGGAATGCCTGACATGTCCAGCATTGCAAGTACGGTTGGATAAGCAAGTTCATACTGTAAAGAAAAGCCCAGCAAATCAAACTCTTTCAAACAAACTTTTGATTCTACACCGTAAAGCAGTAATTCTTGCTTTTTGAGTTCATCCTTGCAGTCAATATCCGGTGCATAGGCTCTATCGCACATGCATCCGTCTATTGAATTTAAAATATCATAAATTATTCTGTGTCCGAGATTGCTCGCACCAACTTCATATTTGTCCGGAAAAGCTATAGCAAAACGCACTTCAGAAGAGTCAAAATCTTTATTAAAAGAATATAGTTCATGACCCGCATATTGATAAGGCTTGTTAACGCTGTATAAAAGCCTGTCGAGAGTATTATTGTCTAACTTTTTCATAACTTATATTATATTTTTCGGCAAAAACTTATCTATTTCAATAATTGTTCCGTTAAGCTCATTATTTCTAAACATCAAGAGAAAATCAAGAAGTTTGTCATTCGGCACATTATAACTGTATAAAGACGGTGAACCGTTCTTTTCTCTCATAACCTTGACAATATAGTGGCAGTCTTTTGCATAATCAAGCAGATACTCTTCCTTGAAAGGATATCCGTTAGCGTCTTTGTCCATTCTTACATAGCTGAAACCTGCAAAAGTCTTGACTTTTTCGTCAGGGTTTGTGGCTTTATGCTTTATGTGTTTGCTAAAAATATTTATTACTTTTTCACTAATTTCTTCAGACATATTTTTATTAAAGCTTAATTTTTAAAAGAGGTCTATATATTTACAAATATTAAAAAATCCCTGTTTGTTTAACAGGGATTTTTTAATATATACTATTTTTGTTTACGCTGCCTGTGCGGGAGTTTATGCTGCATCAGCAACTGTAGCAAGTTTAGCCAGACCTTCTTCTGCAACTTTTCTTACATTTTCATCTGCATCCTGTTTAGAAAGTTCGAAGATTTCTTTCATAACCGGCTTATATTCAGGTCTTGCATTATATGCAAGTGCTGCTAAACCGCTTGCTCTCAACATCGGATTCGGGTTATCTTTAATTGTTAAAACAATCTGTTCCATACCGGGCAAATCTTTGATATCAGGAGTTACATTATTAGTTTTCTTAAATTCATCAATTAACTGGCCTTGTAAAATTGCAGTTGTAAACAGTGCATATTGTTTATTTCTTTCCGCCATTTCGAGAGGAGTAATTTTATTAGCTTCTGCCATATCAGCTTCAGAAAGTTGTTTACCTTCAAGAACTTGCTGTCTCAATTCTTTTTGTCTTTCTGTCGGCGCTTCTAAAGTACTGCTGTCTTTACCGATTACACCTAACAAAGCTTCCATTAAATCTGTATCTAATAATTCAGGAGCCGGTCTTGTCTGTGCAATATCTGCAACTTCTTCTATTGCTTTGCCAACATCTTCAAGATTGTCTGATTTAATACGCTGTGTAAAAGAAGGTACATCTACAGCTGCAACAGGAGCTGCTGTCGCAGCAGGAGCTTCCGGAGCAGAAACTTGAGCCGGAGCTTGTTGTGCAGGTTGTTCAATTACTGACGGCGGTACTTGATTTACTGTTTGTTGATTAACTACTTGTGGTGCAGGCACAGTAACAGGCTGTTGCGGAGCCGGTTGCTGCATAATGACTTGGCCTTGCTGTTGAACTGGTGCTGTTTGTACCTGCGGGTAATATACAGGTGCTTGCTGGGTCTGCGGATAATTATATACAGATGCCTGCGGGTAATTATATACAGGAGCTGGTACCTGAGAACCCGGTGCATTAACTTTCGGGTCAACTATATTAATTTTAATTGCATTATATTCCGGTGCAGGCTGTGTATAATATGGCTGCACTGGTGCTGTGTATGCTGTTGAAGGTGATTGTATCATTTTTTTCCCCTTTTAATTCTCTTGGTACTTATTAAATAGAACTCAAGATTAAAAATTGCTATTATTTGATATACTTTTAATAAAACTTAACAAAATATTATAAATATTTTATCTATTCTAGTGTTGTTATTTTAGCAACAAGTCTTCAATACATAAAGACGCATATCTTTTCAATAAAAATCACAAAAATTTGCATTTGTTCTTCTTATTACGAATTATTTCACAATTAAAAGCAACAGTTGTTAACCTGTTGCTTTATTATTTATGCCATATAATTAATTTTTTGATCCTGTTGGGGTACTGCAGCCGGAAGTTGAGAAGTAGCTTGTGATGGTGCACTTACATTAGCACCTGTAATGTTAATTTTGATAGCATTAAATTCTGGTGGAGGTGCAACTGGAAACACAGGCACCTGATTCTGTTGTAATTGCTGTTGTACTGCAGACTGCTGTACAGGCAATGTGGGTTGTTGTATCATTTTTCCTCCGTTTTAGATGTAGGTCTCTGATTATATTTGCTTAATAACTAAATACAAAAAAATTTGTTAGTCATGTATACATTTATTAACAAAAGTTAACATATTAATCTCATAGGCATAAAATTGTTATTTAAATAGAATTTATACACAGCCATGTTAATTTACAATATCTCTAACATTTATTAAATGCAAATTTGGATAAAAATCGAGTCAAAGAGAATTGGCAATAGAGAAAAATATCTAATCTGGTAACACACTTGCCAGTGAATTTTTACTGTTCTACATAGGGGATTTATGTTGCAGTTTACATTAAAAAGTCTAAAACTGTAGCCCTAAGCTGGCTGTAAAACCACTTGAGATAAGGTCAAAACGTGATTTTATACCCCTACCTTGTGTTTCAAGGGTATCACCACCGGCAAGATTCCGAGATACTCATCGAACACCACCCTGTAACCCTTCTTGCTGCTGGCAACAAGAGGAACTGCAAGTCCGAAATTGTATGTGTTACGTATTTTGATGACAGATTTAATATATTGATAATATTTATTATATGAAATTAAAAAGTTTTTTAATAAACAGCAGGGGGTACGGGGGCGGCACGCCCCTGTTGTAACCTTGGTTAGAAACAGTTGCGGCACGCCCCTGTTGTAACCTTGGTTAGAAACAGTTGTGTTTTGAAGCAATTTTTGCAGCAGCCTGTCGCTGAAAAATTGCCGCTAAAATACTTACTGTTTCTTTTGATAAGCATGTTTTTCTTGCTTGAGATGTAGGCGAGGTACGAGCCATACATATCAGGATGCTCTTGAATATTTTGGTTCGTTTTTTCTTTTTGCATAGCAACAAAAAGAAAAAATGAACAAATAAAAAGAATAAATGTTTTTTCTTACGTTCATTTTCTTTCTTTTCTTCTTTCTTTTCCCTCCATTTTGACTTGACATTTAGTCAACTCAAAACGGAGTCCTTGATTAAAAGAAAGAAAACGAACCAAAAGAAAGAAAAAACGCTGATTAAAACAGCTCTAATGCATTTACTCCAAAATTTTCTAAACGCTGACGCTAACGAAAATTTTGTTCGTAAATACAATGAGTCTGTAATCAAGGTTACAATGGCAAAGCCGTATTACACTTCGTGTGCATCTTCGCTGCTAATTAAATTTTACATAATAAATATTATCAATATATAAAATCTGTCATTGAATTACGTAACATATACAGGAATGACATTATAGCCATATTTGGGAGCAAAGTTGTATATAACTCCCCTGCATAGCTAGTAGTAAAAAATTATTTTTTGTATTATTATTATGTGAAGAGGTAAATCATGCCGATGAAACATTCAACTTATTCTGTAATTATTGTTGGCAGCGGTATAGCGGGGCTATATGCAGCCATTAAACTTTCTGAAACAGTTAATCTTCCGGATGGGATTCTTTTGTTAACAAAATCCCAACTTGCCGAATGTAACTCAAGATATGCGCAAGGTGGTATTGTTGGCGTTCTTCCAGAAAATAAACCGGACTCAATTAGTCTGCATGTTGCTGATACAATTAAGGCAGGGTGCGGGTTATGCGACTTTAATGTAGTAAAGTTCATTTCTGAAAACAGCCAGTACGCCATCAAAGACTTAATGAAGTACGGAGTTGAGTTTGACAAAAATGACCAAAATCAGCTTAACTTTACACTGGAAGGAGCACACAGTGTAAGACGTATTTTGCATGTCGGCGGCGATGCGACAGGATACGGAATAGAAAAGGCCCTTGTTAATAAGGTAAAAAATGATCCCGTAATTTCATCAAATATTACTATATACGAACAGACTTTGGCTGTAGATTTACTTGTTGATTCAAAAAATAAGTGTAGAGGTATAATTTCGTACAATTCTGCCACTAAAGAACGTGAAACTGTCTATGCTCCGGTAACAATACTTGCGACAGGCGGCACAGGACAGATTTACAAATACACAACAAATCCCTCAGTTACAACCGGAGACGGATTGGCTTTGGGGATAAGAGCTAATGCAAAAATAAAGGACATGGAATTTATCCAGTTTCATCCTACTGCACTGTCACTTGAAAATGATGATTCCAGATTTCTTATATCAGAATCTGTAAGAGGAGAAGGAGCTAAGCTTATAAATGATAAGGGTGAATATTTTATGGAAAATCACCCGCAGAAAGACCTTGCACCGAGAGATATAGTTGCACGTGCAATTTATTCACAACTATCAAGAGGCAACAGAGTATTTTTGGATGCAACACTTATTGAAATATCAAAATTTAAGTCCAGATTCCCTAATATTTATAAATGCTGTCTAGAAAATGGTATTGATGTAACAAAAGATTTTATTCCGGTATCGCCTGCTGCGCATTATTGTATGGGTGGTATTAAGACTGAGATTAACGGCAAAACATCAATTGATAATTTGTATGCAATAGGGGAAGTAGCTTGCACTTCTTTACATGGCGCAAACAGACTGGCAAGCAATTCGCTTCTGGAATGTGTGGTTTCAGCTTATGAGCTTGTAAATACGCTCTCTACAGCAAATCTGCAGCCTTCAAACATTATCGATGAAAAGATTATGAAAACAATCAAAAAATACACTGATGACGAGTCAGACTCTAGCGATGAAATAGATGCTGAAGAATTAAAACAAAAACTTAAGAATATTATGTGGAAAAATGTAGGAATAATCAGAACTGAAAATTCCCTATTAAGAGCAATGTCTGAAATTAATAAGTTAGATTCAGACTTTAAAGAAAAAGATAAATGTAATTCAATAGAAGAATACGAATTCAGAAATATGCTCTACGTCGCCAAAAGTATTATATCTGCGGCATTGGCAAGAAAAGAATCTATCGGTGCTCATTACAGAGCGGATTCGGTTAAACCATTGCCTGTTAATTATACACAATCAGAGGGCTTGGCTGATGGCACAAAAGTTACTGCATGACTTTATAATTGATGAACATATAAAAAATTCTCTCAAAGAGGATATTGGTTTTGGCGATATAACAACAGATTTTTTGTATGCCGAAAATGATACAATAACAGCTTATCTAAATACACGCTGTGATGCTGTTGTTTGCGGTCTGGATATATTTAAAAAAGTATTTGATATACTTTCTAAAGACGTAGAGATTGAATTTTTCTGTAATGACGGTGATTTTGTAAAATCTGGCGCAACTCTTGCCAAAATTGAGGGACCTGCAAGAGCTGTATTAACAGGTGAAAGAACTGCTCTGAACTACATTCAAAGAATGTCGGGCATTGCAACAGAAACAAAATGTTTTCAAGATGCAATTGCCCCGTATAATGCATATGTCACAGATACCCGCAAAAACACACCGGGATTTAGGATGTTTGAGAAATACGCAGTTATGACAGGAGGCGCTAAGCTTCACAGGTTTAATTTAAGTGATTGTGTGATGATTAAAGACAATCATATAAAGCATGCAGGTTCACTAACAAGTGCCGTAAATAAAATAAAAGAGAATGTATCTCACGCGCATAAAATTGAAGTAGAATGCGACACTTATGCGCAGGTAGAAGAAGCACTTGCTGCGGGTTGTGACATAATAATGCTGGATAATATGACTCCGCTTGAAATGAAAAAATGCGTAGACTTAATCAATCACAAGGCTATTGTAGAAGCAAGCGGAAATGTTAAAATACATACTATAAATGAAATTGCATCAACAGGTGTCGATGTTATTTCGACAAGCGCAATAGTAGCGCAGGCACCTGTACTAGATTTCGGATTGGATATTTTATAAATGGCATTTAAAATAGTTGTCTGCATAAAGCAGGTACCGGACACAACAGATATCAGATGGACAGAGCACAATACCATTCAAAGAGACGGTTTGGATTCTGTAATAAATCCTTATGATTTAGGCGCAATAAATCTTGCAAACTATATAAAGTCATTAAATAGGGAAGTAGAAATTATCGTCGTAACAATGGGACCGCTTCAAGCACAGGACTCATTACACGAAGCGCTTGCGATGGGCTGTGATGAAGCTTATCTTTTATCAGATAAGAAATTCTCCGGAGCGGATACTCTGGCTACAGCATACACATTGTCACAGTTTATAAAAAATTTTGTACCGGATTTTAAACTCGTAATATGCGGTCAGCAGGCAGTTGACGGTGATACAGCACAAACGCCCTCGAGTCTGGCGGAAAAACTCGGTATAGCTCAAGCTACTAACATTACAAAACTTATAAATCTTTGTGATGATTACGCAATATGGAATAAGGAAACTCAGCTTTGTACTCAGACAATAAAACTGCCTTTGCCATCATTAGTGGCATGCAGCTGTAATAATATAGAAATTAATCCGGATATTAACAGTTATATACGTTCTCAAAAGAGTCAGATAAAAATATTAAATGCTGAATCACTAAATGTTTTAGAAAATAATATAGGGCTAAAAGGCTCACCAACTCAAGTTAAAAATGCATATCGTCCTATTATAACGAGAACCACAGAATTTCTTGCAGAAAGTTCTTCTGACGCATACGCAGACTTTATTCTCAGTGAAATAAACAAATGTAAGGCCGACAATGACTAAAAATGTACTTGTATATATAGAAATTGATGAAAACAAAGCTGCACGGGTTTCAAAAGAAATAATATCCCATGCTCTGTCTAATTTTTCTGATGCAGACATTAACGGCATAGTTTTAGCAGATGAACAGGCGATAAATCTTGCGCTTGATGATTTAAAAAAATGCGGGGTCAATAAGCTTTATATTCTTAAGGACAATCTTTTTGACACACACAGTACATGCTTATTTGCAGGCGTACTTGAAAGATTTATACTTGAAAATAAGCCGGATATACTCCTTATAGGCGCAACGCCTGACGGGAGAGATTTGGCTCCCAGATTAGCTTCAAAATTAAATATCGGGCTGACAGCAGACTGTACTGATTTGCAAGTGGACAGTGAGGGCAAGCTGCTTGCTACACGTCCGACTTATGGCGGAAAAATGATGGCGACGATAATATCAAAAACTTTACCCGATTTTGCAACAGTCCGTCCAGGAGCTTTTAAATACAATCCAAATGCAGTTCACAATGAACCGGAATTAGTTTATATTAATCCTGATATTTCGGGCTTATCAAGCTTAATGGAAATTATTTCATCAGAAAATAAGCCAAGGATTGATGATTGGACATGCTCAGAGGTTATAATTGCAGGCGGTTTGGGCTTAAAAACAAAAGAAAATTTTGATTTAATTTACAAGCTGGCAGAATTACTAAAAGCAAAACCTGCTGCATCAAGAGCAGCAGTAGAGCAGGGATGGGCACCTCAAGATATTCAAGTCGGACAAACAGGAAACTCTGTATCACCTAAATTATACATTGCCTTTGGCATATCAGGCGCTATGCAGCATACAGCCGGCATTACAAATTCTGATAAGATAATTGCAGTAAATACTGATAAAGATGCTCCTATTATGCATACTGCTGATTTTGCAATACAAAGTGATGCAGTTGATATCATAAATTCATTAATACAAAAGTTATCAAACTAGACCTTCTTTAATAGCCTTAACAGCCGCCTGAGTTCTGTCATCGACAACAAGTTTTTGTATTATGTTGCAGACATGTGCTTTTGCAGTATGTTCACTAATCGTTAACGTAGATGCAATTTCAGCGTTTGATTGCCCGTCTACTACTAACTTTAGAACTTCATATTCCCTTTCGGTCAAATTGGCATGCTGGGCTCTAAAAGCAGCTCTGGAATTCTGTTTCTGTGGTATAAAACACGACGATTTATCCCTTATAAGAGGTACAATCTGTGGGTCAAGCCAAATAGCGCCTTTATCTACAGATTTTATAACCATTGTAAGAAATTCTGTATTTATGTCTTTTAGTACATAGGCATAAGCCCCGGCGCTTAAAGCGTCCATGACCTCTTTTTCATCAATATGCGAGGTTAACATCATAATTTTCTGTTCTAAATTATTAGCTAATATACGCCTTGTGGCTTCAATACCGGAAATATCAGGCAGACCTATATCCATAAGAATAACGTCAGGATTCATTACCTTAGCCTTCTCAACAGCGTCCTTGCCATTATCTGCTTCTGCAATGACTTTTATATCATCTGTATCATTAAAAAGCGATCTTAATCCAACTCTTAGCAGCTTATGATCTTCTACCATAAGAATAGATATAGATTTCATAATATATCCCTCTCTCAAAATATTTTCTAACTAAAATATAATTTAAGTGCAGTATTACATCATCACCAAAAAATAAAATTAAATATCATAATTTTTTATTTTAAAAATTTAAACTTTATGTATAACGTCTCGATATATAATGATAATGTGCGTTGTGTAGCAAATTTATTGATATATTACTATACGATATATAACGATAACAAATAATCGTATTTGCTCTTTTGTTGTGTAGTGTTATCGCTATATAACTACGCGATATATATGGATAATATTATGTTAAATATTATCCATAATATAAAATAAAATTTATAATAATAGACATGATTAATGATTCAAATAAACATTATAAATTTATATTTACCCAAGATGGTTCGACAGGATTGTATAATTACGATGCAGACGATATATATCACTCAATATTCGGGGCAAAAGAGGAAGCTGAGACCAAGTTTGTACGTCCGCTAAATCTAAAAAATTTTTTTATCAAAAAACAAGAAATAAAAGTTTTGGATATATGTTATGGGATAGGCTATAATACAAAAGCTCTGCTAAAAAAATTAATCCAAATAAAATATAAAGGAAAAATCAAAATAGATTTGCTTGAATATGACAAAGAGCTTGTTCTTGCCTCACCATTTATAAAAGACGGATTCTTTAAGCAATATCCGCAAATATCATTTATGCTATTTAATGCATTATTTGACGAAATATCAAATGACTCAAATCTTGTATCAGGCATATTGTGTGATAAAAATAATAGAAAATTTTTAGAGCCATTTTACAGGGCATTTATCAAACGTTTTTTACTTGTGAGGTATGTTTGTATACCTGAACACATCTTAGAAGCCTTCTTACATAATATATATTATCATTGTATATCGCAGCGCAATAAAAAGCCTGTAAAACGCATTAGAAACAACAATTTTGTTTTAACGCCATATTTTGATGATGCAAGAAATACAATAAAGCGGCTTACAGGAGAATATGATATTATATTTTTAGATGCTTTTACGCCATCCAAACTTCCTACTTTATGGTCTTTGGAATTTTTTATGGAGCTGTATAGACTATCTTCATTCGATTGCATACTTGTTACTTACTCAAATTCTGCTGCTGTCAGACACGCAATGCTGGACTCAGGTTATTATGTAGGGAAATTATTTGACAAAGATAAAAGGCACTGCGGTACGATTGCATCTAAAAATCCGGATTTGATAGAAAATAAATTAGACGGCTATGATATCGGATTAATAAATACTGCAGCCGGTGTTTATTATAAAGACAAAGATTTATGCTGCAGTGCCGAGGAAATACTCAAGGAACATGAGAAAAGAAAAAAATGTTTGAATCTTGAATCGTCAAGCCAGTATATAAAACGAAATAAAAAGGAGCAAACACATGCCTGTGTATGATTTAGTAGTTTGCGGAGGCGGAACATCAGGTGTTGCCGCAGGATACATTGCCGCAAAATACGGCTTAAGAACACTTATAATTGAAAAAAATATTCATTTAGGCGGTACTATAACTTCCGCGCTGGTTATTCCCGCAATGAAATCAAACACAATGAATATAAACTGCGAGTTTTATAACGACTTTATAAAGGAACTGCAGAAATATAACGCACAAATCACTTACGGAGACGGAAACAGCGGCTGGTTTAATCCTGAACTTGCCAAAATTGCACTTGATACCATGCTGGAGAGAGCAGGGTGTGAAATTTTATATGATACAGAAATAGTTGGTGCTATTTCTGATAAAAATCATGTACAGTCGGTCGGTTTGATGTCAAAGATGTTATCGCTACATATCGAATCGAATTATTTTTTAGACGCAACAGGCGATGGAAATTTTTCTTATATTTTAAAAAATGAAATTCTTGAAAATTTTTCTTGCAGACAGCCGATGACATTGCGGTTTCATGTTTCGGGAATAGATTTACAAAAATTTTCAGACTGGCTTATGGATTTTGACAAAGACAGAAATGTTACAACCTCATACAATATTGACGGAGCTATGCACCTTTCTACGGCGTGTACATGGGATAAAGACAAAAAATGGGCATTGCGGCCGATATTTGAGGAAGGTATAGTAAAAGGACTTATACAGGAAGAGGATGCGTCATATTTCCAATTGTTTACAGTGCCTTCTATGCCGGGTACTGTTTCATTGAACTGTCCGAGAATCCTTTTAGATGCCGATACAGATCCTCTCGACCCATTTGCAAGGTCAAAAGCCCTTATAATGGCAAGACAGCAGATTTGGCGTCTTTATACCTTCATGAAAGCGAGTTTTCCGGGCTTTGAACAATCATATATATCAAATATCGCGGATATGATTGGCATCAGAGAATCAAGAAGGGTAAAAGGTCAAAAAATATATACGAAAGAAGATATTTTAAGCGGAAATACTTATAATAATCCTGTATTGCACGCTGATTACCCGATTGATATCCATTCTTATAAAAAAGATTCATCAACTCTGCAGCACACAAAAGTTGACTACGAACTGCCTATAGAATGTCTAAAATCAGCTGATTTTGACAATCTTTATATAGCAGGGCGGCATCTGTCATCTGACTTTAGTGCACAGGCTGCTTTACGTATACAGACTTCTTGCTTTTCAATGGGCGAGGCAGTGGCGAGAGATGTAGTTAATATTTTAAGGCCGTAATTTTTGTGCTAAATTGTTATTATGTTTACAGGCTTGATTGAAGACACAGGAAAAGTTATTAATGCTTCATTTTCTGACGGAGCATTGTATCTTGAGATAGAATCAGCAAAACTTGCGCAGGAAATTAAAATCGGTGACAGTGTTGCAATAAACGGCGCCTGCCAAACTGTTACTGACAAAACGCGCAGCACTTTTAAAGTTTTTGCGTCTGCGCAGACTCTGTCCGTTACTACTTTTAATGACATAAATAAAGGACATTTTGTTAATCTGGAAAGAGCTATGCGCCTTTCAGACAGGCTTGACGGCCATATAGTGACAGGGCATGTGGACGGAACAGCAGTTGTTGAAGAAATAAATAAAACGGGTGACTCAATTTTATTTACATTTACAACACAGGATACACTGTGTAAACAGATTGTAAAAAAAGGTTCTGTAGCAATAGACGGAATCAGTTTGACAGTATTTGATACAAATAAGAATACATTTATAATTGCAGTTATTCCACATACTTTTGATAATACCTGTATTAAATTTTATAAAAAGGGAACACAAGTCAATCTGGAGACTGATATACTGGCTAAATATGTTGAAAAATATTTATTATCGAATGATAATATTAAAGATAATTCATCAGCAATTAATATGAATTTATTAGAGAAGAACGGATTTATTTAATGTCATTACTTGAAAATATAAAGGATGTATTTAACAAGGACACTTCTTTTCGCTTTGACAGTGTAGAAGATGCTATAGCAACTATTAAAAAAGGCGGAATGGTAATAGTAGCAGATGATGAGTCAAGAGAAAATGAAGGCGATTTAATTTGTGCTGCCGAGTTTGCAACACCTGAAAACGTTAATTTTATGATTACCGAGGCCAAGGGAGTGCTTTGTGCACCTATAAGTAAAGCCAGAGCAAGAAAACTCGGTCTTGATTTTATGGTAAAGAATAATACAGATATAAAAGGTACTGCATTTACCCAGAGTATTGATGCCGACCCGAAATACGGTGTTACAACAGGCGTTTCCGCTTATGACCGTTCAGTTACGCTCAAACTATTAGCAGATGACAATACACTTCCTGTTGATTTAAGACAGCCCGGACATATTTTCCCGCTTATTGCAAAAGAAGGCGGAGTTCTGGAAAGAGTCGGACACACAGAGGCGTCTGTTGATTTATGCAGACTTGCGGGGTTGAAAGACGCGGCTGTGTGCTGTGAAATAGTTAATCCAGACGGCACAATGGCAAGACGTGATGATTTGCGTAAATTTGCTGATAAGCACAATATGAAATTTATAACTGTTGCTCAGCTTATTGCATACAGACTAAAAAATGAAAAATTAATGATAAGAGAAGCAGAAGTTACACTGCCTACTGCTTTTGGAACATTCAGGCTGTTAGGCTACAGACATGCTCTTACGGGGCAGGAACACGTGGCTCTTTTAAAAGATGACGGTTCTGATAAAACGCCTCTAGTCAGAATGCATAGTATTTGCCTTACAGGGGACACATTCCACAGCCTCAGATGCGACTGTAACAGCCAGCTGCAAAACTCAATGAAAATGATTGATAAATACGGTAAAGGTGCTGTTGTCTACTTAATGAATCACGAAGGAAGAGGTATAGGAATCGTCAATAAAATAAAAGCTTATGCTCTTCAGGACCAGGGAGAAGATACAGTACAGGCTAACCTGTCACTTGGATTTAACTCGGATTTAAGAGATTACGGTGACGGTGCGCAGATTCTACTTGATTTAGGATTTAAGAAGTTTAAGCTTATTACTAACAACCCGCAAAAAATAATAGGTCTTGAGGGTTACGGACTTGAAATTGCTGAACGTGTACAGGTTGAATCCGAGTGCACGAAGTATAACTACAGATATTTATGTACAAAAGCCAATAAAATGCATCACATGCTTGATATAAACAAAATGGAGCAAAAATAATGCCGGAAACAATAACATACAAAGTTCAGGAATATACAGATGAAATAAAGAATATTTTTAGAGGCGTATATAACGACTTTAAAAGCAAAGCATATTCTGAATATAAATTTGAACTGGAGCCTCTTGATTTTGAAGAATTTACAGCCAGTGTCAATGAAGGGCTAATTAAGTGTCTTATACTTATGGAAGATGAAATTCCAACAGCTTTTATGGTCTATACGACAGAAATAAGCGAAGCTTTAGAGCTTAATATGATACACTGCATAGGTGATGAAAAATTAAATGAAAAAAGAAAACTGCTTATGCAAAAGTTTCTGGAAGTGAATGAGGAACTGCTTAAAGAAAAAGTTGTTACTTACCCGATGTTAGGTTCACAGGAAGAATTTACACCGGAGATAACAAAATATGGCTTTAAACTTATAGGTCTTGCTGTGGAACGATTTGAATTCGGAAATATAAAATCCATAGAAATCTTTAAAGCGTATAAACAGCGCAGCCTTCCTGACGGATACAGCATTGTAAAATGGGATTCCAAATACAATGATGATATTGTAAAAATCATCAATAATTCTTTTAAAGAAACATCTGATGCACTATTTGACCCCAGATTTTTATCAGAAGCCGGCAGCAAAGATATCTTAAACAAGATAGTGACAGACATATACGGCAGATTTTTGCCCGACTGCACCAGCGTTTTGTTATACAATGACAAGCCTGTTGGTATATGTTTTGCAAATATCACAGCAGGACGTATTGCCAATATTCCGCTTATTGGAATGGGAAAAGAACACTGTTCAAAAGGACTGGGTGAAGCAATGCTGTATAATACAATAAAAGGCCTTACTGACATGCATTTAAGTATGCTTTCCGAGGTGAATGCCAGTACGGAAACAGATAACTATCCGGCATTAAAAATGTACAGAAGACTCGGATTTAAAGAAGATTATTATTATACACAGGCTTATAGACCCATAAAATAGTTGTCTGAGGCGGCCTCGCTTGTATGAGTGGTACACGGAGTGCGAATGGCGCCAAGTCTAGCATTTTACGGAAGTGACCCCATGCACTTGTTGGCTGTGCCAGACTTATTGTTAAATGTTGAACTTGTTTATTGCACAGGTTCAACAAGTAGTCGGAGTCAGTTGACTATATAAAATTTTTACAAATTTTAATAAAGCCTAAAGTATCATACATATATGACCGATATTTATTAAGAACATACATCCTGGAGGTCATTATATGTTATTCGGCGGAATAACTTCTTTTCCAACATCTAACACACATCTGTCAAAAATAGATAAAGCTGCATCTGTTACAAACAACGATGAATTGCAATTGGCTCAAAATAAGACTACAGTTGCCGAATGTAATACTAATAACAAGGATTACACTCTGGAGATGGCACCGCTTGCTGATATAGCGCAAAAAATGACGGATAATGTAAATATAGCGTCAAAACTGAATGCAAATGAATTGACAACAGTTATAATGAACGCTGCCTCAAAAGTGCACAGCATAATTGGCTCTGTTAAATCAACAATAGCAGGATATGCTTCGCAAATTTCAATGCTTTTAAATAATCCTTTTTTAAGTGATGACGATATAAACAGGCAAATAAAGCTACTTGAAGATAAAATTAAAGCAACTGTAGAAGAAGCACAATTTAAAATAATGACACTTTATTCTGTATCGGAAATATTAATGGCACTTATTTCAACATTTTCTGCGCGGGGAGAAACATGTTTTAATACTGAAGAAATTACAACTTCACTTACTCAGGTTATAAACGGTATTAATACAAAACCGTCTGACTTCACCGGTGCTGAAGATAAACAGGATTTGTATAATATAATTGATGAAAATCAAGACAACCTCTTTAGCCCTGCGGCACAGTCAAAAATTGATGAAACTACAACAAAGCTGGATGATAAAATCAAGGATTGCGAGACAAAGCTTAAAAGCACACAACTAAGTAAAGACGAGGAAAAGCAATTAAAGCTCGAACTTCTTATCTATAAAGCTGAAAAAAGAATATTTACTCTTCTTGCAAATTAAATCTATGCAACTCTTCCTTTAAAACTTTGTTCAAGCTGTCTTTCTATTTCAGACTGTACGTGGAATTCTTTTTTCCCATTCTGATGTGCTTGTCTGTATTTCATCATAGAATACGGAACAATCAATCCGAGGAATAAACAGGAAATTCCCATATTAGCTGCAACAGAAGCTATTTTCATATTTCTGCATTTTTTCAGGAATTCTGTAATATTATCATGCTTAGAAGCAAATTCCGCAAGCTTGGAAACATTGTTTGTAACGCTTTCAATATCGCCGACTTTAATGTATTGCATAGGATCAATTAAATTAGTATTTTTAGCTTTATTAAAGAGTTTATCCATCCAGTTGCCGTCTACAATAGTTTTAATGATTTTAGAGTGTTTAGCAGCCTTAATAACAGTGTTGTCCTGATTTTTTTCATTGTAAATAAACTCAAATAAAGCCTTCTTGCTTTCTTCAAGAGCAAGTTTATTTGCACCTGATTTGTCAGCTTTTAATGCTTTTTTAACATTATTTACAGAATCAATAAGAGATTTGAGAGCATTTACATCATCGTGCACTTTACCTGTCTTTATAGCTTCATCCATATACCCGGAGGATAAAACCTCAGCGTGCAGTCCTATAGGCTTTCCTAATTTTTCGCTGACTTTTTCTATTCCGTCCTGTATAAACTTGCCGGCAATGTATAAGAAGAATAATAAACTGCCCTCTTTTATAGAAGTTTCGGCAAATTCAGTTTTTGTTCTTGAATTAACGAGTCTTTCGCCTGAAATACCAACGTCAACAACGAAAAGGTTCTGAACGGGATCAAACATAGCTTCTTTTGCTTTGCTACCTAATTTGGAAGCAAAAGAAGCCCATCCTTTAAATGAAACATTTTTATTTGGTTTAACCGGTTTGTCTGACTGTTCCGCAGGCAAGAATGCCTTGAAAGCAGGGCTCTGAGCAAAAGAATTTACATACTGCATTTGAGCGGATTTTTTTGCCCAGAACTGTTTTTCAATTTCTTTTTTAGTGTAATGCTGTTTTACTTTAACAAGTGTAAAGAATGATGCGAGGGTTAATGCTGTAGCAGCAGCAAATTTACCTAAAAATAAGTTTTTGGTTTTAGCAGAGTTAGAGGCTGCTTTTGCAATAGATTGTGCAATATCAGTTCTGTCTATTAAAGATTGAGCATATTTTTGTGCAACTGAAAGCTGTGCGTTGTCCTTTAAAAGTCTGTAATCGACATCAGGATTAATTTTAGCTAATTTATATGCAGAATTGTTATATACCCATTTAAAAAACGGTAAGCCTCCCATCCATAAGGCCATTGTTCCAAATTCATCAAGGCATCTGTCTTTTGCTTCAATTTTTCCGCCGGCGTCGTAAGAAAAAGCTGTCATACCTGCACTATTAACTACATCTTTTGCAAACAGGGGTAATAATGAAGAGTGATCGCCAAATGCTGTTGTAAGTTTATTGATTAACATCTAATTTTCCTTTATACACAGGGGCAGTGTATTATAAGCCCCATACCAAGTTCATAACTAATACAATTTTTCCGTTTGTTCTTGATTGTGTATTTCGTCGGATATTAAACATTTTTATTATTTCTCCTTGTATAACTTTGTTGTTTCAACGTGTGTGAATAATGTTTTGTGCTAGAAAATATAAGTATTTTTATAATTCGTAACATTAATTTTTTATTTAGAGACAGAAAAGCCTTCCGAATTTATCAGAAGACTTCACAAATTCTTTCTATGCTCATGCGGAATTACCGCAATCTTTTCAATTAATTGCGAAGACTTCTAATTTGTATAAAATTGTCGCTTCTGGTATTTTCTGATTCTCATTTTTAACAATTGCCTCATGACATTGTCATAGATTAATACATTATAATTAATACACAAATAAAATTCTTTGTCCAGTGTTTATTACAAAAGTAGAATTACCATAAACATATAATTAATTAGCAGCAAAGCTGCACTCGATGTGCAAGACGGCTTTGCCGTTGTGACTTTGATTAAACATAGTAAGTATTTTAACGGCAATTTTTCAACGACAGACTGCTGTAAAAATTGCCTCGAAACACAACAGTTTCTAACCAATGTTACAACAGGGGCGTGCCGCCTCCGTACCCTCTGCAGTTTAAAAACCGTCATTCTGAAGGAGTGAAACGATTGAAGAATCTAAAACAACAAAAGATTCTTACTTGAGACAAGAACTCTATCTAGAATTGACTAAATGTCAATTTTAGATGGAGACTCTGCCGAATAAAAGCAGCTAAATGTTGCTTTTATGAGAGGAGCTAAGTCAAAAGCGAAGCTTTTGCGTGCAAAGGACTCCGTACGAAAGGTGCCTGTGGCACGTTTCGAATGGAGGTATGCTAAGTGAGATACGAAGTATCTCCGTGCAGTATAAATATTAACAATGCCGTACATATCAGGATGCCCTTCGGGTACGGCTGACACCTCAGAATGACGTAGGAATAGATTCTTTGGTCACTTCGTTTCCTCAAATGACGCAAAAATCATGTCATTCTTGTATATGTCACCTAATTACGTAATATATACAATTCCGAACTTGCAGCTCCGTTTGCTGCCGACTGCAAGGAGGGTTACAAGGGAGAGGGATTGAAGAGTATTTCGAAATCTTTCCGCTGTTAAGCTGCTGAAACACCAGCAGGGGCTTAAAATTGCGTTTCGACTTTGTCTTAACGTACTTTGCAGCCAGTTAGGATGGCAATTTTAGACTTTTTTAGTGTAAACTGTATATAAATCTCCTATGAAAATATATCTTTTAAATTAAAATAATCTTTTACGTCTACTGATTCTTTTTCGGGGTTTGCATTTTTAATTATTCCTGAAGAATTACGAATTTTTTTAGGCAAATCTTTTCTAAGATAAGAATAGTGATGCATATAAATGTCCAGAAAGACATAAGCTTTTTTGTTTATGTAACGGTTTATTTGTCTGGTGGGATCAATCAAAATTATATTATTTTTATTCTGTTTTAATCTTGAGAATTTATTGATTTTACTAAACAGTGTTACTGCATTTATCGGTAATTCAACAATGAGTTTTTCAGGAGATATGTATTGTTTTTGCAGGCAGTATGCATTTGTAATATCATCCAAACAAATTATTCTTTTTGTTTTTTCCAGTTCGAAATCAAAGTAAAATTCATCGGTATCTGCAGGCATAAAGTAATCGCAGTTTGCCTTTTTTGCATATTTCAGCCCCAGATTTCTTTTATTTAACTCCTGTTTTCCTGCTGAAAGATGAAATTGAGGTTTATACTCAATTAATTCATCTATCAAGCCCAGTTTCTTGCAATGCTGCAATACTTTGAGTAAATCTTTAGTACAGGGCTCGTTATACCAGGATTTTGTCTGGTATACGACATTTATATAATCTGCAGATTTTCGTATACTTTTTAAAGAACTTTCCAGTAATTCTTCACCGTCATACACAGAGTACGATATGCCCCATTTTAATGAATTACTAAGCTTTTTAGATATTTTGTAATATGTGAATCTTTTATATCTAGTTCTTAAGCTTTTATTTTTGATAAATAAAAGCTTAAATTTAACAAGAAGTGTACTAACTTTTGCTGTTATAACTTTATTTATATACATATTTTTATTTTATACTTTTAAATAGTGTTAGAAATCCTAATAGCTGGTATTTTACATTATTTCCATAAATTCTCTTTTTAATAAATGGAATAAACCCGAATAATTTTATCCACGCTTCTTTACTTGAAAGCTGTGCGGTATATGGATATCGTCTGTATAGATAATTTTTGATTCTTGTCTCTCTTTCTAGCATTCTATTGTACGTTGATTTAGTTGTATTGTTTTCATGCACTCTGTAGACAACAAGAGGTTCAGGCAGATTGCAGAACTCTGTTTTATCAATCAATCTTGACCACAGTCTGTAATCGTCAGCAGGTTCGTATTCTTTTTCCCATTTAATATTATTTTCAGTAAGTACAGATTTTCTTATCATTGATGCAGTATGTAAAACCACGCATCCTCTGACTACAAGATTTGTCTTTATATCATAATCAGTCTGCGGGTAATGACTTATACTTTTATTGTCAAAATTGATAATAAAATTCCCTGATACCACGCCCGTGTCAGGATTATTATCCAGATATTCAACTTCTTTTTCAAGTCTGTATAGAAAAGACACATCATCGTGGTCGCAATTCGCAATATATTTACCTTTTGAAAGCTCTAATAGTCTGTTTCTGGATTCAGCAATACCTAGATTCTTCTCATTTTCGACATAAATGATTCTTTTATCATTGTATGATTTAATTATTGTTTCAATTTCTTTGTTTTCTGGTGAATCATTTAATAATATATATTCAAAATCCTGATAAGTTTGATTTAATATAGATTCTATATGTGCTTTTAAATATTCAGGATTACTGTTGTAACATGAAGTCAAGACTGAGACTTTAGGCATTAATATTCTCCTTTTCAATAAATTCGTTCGGACGTTTTCTTGACCAGATAACATTATGCTTAACAATTTTGGCAGGATTTCCAGCGAGTATTGTATTAGTTTCTTTAAATTGTTTTGTAACAATGCTATCCTGTGCAACTATGCAATTATCTGCAATAGAAGTGTTTTTTAGGATTTTTACGTTTTTGCAAATCCAGCAGTTATTTCCGATATTAATACTTTTTCCTCTATTCAAGAGTTTACGGGTATCTTTATCAAAAATCGAATGAGTGTCGCTGCAGGCCATTTCTACGTTAAAAGAAAACATACAATCATCACCGATTATTATTGAGCTTTTATCCTCGCCTATTTGGATATCAGCGGAATTAAAACTGGTATTGCTGCCTATTTCTATATGGCAGTCTTTTACGTGAGAATCAGGGAAACCGATTCTTATGTAGACATTATGCAGATATGCATTACTATTTATTTTTACGGTGTTATTGTCACCGTATATTTTAATTCTAACTTTACGCAGGTGAACATTCTTGCCTGTTATGACAGAATTATTTTTGCCATATTTCTTTATTTTTGTGGAAATAAGTTTAGATATAAGAGACTTTATTTTATTCATTTAATCACCGTAAATATTTTCATAGAAATTTAACGGTTCGTTTTTTATAACACCGTCAATTTTTCCTTTTGTTTTTAAAAATGTGCCGCATATATTCCAAAATGCTGTTAAACCAAATAATATTGAAGGAAATATACACGCTGCATTAAGTATCAATACCAGAATAGTTTTTGATATGTAAAACATTTTTTTAGTAAAGTTATTGTTGTTTTTAAATTTATAATAAGACCCGGCATAACCATTGTAGTAACACTTCTTTAAAATATAATTTATTGTGGCTCTAGCAGACGGTACTGTTTCTTGGATTATTGCTTCACTGTTCCAGACAATCGTAAACCCCAGTTCAGATGCTTTATGAAAGAAATCTCCGTCCTCTCCTCCCATAAACACGTATTTTTCAGAAAAGCATAATCCGTAATCAGTAAGCAAATTAACAGGGAAAAACACATTTCCTGCAGCACAATTGCTTCTTATATCTCCGGTCTTTTTTGTTGTACTTTGTTTAAAGACCATATGCTTTTTTATATATTCCGGATATTCAGGCTTAAATTTGCTGATAGTAGGACCCGTTGTTATTAATGCTTTTTCATTGTTTGTATATAAATTTATATGTTCATAAAGCGTATTTTCAGTGAGCAATTCGTCATCGTCAAACATTAATATATGACTGGCTTTTAAATTTATTGCTTCTTTAAGCAGTCTGTTTCTGGCGTTAGATATGCCTCTTTTGTCTTCTACAAAATAATGAACAGGAATTTTTATATTATTTTTTAATTGTTCTATTGTACTTCTGGCGGAGCCGTCTGAATCATTGTCTATTATTAGAAGTTCTGTTTTTATATTTTTGGGAATTATCAATTCATTTACAGATAAAATGCAATCTTTCAGCATGTTAGGACGTTTGCATGTACACACAGATAACACGACAAAAGTCACCGGTTTTTTATTTTTTATTCTGTTTTCTATATTAAAGCCTATATCATTCATATTATGTCCTTATTTGAACAGGTAATCTATCTTGTAAATTTTAGATGTGAGAAAATCTCTTATAGCTATTGCTTCATTGAGATTAAAAGGTTTATCGCCTTTAATTTTTCTTTCAAATTCTTTTTCTGACATGTTTAAATTTTGGGCTATGTCAGAATTTGTAATTTTTAATTTTTTCATTTCAGATAATAGATTTTCATACACTGTTTAACACCTAATTTTAAATTAATTACAAAATTATATATCTAAAAATAGAAACATGCAAATATTTATATCATTATCGAGAAAAATTAGAAAATATAGTTTAACATTTTTTATTTTTGTCAACAAAAGATAGTATTATAGATATTATTGACAGGTAAGCTATGCAAAAATTAAGTAAAGACAGATTAAAGGAATTAAAAGACAGCAAAAACTTCACCTTTAAGAATATTGCTGATAAAACAGGTCTGCCCAAAAGTACTGTTGAAAAGATATTCGGCGGATTTAACAAAAATCCTACTATTGAAAGCCTGCAAAAGATTGCTGATGTTTTAGAGTGCAGCATTGATGACTTTTTAGAACATGATAAATTGCCAAACTCACCATTTTATCAAGACAGAATATCTTTAAAATATTCACAGAAAATTATTAATAACCCTTTATTAAAACAGCTCATTGATTCTGCTGAATTTTTAAATGAAAATGATTTATCAATTTTGATTAAACTGGCGCAAAGATTTAAATTTAAATAATAGATTAAATAATATTTAGCATTATAATATCGAATAATTCTATTACATTTTACGTCCAAAATAATATTATTTTAAAGATTAACATATTTAATAATCTACTCGTAGCGATACATAACAAGAAGTGAGGAGTAGTTTATGCGTAAAATTTTTGCCGGTATTTTGACTTTTACAGTTATCTCAATTTTTTCTGTACAAAAAGCAGAATGCGGGATTCTTGATAATGTCGTCAGATACGATGAAGATGCTGCTATAACAGAGATATACGAAAAAATGTCACCTGCAATTGTGCTTATCGAGGCTGATGTAAAAGACGGATTATCGAGCGGCACAGGCTGTATAATTGACCCCAAAGGTATAATATTGACAAGCTCACACGTTATATCGGGTGCTCCTTCTGTGCAGGTTACAATTTCTACGGGCGAGGTCTTTAAAGGAGAAATAGTCTCTGTGATGGGGAAAGACAATGATTTAGCATTAATAAAAATTAATGCTAAAAAAAACTTGCCGGTAATTTCGCTTGGAGATTCAGAAAAAGTGAAAGTCGGTCAAAGAGTTCTTGCTATAGGTAATCCGTTTGGTTTTAACAATACTTTGACGACCGGTATTATATCAAGAATTGATTATGCAAAAAATAAATTGCAGACTGATGCAGCTATTAACCCCGGTAACTCAGGCGGCCCGATTATAAATATTCACGGTGAAGTTATCGGAATAAGCCAATCAATATACAATCCTGATAATAACATATCAAATATCGGCATCGGATTTGCCGTGCCGATTAATGAGGCTAAAAACTTTATAAAACTTTCTATGTCTAATACAAAACAGTTAAAATAATCAGTAAACTTATTAGTATTTGAATGACCGCTCGATATTCTTTTGCAGCATCTGGTCGCAAGACTGGTATTCCGTATCAATCATTTTAAGTTTGTTTTGATATTGCTGCATTTGCATATCGAGTTTCTTTTCCATCTGGTTTAATCGTTCTTTTCTTGCTTCCAGCTTTTTAACCATAGGGTCATCAGAATCAAGATCTGTTCCGACATTTAATAAATCTGTACAAGTTTTTGACAGATTCATTTTTGCCTCAGTGATGAGTTGTATTTTATACTCCAGATCAAGTCTGTAAGCATTTAAATACATTAGTCTTAATTGTGACGTTGCCATACCCATAGCCGGCCCACCCCTATCTAGTAGTTTTTGTAGTTATCTTTGAATGTTGAGCTTATTTCCTCTTAAGAAAACATGCTCATTATTCTCTGCAATCAGCTGTTCCATTTGATTCAGCTTGTACATTTGATAATTAACTCTGTACTTGGCCATTTTTAGCTTTCTGTTCATGGTCAAATAATCTTTAATCATACTTACTATCTGATTCACAAAGGCTTGCAGCGGATTGTGTCTTCTAAAGTACGCCATTAAGTAGCCAAAGAAGTTCACTATTTTTTGCAAATTTAACATTATCGCATCTTGAAACAATGTTGACTCCTTGTCCACCACTAGGACCTACATAACTATAAAAACAGAACACCATATTTAATTGCTTTATATAATAAGATTTTTAATATTTCTTAATATATGAAGTTTATATTAGAATTATCTGCTGCTTTTAAGAAAGCCAGACAATCCTTGTGTTCTAATGTACTAGTCGACACTTTTTTATAATTCTTGAATATATTGGGGTGGAAAATAAAAGAATTGTAATAAAAAGTTACAATTCTTTTTATTAACGAAAGAATAAATACTTTATCAAAAACTGTACTGTCAAAAGTTCTTATATATGTTCGATTCATAAGATTCCTGTAATTACATATTTTGTACTTGTTTGCTGTCACCTTCGATATCGTCTTTGAGCATTTTCTTCACAATATCACCCTGTGTATCCAGCATTTTTACAACAGTTTCAATATTTCTTACTTTGTTTGAAAGTACGGTATCAGCATTAGATAAAATATTGCCGGAAATATTTTGATAAGCTGCAAGACCGGCTGATGTAGTACCTTGAAGCAAGTTTCCTAGAACTGTTGCCCCTAAACCAAAGCTGCCCATATATGGAGCCATTGCCTGTACAACACCTGCAAATCCTGATACAACACCTGCAGTTGGCAAAAGCCAGCTTGTCCCAGGCACGCCAAAGCCTGTTGCAACACCTGCACCGTATGCGGCTGCATTAAGCCCTACTGAACCGCCAATACTGCTTGCAGAATACAAACTTGAAGCGCCGCCTGTAACCGTACCGTCTGAATAGCTTGTGTCCATACCGAATCCCCAGGCTATCGGTGCTGCACCACTGGGGAAGCCGGGATAGTTACCTAAATCCGTAATACCAAATGCAGCTGAACCGCTGTCAAGAATTGAGTTACCGCCGCTAATCGGAGACCAGTAGGATGTCCCCGGTATGTTCATTGTAGTGTTTCCGCCAAGTACAGGCATAAACGCACTTGGAGAAATCAGTCTTGCTATCTGCCATAAGAAACTTCCTGCTGTTCCAAAACCGGCGCCATCCAGAGATGAGCCGCTAACGGTTATATCTCTCAATCTGTCATAGGTTTCAAAAAGCTGTGCTTTGGCATCTGAGCTTGCTTTGCTGAATTTATTTGCTATTACCAGGTATCCATCATTTTTATAAGACATTGTAACCTCGCATATCTTTATATAACTTTTAATTATTGAAATGTCTTAAATACATTTTCAACATTTTTATCAATAACTTTCTTGACTGAATCAAGTTCTGTTTGAAGAGCTTCTTGCTCTGTATCAAGCTGTTTTAGACGCAATTCTAAGGTGCGGTCTGTCTGCTGAAGCTCTTCTGTCTTTGCATTGATGTCAGCAACTTCTTTTTCGTAGTTGGCAATATCGACATTGTACTTATCCATTGCATCGTTATATGCCTGTTCATCATATTCCTGTGCTGGAGTGAGAGACACTGTACGCTGATTGCCTGTTGAATCAGTCCAGTACATGGAATTATAGATACCGCCTTCTGATTCGCCTAAAGTTGCATTTTGTATTGTATCATTTACTGATTCTGTTGCTCCAATTGATGTAAATATCGCAACATTTTGTGTGTCGTTAGATTCAACATCAAATCCTGATTTTGTGGCATTTATATAGTATATACAGCCATTTGAAGGATTTGTAAAAGTATAATATTTATCAGAAGTTGACATTTCCTCTCCGTAAGGATAGCTAGCAGTTTCATTAAAACTATTGAGTAATGTCTGTCCGACTGTTGTTTCTTCTAAATCGTATATAACTTTGTTAAATTGTATTTTTAGTTGGTCACCTGATTTAAATACCGATACCTCCTGATTATCAGAGCAAGCATAATTCATAACATCTTTTGTATATGATATATCTACAGTATAAGTTTCAGGATTAGTTCCATTTGCCTGAATGTTTTTGACTGTTACAGTACCGTCAGATGATGTTGGATCACTGTATTCGTAAACATCAGTATAATAATCATTTTGAGTAGGCGCGACAGGGGCATCCAGAGATAAAAGCCTTCTAAAAAGTCCTGCGCTCTCATTTGCAAGAGCAGTTCTTTGCTGGTTTACCTGCTGCCCTTCGTATTCTACATTAGTTTTTCTTGCTGTCAGGCCCAAATATCTTGCCTGTGATGCTGCCATACCCATATATTTGTCTCCGTTTCTTGCTTACTAACCTGTTAAAATTTAATTATCCTTGTGTAATTGTCATTATTTTTCCAATAAATATTAAGATTTGTTACCTTTATTATAAAGGGTTATACTGAGTTTTTTAAAGCCTCAGTAAATAAAAATACTCTGTTTGACGTACCCGAATTTTAATAAAAAACAGGCTTTCTATGAGACTTTCTTATAAAAACTCATTTTGAAAGCCTGTTATAAATCGGAGTATTATGCAAATGTTTTAAATGTTTCTTCTATGTTTTTATCGATTACCTTCTTAACTGCATCCATTTCTGTTTGAATTGCTTGCTGTTCTGTATCTAATTGGTCAAGGTGTAATTCAAGGGTTTTATCCTGTTGCTGTATTATTGTTGTTTGAGAGTTAATATCAGCAACTTGTTTTTCATATATTGCTTTTTCAGCAGTATAAGTAGCCATTGCTGCATCATAAGCTTCATCATCCTGAACAGTCTGTTGAGTAAGTGTATAAGTTGTTGTCGGCTTACCATCATCATCAAGGAATGTTATTGATTCGTATCTGCCGGTGCCGTCATCTGCTTTATTTAATATTACATCTTCGGTTTCTGTTTTTGTTTTTGTAGCGCCTTCTGTACCAATAAGATAGATACCGTTGCTGCCGGCCTGCTGTATAAGCTGTGTAGGAGTTGTAGCCGGTGCTACCATGTTGCCGCTTCCATCATCTATACCTTCACCTGCATACATATAGTAAGTAATACCTGTTGATGGTACTGTAAATTGATAATAGTATGAATTATCTGTATATGTTTGGCTGGAATTGGCTTCTTTTGCAGCAGCGTTAAATTTTTCAGTCATAGCTTTGTTTCTAGTAGGACCTGTAATTGTGTAAGGACCTTGACCGTTGATTTTTGCAGTATAATTTTGATTTTCTGCATTTGAATCAGGTTCAAAGCATTCTAACACTGAATTTTTGCCGCCTGTTGTAGTATCAAATAATACAGCATTAGCTTCAACAAAAGATGATTTATCAGTGATTCTGATAGTTGCATAAATGCTGCCATTACCTTGGGCAGTGCGTTCTTCGTCAATATATATAGCATCAATTGTTGTTGTGTTAGTATTTGCAGGATCACTGTATGTATAATAAGTTTTTGAATAATCAGTAGCTATAGGAGGAGTCGGAACTTTCAATGACAACATTTGATTAAAAAGCCCGGCGCTCTGATTTGCCAGGGCTGTCCTTTCCTGGTTTACCTGCTGGCCTTGATATTCTGTATTTGTTTTTCTTGCCGTTAAACTTAAATATCTGGCTTGAGAAGCTGCCATTCCCATTGCTAATACTCCTTTGGTTTTTGCATATCTGTTGTTGTATTCGACACTTCTTTATAAAAACTTTAGTAATTTTGTTTAAAATGTTACGAAATCTTTACATTCTGACTAAAATAATACTGAAAATTTTTTATAATAGCTTACTAACCTGCTTTATCTTTTAATGATTGCAGAGTAAATGTCAAAATCGTCCGAGAAAAATTCGTCTAAGACTCTGCAGAATGAAAGCAAATAAATGTTGCTTTTAGGAAAAAAGCTGAGTCTTTAACATACAAAAAAGCAGGTTTTACCCTGCTTTTTGTTGTACTAAATAAATTATTTAAGTTAGTTTTTATCTCTGTTAATGATTTTATCGTTATCTTTCCACGAAAATTTTGAACGAAGTTCTTTTCCGACAACTTCAATCTGATGTTCTTCACCTTCTTTTTCCAGCTGTCTGAATTTTTTCATACCTGAATTGTATTCACTTAGCCATTCAGCAGCGAATTTGCCGTCTTGAATTTCTTTAAGAACTTTTTTCATCTCTTCTTTTACAGCTGGAGTGATAACTCTCGGTCCAATTGTCAAATCTCCCCATTCTGCCGTGTTAGAAATTGAATATCGCATATCCGAAATACCACCCTGATTTACAAGGTCAACAATCAATTTCATTTCGTGTAAGCATTCAAAGTAAGCCATATAAGGTGAATATCCTGCTTCAACAAGCACTTCAAAACCTGTCTTGATTAAAGCAGATAAGCCGCCGCATAGAACTGCCTGTTCACCGAACAGGTCGGTTTCAGTTTCTTCTTTAAATGTTGTTTCATAAATACCTGCTCTGCCGGCACCTATTGCTGATGCATATGCAAGAGCTACTTCTTTTGAGTCTCCTGATGGGTCTTGATAAACTGCAATAAGAGAAGGAACGCCTTTGCCGGCTATATATTCACTTCTTACAGTGTGTCCTGGGCCTTTTGGAGCTACCATAAGTACATTTACGTCGGCAGGAGGTACAATCTTTTTAAAGTGTATATTGAAACCATGCGCAAACATTAAATACTGGCCTGCTCTGAGATTTGGCTTAATCTGTTCTTCATAAACTTTTGCCTGAACTTCATCAGGAATCAAAATTTGTATCAAATCAGCCCATTTTACTGCATCTTCGATACTCATAACTTTGAGACCTTCTGCTTCAGCTTTCTTTGCGGAAGCTCCGCCCACTCTAGCGCCTATTACAACATCAACACCGCTGTCTTTAAGACAAGTAGACTGTCCGTAGCCCTGTGAACCATAACCTATTACTGCAACTTTTTTATTTAATATTTTGCTTTTATCGATATCTGCATCTGTGTAAACTTTTAATTCGTGTGACATTCTTCTCTCCTTATTAATGTACTCCGTGTTCAAGTATTTTAGCACATTTTTTATCTACGTCCAATAATTGCTTAATTTTTATAAAAAGGTATAGGACTTTCCGCAAGCAAAAATCTACACACATAGAGCCTTCAGTCGTTCCACTCCCTCAGGATGACGATTTTGTATAATAAAACCCCAAGCCGTCATTCCGAGGAAACGAAGTGACCGAAGAATCTACTCCTACGTCATTCTGAGGCTTTAGCCGAAGAATCTTTAGAACCTTCGGATTTCACCATCAGGATGACGGATTGTGTATTAATATAGAACCTTCTCTCACTTCGTTCGACTCCGTGCCCGCTCAAAATCCGCTCTTGGATTTTCTTCCAGCCCGGTACTGTCGTTCGCATTGCTTCGCCTGTTCTCACTTCATACCTCGCACTCCGGACTGGGTTCGCCCTCGCTCACACGGCGTCCGTCCGGTCACTATTTACAGACCTTAATATCTTTAATTGATGATTGTTTTTTCGTGGCTACATTTTCACGTTTCGCCGTCATTAGCCGGCTCAACGGGGAAAAAAGGCAAATCCGCTACATAATAAAATATTATCAATATATAAAAACTGTTATCGAATTATGTAACTTTCACAGGAATAGCATTATAGCTTTATTTCGAGGATATTTGATGTAAAGTTGTATATAAGTCCCTTTTATAGATTCTTTTAATATATCAATTTATGATTTATAATTTTCTTATGATTACACAGACAAAAGAAATTAAGCCGGAATATGACAGCAAAACTATTGCACAACTTAAGCAAATAGTCGGCAAAAATAATGTTATTTCAGACTCAGAAGGTTTATATGCATACTCGTTTGATTGCGCGCATATTCCGTTTTCCAAAGAATATCCGAGAGTTGTAGTGTTTCCGGAAAATACTCAACAGGTAAGTGAAATATTAAAATTTGCAAATAAACACAGAATTCCGGTAATAGAACGAGGTGCGGCAACAAACCACGCAGGCGGATGTAATCCAGTAAAGGGCGGCATAATACTCCATTTTTCCAAGATGAATAAAATTCTTGAAATAAGTAATCAAGACTTAACCTGCAAAGTACAGCCCGGTGTAGTTGTTGGTGATTTGCAAAACGAAGTATCAAAAATAGGCTTGTTTTTTCCGCCTGATCCGTCTAATCTGGCAGTATCGACAGTCGGCGGCGGAATTGCACTTTCCTCGGGCGGACCGAGAGCTTTTAAATATGGCACATTTAAAGATTATGTATTAGATTTAGAGGCTGTGCTTGCGGACGGAACAATAATAAAAACCGGAGCACAAACAGTAAAAAATGTTACAGGATACAATCTTACACAATTAATAGTGGGCTCAGAAGGCACTCTGGGTGTCATTACAGAGGCAACACTGAGATTAATCCCGAAACCGGAAACAACAAATGTACTAATGGCCTACTTTAACACTATAGAAGAAGCTGTAAACGCTGTAAGTACAATAATAAACAATCATCTCACACCGTCAGTTGTTGATTTGATTGACAAAAAAACAGTACAAACAATTGAGGCGTTTTATCCTACAGGTATGTTGTGCGATAAAGAAGCTGCCCTGTTGATTGAAATAGACGGAGATGATGCATCTGTCAAACACCAGCAGGAAAAAATAATTTCACTGTGTCTTTACAACAATGCACAGTATATTGATTGCGCTAAAGATGAAGAACACAAAAAAAGAATATGGACTTCACGCCGCTCAGCCTTCGGTGCCTGTGCACAGCTTGCTCCTAACGTTATTACGGAAGATGTAGTTGTTCCCCGCTCAAAAATAGCAGAACTGGCTAAAGGCATTATAGAGATAAGCAAAAAATATAATCTTATAACTATGATTATGGGGCATATCGGTGACGGCAATATTCATCCGAATTTTGCTCTGGATTTAAGAGACAAAAAACAGAAACAAAACTTTGAAAAAGCAAAAGCAGAACTTTTTAAACTTGCGCTGTCACTTGGAGGTACTTTATCAGGCGAGCACGGCATCGGCTGCCAGAAAGCCTCATTTTTGCCTGCTGCTCTTGATAAAGCAACTCTGAATTTAATGATACAGATTAAAAAAGTTTTTGACCCAAACTACATTTTAAATCCCGAAAAAATGTTGTAAAATTGTATTAATAAAGGAGATAAAATGAAAAATTGCGTAATATACTGTACTGTTCCTAATGAATTTAATGCAAACTTGATAGCGACAACCCTTGTTGAGGATAATCTTGCAGCTTGTGTAAATATAATTCCTTCAGTTACATCGGTTTATAAATGGGAAGGTATTGTACAAACTGACAGTGAACTGCTTATGATTATCAAAACACAGGAAGATAAATTTGCAGACATAGAAGCAAAAATAAAAGAGCTGCACGAAAATACCCTGCCTGAAATTATTGCACTCCCTATTACGAACGGAAGCGCTGAATACCTGAACTGGATTGTAAAAGAGACATCAGAAGCTTAATAATGACTGAAGAAATCGAATACAGTGCAACATTTTATGCTATGGCAGAGTTTCTGCGTTCGCTCGGCATAACTGTTAATACAAATACTAAAGCGAGAGGGCATCAGGGTTTTTACCTTAAAAACAGAATTGATATTTCTTCTAACATTGATTACAAAAGAAAAATAGAAGTTCTAATACACGAATTTACACACTATATACATGCAAGAATAGAACCTGATATTCACAAAAACCATGGTACACTGGAAAAACTTTTCCCAAACTCAGATATAAAAAAAATACAAGATGAGCTGTTACAGGTAACAAGGTTTGTGGATACAAACAGGGGCTATAAGATTTTAACGAAAAAAAGAGAAGATATATGCAATGAAATAAAGCAGCTTGATAAATCAATAAAAGAGCTGCACCCTGATTTTAAGCGTTCATACCCTTATCCTGCTTTTGACAAAATAATAAAGAAATCAGATGTAAAATATCTGCTAAAATATGACAGAGTAATTGTTAAGACTACTTTTCTCGGAAAAACACGAGAATATTCAATAAAAAATATTGACGAAGATTTTCCCGGACTTTCAACAGAAATTAGGAATTATATAAAAATAAAATCCTGTCAGAGAGCACTAAAAAGAATCTCCTCCAGATTGAACAGACTAAATTCTTATTACAGCAGACCCTCAGAATTATTTGCACGGTTTGTTGAGGGATTGTTTATAGATACAAATAAAATTTCAGAAATTGCACCCTACACTTATCTTGTGTTTTGTAAAGAACTGGCTGATAACAAATATTTAGAGCTTGCTGATTTTATAAATAATTTTTTCAAATGTTATATTTAAAAACCCAACAGGCAATTTTCGTTTCTAATTTTACTTTATATAAATAAATCATTTTATCCAAAGGTAGTGAAGGTCAAAGATTTAATGAGTGTGAACGGAGTAAAGCCGTATATTAATCTATTTGTACACAAAGCAGGAAAGTCTTTTGTTCAAAAGCCTGAATTTGTTTCTGTTTCTAAATCTGAA
>CASFNW010000019.1 GCA_949296245.1 uncultured bacterium
AGACTCTAATGTATTTATCTTCAAAATTTTCTAAACGCTGACGCTAACGAAAATTTTGTTCGTAAATACAAAGAGTCTGTAATCAAGGTTACAACGGCAAAGCCGTATTACACTTCGTGTGCAGCTTCGCTGCAATTAAATTTTACACACCGCAATAGAAAAAAAGCAGGAGACAGATATGCCAAAAAGATACTCTGGTATCTTGATATACCGAAAGGAACCAAAGGTTCCATGATAGAGTGTTAAAATGATAAAAAGGAAATAAAAGAATGAAAGTTTCATCAATAAAAAATGCATCTAATCTGAATTACTAATAGTAAAGTGTATAAAAAATTCCGTTTACCTTGTGCAACAAAATAGTTTTGTATAATATGTCTTGTGATATAATCATTGATACATATACAACAAAAGGAGTTTTAATATGAGACAATCGCAAAGACTTGATAAAATCCCTCCGTATTTGTTTGCGGAGATTGACAGAAAGATTGCCGAAGCAAAGGCAAAAGGACATGAGATTATTTCTCTGGGGATAGGCGATCCCGATACTCCTACTATTCCTTCTGTTGTAGAAGCTATGCACAAAGCAATAGATAACCCGAAAAACCATGATTATCCGCCTTATAACGGAACAGAAGCTTTTAGAAAAGCGTCTTGCGATTGGATGAAAAAGCGTTTTGGTGTAACTTTGAATCCCGATACCGAAATGCTTTGCAATATCGGTTCTAAAGAAGCGATTGCTCATGTTTTCTTTGCTTTTGTGGATGAAGGAGATTACACACTTGTTCCGGATCCGGGGTATCCTGTGTACAAAAATGCTACAATTTTTGCAGGCGGTACTCCTTATTCTATGCCGTTAAAAGCAGAAAACGGTTTTTTACCGGATTTTGATGCAATACCCGAAGAAATTGCAAAAAAATCAAAACTTATGTTTTTAAATTATCCCAACAATCCTACAGCAGCAGTTGCGGATTTGGATTTTTACAAAAAGGCTGTTGATTTTTGTAAAAAGTATGATATTTTGCTCTGTTCTGATATGGCATATTCAGAAATGACATATGACGGTTACAAAGCACCTTCCGTACTGCAGGTTGAAGGCGCTATGGATTGTGCAATCGAATTTTATTCACATTCAAAATCTTATAATATGACAGGCTGGAGAGTCGGTTTTGTATGCGGTAATGCTCAGGCGGTAAAGGCACTGGGTACTATCAAAAACAATATTGACTCCGGTACATTTAAAGCTATTCAAGAAGCGGCTATAGAGGCTTATAACGCACCGTCGGAACAGATTGAAAAACTCAATCAAATGTACAAAGAACGTAAAGAAGTTATGGAAGAAGGATTGAGAGACCTTGGCTGGAGCGTTGCTCCCTCAAAAGCTACTTTCTATCTCTGGCTTCCTGTTCCGGAAGGATTTACCTCTGAAGAATTTGTAACAGTGATGCTGGAAAAAGCTCATGTAGTAGTTCCTCCGGGAAACGGATACGGCAAATGCGGCGAAGGATTTTTCCGTATTGCATTGACAAGACCTGTTGATGAACTCAGAGAAGCCCTGAGACGTATGAAACGTGCAGGTATAAGCTATAAGATGACAAAATAAGATTAACAAAAATACTTCATCCTGAGTGAGTGAAAAAACTGAAGAATCTATTTAGCTATTTTCTTATATTCTTGCTTGAGATGTAGGCGAGGTACGAGCCGTACATATCAGGATGCCCTTCGGGATACGGCTGGCGCCTCAGAATGACGCAACAACCGTCATTCTGAGGAAACGAAGTGACCGAAGAATCTTTATGTAATGGATTCTTAGCCATCTCGCAAAACGATACTTAATCGTTTTGCCCGGCAAAGTTTTATAGTCATTCCTGTATTTATTACATAATTCGATGACAAAAATTGTTATTCCTTTTTATTAGAAATAATAGATTATACCCAGTTTTCAAGGTCGGGTGTTTTTTTGCGCCAGTCTTTGGATACTTTTACATTAAGCTCCAGATAAACTTTTTTATCCAGCATTTTTTCCAGTTCTTTTCGTGCCTGCATACCGATTGTCTTTAGCATCTGACCTTTTTTGCCTATCATAATGCCTTTCTGGCTGTCATGTTCAACATGTATCTGTGCGTATATTCTGTCTATATCGTTTTTTTCTTCATATCTTTCTATAATAACAGCAACGCTGTGGGGAATTTCATCTTTTGTATTCAATAGAATTTTTTCTCTTATAATTTCCTGTGCAATTGAGCGCATGCTCTCATCTGTCAAGTCATCCTCCGCATAAATCGGTGCACCTTCCGGCAGTTTTCGCATAATTGTAGAAATCAAAGTATCAATATTTCTGCCCGTTTGAGCGGAGATTTTTGCTGTCGGCATGTTTTTGTCAAACAACAGTTTGTAGGTTAAAAGGTTTTGTTCTTTTTTTATCGGGTCTTTTAGTTTATCTACTTTGTTAAGTACAATAATAACTGGTATGTTTGTCTTTTTTAGAAGATTTTCGACTATCCATTTATCACCTGCGCCTGCAGGCTCTGATACATCGACTATAAACAAAATCAAATCTGCATCCGGAATAGAGCATTTTGCTTCGTCCATTAAAAATTCGCCGAGTTTGTCAACAGGTTTATGAATCCCCGGTGTATCGATAAAGACTATTTGTCCTTCTTCGTTTGTAAAAATGCCTTTGATTCTTTTTCGTGTTGTCTGTGCTTTGTCAGTAGCGATTACTATTTTCTGTCCTATAATTGTATTTAAAAGTGTAGACTTGCCGACATTAGGACGGCCTATAACAGCTACAAAACCGGATTTAAAATCTTTCATACAAAATAATTCCTTATGGGGCAAAACTGATATAAGGAATCATACAACAAAACAGGCTAAATTACATTCAGTTGTTTTTCAAGAATTTGCGCATAGCCTATATCATCTATATTTAGGGCGATATTTTGTGCCTGTTCTAACAGAGAGTGAGCTTTTGTTTTGTTGCCGAGTTTTAGCATTACTGCGGCTGCTTTTTCAAAATTCTTTGCCATTTTTAAATCTGCATCGGTTTCTCTGTAGAATTTTGCGGAATCTTTATAATCTTTGAGCGCATTTACATTTTCATTCAGCATTGCAAGCGAATCTCCTGAGCGTGACCAGATTGCTCCCATAACTTTATTGTTGTTGGTCTCTTTTGCAATACTTTTTGCAGCATCATAGTATGCATAGGTGTTTTTTATATCGTATCTTTCTGCATACATATCAGCAATTTCCGAAAGAGCTTTTGTCTGGACTTTTAAGTTTTCTGCCTGTCCGGCATGGGAAATTGCTGCATAATAATGCTGCATGGCGGGTTCAAAATATACAACATCGTTGTAGATTTCTGCCATGGAATAAAATGCTCTGGCTTTAAGGTTGTTGTCATTTGTGGCTTTGTGTGCCTGATGATAGTATTTTAGGGCATCTTCAAGGTTGTCATTTTTGTCGTAAATTTGTCCGAGTTCAAAACAGGCAATACCTTCCGCATTGGTATCACCTATTGTCAAAGATTTTTCAAGAGCTTCTTTAAAAGCAGCAATAGCTTTTTCCTGCTGATTTATTGCAGAGTATTTTTTGCCCTGCAAAATTGCTTTTTTTATATTTTCATCAGCAGGAATATAAACACTGTGAGCGGCGGTTTGCTGCGATTGTGTTCCCTGCGTATTTGCTGTTGCTGCTGATTCCGAAGCAGGTTCTTCTTTATTTGACTGTACAAGATTCTGTGAAATAGGCTTCATGTCGCCTGTTTCTTTGTCCGGCAGTTTTACAAGAAAATCTTCATTTACTGTAGTCGGGTCGGATTTGTAATCTACCTGCTGCAAGAATAGTGCATCAATCCAGTTTTCGACAACTTTTGACTTTTTGTCCAGAGTTACCGAAATGAATTTGTCCAGCACATTTGAGGCATTTTTAAGATTAGACTGTATGAGTTTTTTATCAGGTTCACTTTTTTGTGATTCCGTGCCGGCAAGCGACAGATATTGTTCTACCTCCTGCAGTATATTGGGAGGAGAGCCTATTGCAAGTGCGGTATTTTTAAAATCCGTAAGAATCTGGGCAATATTTACTTTAGACTTAGAATAATCGATAGCGGATTTTTTTCCGTTAGGAAATTCGTGCCTTGTGTAAGCACTTTTTCCGTCGGGATTAACTGAACCGTAAGGGTTTGTAGTATTAGATTTAGAGCGATTTTCCCTGTTTAAGTCAGACGACTGAGAGGATTGTTCATCCTCATCTTTGCTGCCAACCGGCTTTTTCGTCTGCGGCGGCACATATGGTTTTATTTGTACCGGATAAATACTGTTATACAAATTTTAACACCCTTGATAATTTGCCCTAACATCGATATCGGTATATCAAAGCTTTAGTTAAATATTTTGTTTAAAAATCCTTCATCTGGCGGAAAATATTTTGTCAGCCATGCTTTGTTACTTACCGATTGTGCTTTATATTTAATGATTACGGGTAAAAAGTCATGAACATGTCGCATAAAAAGATGAATATGTTGCGAATTATTCATAATAATGTATGATTTTCTGCAACTAAAGTATGTGTAGAATAACACTATACTCCTTAAATAAAGACGACGATACGCATATCCCTAATCTAATAGCTATGAACCTACGAGTCCATAGCTTTTTTTTGCGAATTTGCTATATAAATCCCAACGATTTTACCTATTTTAGTATAAACTGCTATACATATGCCAGAGTTACGTAATTCAAAAAAAGCATATACTGTTATATAATTAGCTTGTACAAATTTTTACGGGAGTTAAGAATGAAAGAATTTTTTGAACTGCATAAAGATTTTATACTGACTATTTTACCGGATTTTTTGCATAACAAATGGACAATCATGGTAATAAACATACTAATCTTTGCCGCAATAGTTAAACTTGCAAACTTTTTTATTGAGAAATTTTTATCCAGAATTATTAAATACAAAGACGATTTTGAGTTTAAAAAGCAGCTTATTACTTTGGAATCTATAATAAAATCTATAGTTGACACGATTATCGTTGCTTTTGCCGTTATGTATATATTAAACGGACTCGGTGTTGATATAAGACCTATTTTAACAGCAGCAGGGGTTTTAGGTGTTGCAGTAGGTTTCGGTGCAAAAAGATTTTTTGAAGACATCATAACAGGCATGTCCTTGATACTGGAAGGGCAGGTGCGTGTCGGTGATTATATAGAAATTAACGGACACGAAGGCGTGGTTGAAAAAGTCGATATTAAACTTATACAGCTTAGAGATATAAAAGGACGTGTCCATTATTTAAGAAACGGTATGGTGGATACGATTGTGAATTATACAAGAGAGTACTCATATTATATTTTTGATATCGGAATAGACTACAGCCAGAATATAGACAGAGTAATAGAAGTGCTGAAACAAACAGATATTGATTTTCGAAATAACGCAGCCGCAAAAGACTATGTGCTTGCTCCTTTAGAGATTCTCGGGGTGGACAGTTTTCAGGATTCTGCTATTATAATCAGATCCAGAATAAAAACACTGCCTATAAAACAGTGGGAAGTAGGAAGAGAGTTTAATAAATATATTAAACAAAAATTTGATGAAAACGGCATTGATATCCCGTTCCCTCAGCTGACAATGCATATGATAAACGAAGTAAAAAATAATTCATGATAAAATGGTTTTACATCACATAAAAACATTAAAAGACAAAAGAGGGAATTAAAAGTTGGCACAAATAAGTTCATACAAACTGGCAAGTGTTGTTGCAAGAATATTAGACGACAAACTTGCAAAAGATATAGCAATTTTGAATATAAGTAATGTTTCTGTACTTGCGGATTATTTTGTTATCTGTTCTGCAGACACAAATACTCAGGTAAAAGCACTTACGGGCTATGTAAGAGACAGGATTAAACATCTTTTTGAAAGAATCCCCGCCGGAGAAGAAAATGATTTGAGAAACAGATGGAATCTTCTTGATTACGGCGATGTTATTGTGCATATTCTTCACAGGGAAGAGAGAGAAACTTATGCTATAGAAAAATTCTGGTCTCATGCACACAAAATAGAAAAAGAAGCCTGGGAAGAAGAATCAAAAGAATATTCAGAATATGAGCAGTAATCTTTTTTAATAATTACCTGCATATAAATTACTTTTAATATATAATTTGTTTGTAACAGGGGCGCTCAGACAAAATACATGCGTTCGTGTCCGATAAAGGCAAAGGGAGACTATGGCAAAAGAAAAGAAAAAAATAAAAGTTGCATTTCCTCACATGGGAAACATTTATATTGCGTGGGGTTCAGCATTGAGGAGACTGGGTATAGAGCCTTATATCCCGCCTTATACCAGTAAAAGAACTCTGTCTTTGGGTACAAAAAACAGCCCCGAGTCTATCTGTCTGCCTTACAAACTTATTCTTGGCAACTTTATTGAAGCTATAGAAGGCGGTGCTGATTATGTTGCAATGATTTCATCTCCCGGGATTTGCCGTCTCGGTGAATACGGCGCCGGTATTCAAAATACGCTGGAAGATATGGGATACCATGCAAATTACATTGAACTGCAGCTATATGACGGAATTAAGGGTATGTTCCGCTTCCTGACACAGTTAAGCGGTGTAAAAAATCCGGTTACAATTATCAGAGCTATTGTTTTTGCTTTCAGAAAAGTCTTTGCAGCAGACAGAATGGAGACAATGCTTTCTTACTACAGAGCAAGAGAAATAAAAACAGGCGAAGCAGAAAAAGCATTTAAAAAAGGTATGAAGCTTATCTATGAAGCAAACCATTACCGTGAACTCAAAAAAGCGGAAAAAGAAGCAAAGGCTATGATGCAAAAGGTCGAAATCGACCCTAAAAGAGATGTTTTGCATGTAGATTTGACAGGTGAAATCTATCTTGTTCAGGATCCTTTTTCTAACCAGAATATAGAACGAGAACTTGGGAAAATGGGTGTGCAGACAAGAAGGACTCTAACTGTTTCGAGCTTTTTAAAAGATGCAATTATACCCAAAATGTTTGTTAAGGGAGAAACCCATCTTGAACGTGCTTTCAGACTTGCAAAACCTTATTTATCAAGAGATATAGGCGGTGATTCTCTGGAGTGTGTTTCTGATATTGTTTATGCAAACGAAAAAGGTAAAGACGGCATTATTCATATCAGCCCGTTTACCTGCATGCCGGAGATTATGTCTCAGAACTTTTTCCCTGCAATGAGAGAGAATTGTGAGATTCCAATACTTCCTTTAATTATGGATGAACAAACAGGAAAAGCCGGTTATATCACACGTCTTGAAGCTTTTGTTGATTTGATGAGAAGACGAAAAAGAAAAAAAGAACAGCAGTCTGCTCAAACAGCTGCAGCAAAATAGTCTTTGAAAATAATAAGGTAATATGCATATTCTGGCATATTCTGTGCTAAAATTTATTCAAGGAATTAGATATTAAGGAAGATTAAATATGGTTTCACAAGCGGTTAGAGATAAATACGAAGTTGTTATAGGTCTTGAGGTTCACGCCCAGTTAAAGACTAAATCAAAAATCTTTGCACCTGATTCTACAGAGTTCGGTGCAGAGCCAAATACTCATACAAGCACTATTACTCTGGGAATGCCCGGGGTATTGCCTGTTTTAAACAAAGAATGTGTCAATATGGGCATCTTACTGGGACTTGCGCTGAATTGTGAAATTCCTGCAAGATGTAAATTTGACAGAAAGCAGTATTTTTATCCCGACCTGCCGAAAGGTTATCAGATTTCTCAGTATGACCAGCCGATTTGTGTCAACGGTTATATAAATATCAAAGGCAAAAAAATCGGTATTACCCGTGCACACCTTGAAGAAGATGCAGGAAAACTGGTTCACGCAGGTGCTGACGGACTTGCAGGTTCATTATATTCTCTTGTTGATTTGAATCGTGCCGGTACACCGCTTTTAGAAATTGTATCGGAACCCGATATGCGCTCAAGCGAAGAAGCAAGAGCTTATATGGAAGAATTGAGAAATATTGTCCGCTATATCGGTGTTTGCGACGGCAACCTTGAAGAAGGTTCAATGAGATGCGACGCAAATATTTCTGTAATGCCCAAAGGTTCAGACAAATTCGGCACACGTGCAGAGATTAAAAATATCAACAGCTTTTCCGCATTGCAAAGAGCTATAGAATATGAAATAGACCGTCAAATTGAAATTGTGGAAGAAGGCGGCGAAGTTGATCAGGAAACCAGACTCTGGGATGATAACCAGAAGGTTACAAAAACCATGAGAAGCAAAGAAGATGCCAACGATTACCGTTACTTCCCCGAGCCTGACTTGATGCCCGTAGAAATTTCAAGAGAATGGGTTGAAGAAATCAGAGCAAAAATGCCTGAACTCCCCGAAGCAAAACGTAAAAGATATGAAAGCCTCGGATTAAGTGCTTATGATGCAAATGTCATGGTAGAACAGATGGAAACAGCTCTTTTCTATGACGAGGTATTAAAACTCGGCGCTGATTACAGAATCGCAAATAATCTGCTTGTGGGCGATATCACGGCATATTTAAAAGAAAATAATGTAAATATCAACGAAACAAAGCTTACACCGAATGCTCTTGCAGAGCTTGTTGATTTGATTGTTAAAGGAACAATTTCCAATAACATAGCGAAGAAAATTCTTCCTCAAATGCTGCAAAACGGTGCATGCGCTAAAGAAATTGTAGAAAAAGAAGGTCTTAGCGTAATTTCCGATGAAGGTGCAATAAAAGAACTTGTACAAAAAGTTGTTGCAAATAACCCTGCGCAGGTTCAGGCTTACAAAAACGGAAAAACGAATCTTATGGGATTCTTCGTCGGCCAGATTATGAAAGAAACCAAAGGCAGAGCAAATCCGCAGGTTATAAACAAACTTCTTGCCGAAGAATTGAGCAAGTAGCTTTGTTTGTTGCCATAGAATTATAGTCCTTGAATAATAAATGTTATCGGTATATAAAATTTTCACTGAATCATTCAACAATACAATTCAGTGAAAAAAGTTAGCTATGCTTTAGAAAGAATCAGTACAAGCATTTTGCAGATTCTTTGATGTTGGTATTTTTCACATTCATTACAAAATAAAAAACCTCTTTTTTAAAAAGAGGTTTATCAATTAATTATTTAATCAAAAGTCAATTATACACATTTACATAGGATAGTTTGCGGAAGTATAGTCTTCCTGTTCCTGATACCGGTTCTGATTTTGAGGATATTCATTTTCAGATGTTTTTAATTTTTCAAGATAGAGCTGACCGTTTTTCACGATTGTATGGAGTTGTGAAAGGTCATTTTCTATATTGTTAAGAATTTGTTCAGCATAATTTTGTGCGCCTTCTTTTGTTCTGTGCGCTTCATCTTCTGCCTGAATTTTTATTTGTTTTGCTTCTTCTATTGTTCTGTCTCTGAGTTCCTGACATTCAGACAGAACCTGTTCTTTTATTTTTTCTGCTTCTCTTTGAACCTGATTTAAAAGTTCTGACTCACTGAGAATTTTTTCAGCCTCGTTTCTTGCATCCATAATTATACGTTCAGCTCTTTGCTGGGCTTCTATTTGAATTTCTTCACGGCGTCGTAAGATAGATTCTGCTTCTTTAATATCTTCCGGAATAGAAGCATCTATTCTGTCAAGCAGAGCTTCCATTTCAGAGCTTTTTACCATAACAAATCCCGGCAGGAAGTGAAAACCTTTGTCCAGTATCAAATTGGCTCTTCCTAAAAGTTCTTTGATTCTAAGCTGTGTCATGTCTGATTTTTACCTTTCAATTGATTGATTAAATAATTAATTCATATTATTAAAATATTTTACCACACTTTCGGGAACAAATTTTGAAATATCGCCCCCGTATTTTGCTATTTCTTTTACTGTACTTGAGGAAATAAAATTGTATTTAGGTTTTGTGATTAAAAAAACCGTTGTAACAGAAGGAGCAAGTGCGTTATTTGTCTGGGAAAGCTGCATTTCGTATTCAAAATCCGATACAGCCCTCAGCCCTCTTATTAGAATATCAGAGCCGGTCTTTTTTGCATATTCGATAGTCAGCCCGTCAAAACTGTCCACCTCGACATTAGGCAGATTCATTTCTTTTAATGCGTCTTCTATCAATGCCACCCTGTCTTCGACAGGCAAAAAACCTTTTTTTGCGTCATTTTTTAAAACCGCAATAATAACTTTGTCAAACATCTTTGACGCTTTTGCCAAAACGTCCAAGTGTCCTTTTGTTATCGGGTCAAAACTTCCCGGATATATTGCTGTTTTTCCCATGTTTTACTTGCCTGTGTGGTATGTCATGTATAATTATATAATCGTAAATTTAAAATATTGCGATTTTAATAAGAATTGTTTATTATTGTTACAAAATAATTAAACTATTTCTGTTATAATGTTGTCATAAAGAGATTTTTGTAGAGGATCAAGGGTTTGATTGAGAGAATAATGTTAACGGTTTTGATAGCGGCTTTGTGGCTGTTTCTGTTCATTTTCCAAAACTTTATGTCAACATTCTGGGCAATATTATTCCTGTGCGGTTTTATGGTTTTGTACTGTGTTTATATGCAGATTGCACTAAAACACCAGAAAATCAAACTGCGCAAAAAACCCGAAGAATTGAACTGGAATTACAAACCTTTTGTATCCGTTATGATTCCTGCTCACAATGAACAGGATGTTATTCAAAAAACCGTCGAAAACATCCTTGAGATGGACTATGAAAAATTTGAAGTAATTGTAATCGATGACAGAAGCGATGATAATACCGCAGAAAAGCTCAAAGAACTTGAACAAAAATATGATAAAGTAAAAGCTCTCATCAGAGACAAAAATGCTTTCCCGGGTAAATCAGCCGTGCTGAATGAGGCAATGAATATTGCAAAAGGAGAAGCCATTCTCGTTTTTGATGCTGATGCAAGAGTCAAGCCCGACTTTTTAACACAGCTTGTTCCTCATCTTGAAAAAGATAATGTAGGCGCTGTACAGGCTAGAAAAGTTATTATTAACAGAGAAGAAAACTTCCTCACACGCTGTCAGGACAATGAATATGCGCTAGATACCCATTTTCAGGTAGGGAGAAACTCCATAAAAGGTGCTGTTGAACTGAGAGGCAACGGTGAACTTATTAAAAGAGAAGCACTTGCCGATATAAACGGCTGGAATAATTACACTATTACAGATGACCTTGATATGTCCACACGATTGCATATAAAAGGCTGGGATGTACGTTTCTGTGCGGATGTTTGTGTATACGAAGAAGCTGTTGTAAAATTTATTCCTCTTTTAAAACAGCGCAGACGCTGGGTAGAAGGCAGTATCAGAAGATATCTCGAGCATTTCTGGGGTGTACTTTTTTCAAAAGACATGTCTTTGCGTGTAAGTATAGATATGATTGCTTACATAACAGAATTTATTCTGCCATTCTGGTTAATATCCGAACTCTGTTTTCAGGCTTTCAAATACGTAAAAGACTCGCCAAACTGCATATCTTCATCACTGCTTGTATCTGTACTTGTCTGCGGATTTTTCACGGTAGGTCTTTTGTACAGTGTAAGAAAATACAACAACCTATCCAGACTGCAGAGTGTTATTCAGGCTGTTGAAACAGGCATTTTCCTTTGCTGTGTGTGGTTTCCTATAGTTGTGTTTATTGTCTTTAAAATTATATTCTGTAAAAAGACAATGGACTGGGGCAAAACAACTCACGGAGTTACTAAGCTGGTAAAAAACAACACTGATGAAGAACTCTCCGTACAGGAAGAACAGCCGGTATAAATATGACAGAGAATACCGAAAAACATTTTAAATACGGAGATATTCTGGATGTTACAGCGCAAAAGCTTGTCTATGAAGGCGATGCAATCACAAAAATAAACGGTTTTCCCGTATTTATTCAGGGAGCATGTCCTGAAGATAAACTAAAAATAAAAATAACAAAAATACACAAAAGCTTTGCTCAAGCGGTTATAGAAGAAATTACAGAACCGTCGCAGCACAGAATAAAACCTTTTTGCCCTTTGCACAATGTATGCGGAGGCTGCGGCTGGCAGCATATTGATTATGATTTTCAGCTTGAGCAAAAAAGAGACATTGTCTTTGAAACTGTTAAAAAAATTACCGGAGAAGAAATTGAAGTCAGACCGGTTATAAAGAGCCCCGAAACAACTTCTTTCCGTTCAAAAATTCAATATCCGGTTTCGCAGACAAAAGTTTCTAAACGAATAATTGCAGGTTATTACAAAAAAGGCTCCCATGAACTCGTAAATATAAAATACTGCCCGATACAGCCAAAAATTATCGACAAAATCACGGAATTTATACGTAAAAATGCTCAGGAACTCGGTATTTCCGGATACAACGAAAAACTGCATAAAGGCGAATTGAGGCATATTGTATACCGCTACAGCAAGTCTGAAAATGAATGCATTGTTATTTTTGTTGTAAATGACACAAAATTATCCGATAAATTCAAAAAACTTGCAAAAAAAGTTTCGGAAGAATTTGCACATGTAAAAGGCTGCCTTATAAACTACAACACAAAACGCACAAACCTTATAATGACAGATGATACAAGAAAAATCACCGGAGAAAATTTTGTAACGGAAAAAATCGGGGACAAAATTTTCAAAATAAGTGCTAACAGCTTTTTTCAGGTAAATATCGGTTCTGCAGAAAATATTTTTAACACTGTTAAAAATATAATAGAAGAAAATTATCCAGACTCACGTATACTCGATGCATATTCGGGTGTATCGAGTTTTGGTATCTGGCTGTCTGATATTGCAAAAGAAGTTGTGTCTGTGGAAGAAGCGCCTTCTGCTACAAAAGACGCTCTTGAAAATATAAAACTAAACAATGTAGAGAATCTTACGCCCTTAAACGGCGACGCAAAAAAGATTTTTGAACAGCTTATAGAAAAAGGGGGAAAGTTTGACGTTACAGTGCTTGACCCGCCGAGAAAAGGCTGCAGCAAAGAATCTCTGGATTTTGCCGTTCAATTAAGCACAAAAGCCATAATATATGTCTCCTGCAATCCGTCTACTCTGGCAAGAGATTTAAAATACCTGCACGAAAACGGATTCAAAACACAATACATACAGCCTGTAGACATGTTCTGCCACTCGTATCATATAGAATCCGTTGCTTATTTGAAAAGAATTTAAACAATCTTTAAAAAATCGTGTTATAATCGCTCTGTACACAAGAAGGATTGATTTTATGACACAGGTAAAATTCACAAAAATGCAGGGAGCCGGAAATGATTTTATATTGATGGAGTATGATGAATACAAAAAAATCGAAAAAATGTTTCCGGAAATTGCAGTCAAACTCTGTGACAGACACTTTGGCATAGGTGCTGACGGAATTTTTGTACCTGTGGAAAATCCCAAAACATACTCTGATTTAGAATGGCTGTTTTATCAAGCAGACGGCTCTACTGCGCAGATGTGCGGAAACGGTATGAGATGTTTTGCACGTTTTTGTTTTGATAAAAAAATTGTAAACAAGAGAAAATTCACCGTTCATACAGGTGCCGGCAAAATTGTACCTGAAGTGCTTGAGGATATGCGCGTAAAAGTTAATATGGGCAATCCAATACTGGAGCCTGAAAAAATTCCTTTTAAAGGCAGCAAAAATTTGAATTATCCGCTGTGGGACGGAGTAAAAAAATTCAGTGTAAATGCGATTAGTATGGGTAATCCGCATTGTGTAATTTTTGTCAAAGATGATGAAGATATTCACGAACTTGCTAAAAAATACGGTAATAATATCGAACATGACAATCTTTTCCCTGAAAAAACAAATGTTGAGTTTGTAAAAGTAATATCAAAAAATAAAATAGACGTTGCCGTATGGGAAAGAGGCTGCGGAATAACACTTGCCTGCGGTACAGGGGCATGTGCAAGTGTTGTTGCTGCAATATTGAACGGTTATTGTGACAGCAAAGTTGATGTAAACCTGCCGGGCGGTGTCCTCACTATTGAATGGGCAGGAAATTCGCAAAATACAAATTTTGATGTGTTTATGACAGGTGAAGCACAATATGTGTTTGAAGGTTCAATAAATATTTAATAATATTTTTTATTTTCGTTTGTCCTTTTGCATAATCTTATTTTATACAAATGCATTTTTGTTATGTATGTCTGATTTGTACAAAAATTTTTTTCGTACGATAATGATAGTGGTGGATTTCACAATCGTGAATGAATTATTATTTTTAAAATTAATCGTAAAAAGGCAATAAAACCAAAAAGAAAGGTAAAAAAATGCTAAAAGAACAACTGGACAAAATTATGCGTCCGAAAGCAATTGCTGTTATCGGCGCTTCTACAAAGGAACACACTATCGGTTCCGACATCATGAAAAGATTAAAAGAATATAAATTTACAGGCGATATTTACCCTGTAAACCCTAAAGGCGGCGAGATTCAAGGTTTCAAAGCTTATACAAATGTTAAAGAAATACCGGGCAATGTTGATTTGGCAATCATTGTTATTGCACAAAAATTTGTATTAAACGCAATTGATGAATGCCACGAAAAAGGCATCAAAGGTATTTGCATAATCTCTGCAGGCTTTAAAGAAGCTGGCGCAGAAGGTGCTGAAGCTGAAAAACAACTTGTTGCCAAATTAAAAGAATACGGTATGAGATGTGTAGGTCCTAACTGCCTGGGTGTTGTAAACACAGACCCTGAAATCAGAATGGACGGCTGTTTTGCTGAATCTCTTCCTGAAAGAGGCAACATCGGTTTTGTTTCTCAGTCAGGTGCTTTAGGCGGAGGCATTTTAAATATTTTAAAAGACCTCAACCTCGGTTTTGCACAGTTTATCTCTATCGGCAACCAGGCTGATGTTAATGCCGAAACTGCTATGGAATACTGGGAAAATGAAGATGATGTAAAACAAATTTTGTTATACATGGAATCTATCCAGAATCCTGCTAACTTTAGAAAACTTGCTACAAGAATTACCAAGAAAAAACCTATCCTTGCTTTAAAAGCAGGACGTTCCGCAGCAGGTGCTTCTGCAGCCTCTTCTCACACAGGTTCTTTAGCAGGTGCTGATAAAGCTGCTAACGCATTATTGCAGCAGTCAGGTGTAATCAGAGAATACTCTTTGAAAAATCTTTTTGCAACAGCTAAAGTATTTGCAACTTCTCCTATACCGAAAGGCGACAGAGTAGCTATTATTACAAACTCCGGCGGCCCCGGAATCATGGCAACAGACGCTGTTTGTGAATACGGTATGCAGATGGCAAAAATTTCTGATGCAACAAAAGAAAAATTGAGAAGCTTTCTGCCTGCAGCAGCAAGTGTTAAAAACCCTATCGATATGATTGCTTCCGCTCCTATCGAACACTATAAACAAACACTTGAAACTGTTATTGCAGATGAAAATGTAGATATGATAGCAGTAATTTATCTGCCGTTCTTAGGTTTGAAAGATATCGATGTTGCTAAAGCATTGATGGAAATCAAAGCTAAAAATCCTGAAAAACCGATTATCGGTATTTTCATGACCAAGAACGAATTCTTTACACAGCTTTCAAATATGGATGTAAATATGCCGTTCTTTATGTACGCAGAAGAAGCTGCAGACGGCTTTAACAGACTCAATCAGCAGAGACTCTGGATGCAAAGACCTGAAGGTAAAATTCCTGCTTACGATGTAGACAAAGCTAAAGCAGAAAAAATTATCAAAGCCGCAGTTGCTGACGGACGCGCTCAATTAACTACATTAGAATCTATCGATGTATTGAACGCTTACGGCATCAGAGCTTGCAAATACGGTCTTGCAACTAACGAAGAAGAAGTTGTAAACCTTGGCAACTCAATTGGTTACCCTGTTGTTATGAAGATGACTTCAAAAACAACTTCACACAAAACTGATGTTGGCGGTGTAAGAGTAAACATCCAGTCAGAAGAACAATTGAGAGCTGAATACAAAGACCTCATTGCAAAATTAACAGAAAAAGGACTTATTGACGGTCTTGAAGGCGTTATTATTCAAGAAATGGTTAAAGGCAACCGTGAAATGGTTTGCGGTATTGCTACAGACCCGCAGTACGGTCCTATGATGATGTTCGGCTTAGGCGGTGTATTCATCGAAACTATGAAGGATGTTACTTTCAGAATTGCTCCTTTGACTGATGTTGATGCTGATGAAATGATTAAATCAGTAAAAGCATACGAACTTTTAAAAGGTGCAAGAGGGACAAAACCTGCTGATATGGCACAAATTCAGGAAACTCTCTTGAGATTGTCACAGCTGGTTAATGACTTCAAGTTCATTGACGAACTCGATATTAACCCGCTTCTTATTTCTGAAAAAACCGGCGAAGGCATTGCCGTAGACGGTCGTATCAAAGTAAGAGTTGACGAAGTTAAAGAATACTTCGGCTGCGGTTCTGAATGCTGTTCTTGCAGCAAGTAAAACTCTTAAGATATAAAAAACTCCGGTTATAAAAATAACCGGAGTTTTTTAGTGCCTGTATAATTCGTTCGAATAGTGTCGTAGTTTCTGCGTGCAAAGGACTCCGTGCGAAAGGTGCCTGCGGCAGGTTTTGGATAGAGACTCTGCCGAATAAAAGCAACTAAATGTTGCTTTTATGAGAGGTGCAAAGACAAAAGCGAAGCTTTTGCGTGCGGTATAAAGATTAATACAATCCCGTACATATCAGGATGCCTTCGGGTACGGCTGCCGCCTCAGAATGACGTATGGATAGATTCTTCGCCCTCTCACAAAACGATACTTAATCGTTTTGTTCGGCAGAGTCTTATCACGAATTTTTCTCGGACATTTCTTCTTCTTTTTCTTTAAACCTCTTATATGCCTGAGAGTTTATTTCTCCGCCTACAAGCAGCATTAAAGAAGTGTAATACAGCCATACCATAAGCATTACAAACGCACCGATTGAGCCGTATACACGGTTGTAGGTGTGCAGATTGTTTATGTATATTGAAAAACACCATGAACCTAACATCCAGCACAGACAGAAAAAGAGTGTTCCTGGTAATGAACTTTTGCTTTTAAGCTTGTCAGAGCCATGCCATGCCGGTAAAAGAAAATAATTAAGGTATGCCGTAACATACAAAGCAATAAATGACACAATCCATCGGCTGAAGAGCAATATAATAATAGCAGCGTTTGAAAAGTTTATAAAATTCAGTGCAAATTGCAAAATAACCTTGCCAAAAATTACAAGGTTAACTGTTATAAACATAAAAAATATGTTTACAAATACCATTAATATTGAAATTAAACGGGTTACAACAAGGTTTCTGTACTCTTCTATTCCGAGAGCTCTGTTCATTCCTTTGATAATACAAAAAATAGCATTCGATGAAAGAAAGACTGTTACACAAAAACCGAATACAGCCATCAAACCGCCGTGTTCAAATATAATAACTTCATTTAATACTTCTTTAATTAAATTTACGGAATCCGTAGGCGCAACAGAATCCAGAAAATGCATAATCGGCATAAACAGTGATTTTTTGCCCAGCATTGTAAAAAATGACATCATAAACAGCATAAACGGGAATATCCCTATAGCGAACCAGAATCCCATTTCTGCAGCCATACCTAAAAAATCGTCAATAATAATACGATTAATCAGATTTTTTAGATAATTAAAAGTAGAATCAAATATTTTCATAAATTTTTAATTTAAAACTTTTTGTATTTCTTCTAACAGCTTGTTGCATGCTATATCTACAGGTTTTCTTATTGTACATCCCGCAGCAAAAGTATGTCCGCCGCCGCCGAATATCCCTGCGATATTGCTTACATCAATAGTTTTGCTTCTCAGACTTGCTTTGGTTGTATTTTCATCAACCTCTTTTAGTACGAAAGAGACTTCTGTTGTAGACATTCTTCTCAGTTCTTCCACAATGCCTTCCGTATAGTCGTTTTTTGCATGGAACTTTTCCATATCCTTGTTTGTTATCAATACGTATGCAATTTTGTTGTTGTTTTCAAATTTTGCATTAACCATACAATGTGCATGCAAAAGCACCATATTTCTGGGTTTTGATTCATAACAGTATCTTGATATTTCAGAGGGATTTGCACCGTATTCGATAAGTTTTGCTGATTTTTGAAGAGTTTGAGCACTTGTATTTTCATACCTGAAACAGCCGGTGTCTGTCAAAAACGCAGTATATAATCCTGTTGCTGTTTCTTTATTGATTATAAGACTTAACTGCTGTGTTATATCAAATAACACTTCTCCTGCACAACAGGCATCGCCGTTTACAAAATTTACATCACCGTAACCGTTATTTGTTTTATGGTGATCAATATTCATTTTAATCTTTGCATTTTCAAAAATCGGAAACGAATCACCCGTTCTGTCTTTTGCAGCAATATCTATTGCTATTGCAAGGTCATAATTTTTATTTTGTATCTCAGAGGGTTTTTTAGCTTGTTTTATAGCAGGCAAAAAATTATATATTTCAGGAATTATGCCGTTATAAACCATATCAGGAATTTTGTTAAAATTATCCTTTATAATCCCGTACAGTGCACACATTGAGCCAAGTGTATCTCCGTCAGGATTTACGTGGGAGATTATTATAATGCTACTGGCATTTTCTATCGTTTCTTTAAATGATTTGAAATCCATAGAGATATTATAATATAAAATCAGATATACAAAAGTAAAGATATGGAAAGCAAACAATGGATGCAATTTTTCATGGTTTTTTAACATTATTAAATTTATTTTTAATAGTCGGATGCTGTGTTGTATTTACAAACGCAGTTGAGCATCTGGGCAAGATTTATAACCTGAATGAAGGCGCAGTAGGGAGTATCCTTGCTGCAGTCGGAACGGCATTACCGGAAACAATTGTGCCTCTGGTAGCGATTCTCGGCGCTTATCTTGCTCATACAGATGTAAATGTTGGAAAAGAAATAGGTATCGGTGCTATACTCGGAGCTCCGTTTTTGCTTTCTACTCTTGCAATGTTTGTTACAGGCCTTGCGGTTGTAATTTTCTGGACAATGGGCAAACGTGAGCGCAAAATGAATGCAAATTATGTTGTGATGTATAGAGATTTGAAATTTTTCTTTTTTAGTTACACTCTGGCAATAGCAGCCGGTTTTATCCATATTCCCGTTATAAAATATGCCTGTGCAGCAGGTCTTTTCATTTATTACATTGTATACGTATTTAAAACTCTCAACTGCTCGCATTCACAGTGCGGAGAAAGTGCGGAAATCGAAGAACTTTTGTTTGAAAAGATTTTCAGAAAATACAATACATTTCTTGTATGGCTGCAGGTAGCTGTTTCTATCGGCGCATTAATTTATTTTGCACATCTTTTTGTCGGACAGATAACATACTTTGCTGATTTATTTAAAATAAATCCTCTGGTATTGAGCCTTATCCTTGCTCCGATTGCAACTGAGCTTCCGGAAAAATTCAACAGCGTTCTGTGGGTAAGCCAAAAAAAAGACACTCTCGCTCTCGGAAATATCACCGGGGCAATGGTATTTCAAAGCTGTATACCAACTGCAATAGGTATTTTGTTGACACCATGGGTGTTTGGTATGGAATCGCTGATAAATATACTTATGGTTTACTGTTCTACTGTACTTTTATTTATCAATTTATACCGTGACAGACATTTTAGCGCACATATCCTTGTAACATGCGGTCTATTTTATTTGATATATCTTATTTATGTTTTTTGGAAACTTATATAAGTGCCGGAAAAATATCTGGATTTATGTCGTAAATTCCGATAAAAAATTTAAAACCCACGTCATTCTTGTATGTGTTACGTAATTCGATGACAAAAATTGTTATTTCTTTTTATTAGAAATAATAAGAGTAAAAACTAAAATGTATATATGCAGTAATAATATTTATTATGTAAAGTCATAAATCAAGCATTTGAGAATATATATTTCATTTTTTAGAGTCCTTCTTATCACAAAATTTTCTCGGACAACTATTAAAAAGCCTGAATTAAACAATTCAGGCTTTTTATACAGTTAAAATAAATTCTATCAACTAATCAAATTATCTGCCAAGGTTGGACAGTGTCTGGAGGATTTCGTTTGTTGTTGTAAACACACGGCTGTTAGCTTCGATAGCTCTTTGAGAAACTACCATGTCAGCAAATTCAGATGCCAAATCAACGTTAGAACCTTCCAATACACCTGACTTTACGTTACCAAAGGCTGATGACGAAATACTTCCATAAAGCGCCATGCCGCAGTTTGGACCGGAAGAATATGTATTGTTACCCTGTGCTGTTAAACCTTGAGGGTTAACAAAACTTGCCATCTGTATTTGAAGGTTTGCCGGTTCAACAAGCTGGTCATTAACTGTCAAATCATTGCCGGTAATAACAGTACCGTCATTCAGTGTGTATTTGAGAATCATTTTAGACGGGTCATCGGGATCCTGCATAACACTTAATGTATCGTTGTTGCCGTATTTAACTTCAATAATGCCGTTTTCATTAATTGAAACCGATGTATAGTTTTGAGCGTCTTCACTGCCTGGTGTTCCCTCGCCTATTGTCTGGTGATAGTTAATAACTTCTGACTGCATTACACCGTTTTCGTCAACTTTGCCAAAGCCAAGCTGTGTAACAAGGTTTGTGCCATTTTCATCATTTGTAAGCTCAAATCGCGGTGTTTGTCCAATATCATCAGTTGCAATTTGAATTTTACCATCAACAATAGAAGCTGTAACACCGGCATTGGCGTCATTGATAGCATTTACAAGACCTTCGACAGTCATATCTCCATTGACTGTAATCTGGTGTTCAGTATGTGTGCCAGCATCATCATAGGTGGTTAAAGTAAATGTACCGGATGATACACCGCCTGATTTAATACCGTTAAGATCATTAAGAGCTTTGTTATTCATCTGGTCTGCTGTAGACGGTTTTGTAATTGTTGTTATATATGTAGGAATTTTAATTGGTGTAGTACTCGAAACAGTATTAAGACTGTTATTTGTACCGAGTAGTTTATAACCGCTTGATGTAACCATGTTTCCGTTTGCATCAATAGTAAAGTTACCGTCTCTTGTATATAGGATTTCCACAGTCGGAGAAGCTACTGTAAAGAAACTGCTGCCGTTAATACAAAGGTCAGTATTTAAACCGGTGGTAAGTGTTGTACCGGATGCAAAGTCTCTGGTGATAGAAGCTGTCTGAACACCGATACCTGTCTGTTTAGGGTTAATACCGCCCATCTGGCCTGTAGGCGCCTGACCGGTGGATGATGTTTTGTAATAAACATCAGAAAAATTTACATTTGATGCTTTAAACCCGATTGTGTTCATATTAGCGATGTTGTCGGCAACTACAGTAATTTTTGTTTGTCCGGCTGCCATACCGCCAATAGCTGTGTAAAATGCTTGTGTCATTAATCCTCCCGTTTTGTCTTTATTTTAACTGTATATTGTATTAGTATCTGTTTTTTGCGCTAATGCACAATTTTTTTATTTGCCTGTTGTTGATGTTCTGTTGTAATCAAGAATAGCTGTTTCTAAATCACCTGTTTCTGACTGGAACATCTGCATTTTTTCAACCAGATTGGAAGCCGCCGAGCTGTCATTATGTTTACCCTGTGTAATTGAAATAGATGCGTTGTCACCTTTTTCAATTGTTAAAATACCGTTTTGAATTGAGGTTTTGAGCCCTGCTTTTTCAATTTCTTTCTGCAGGTCAGCAACTGTCATATCACCGGTAATTTTTATATCTGTATGAGTTCTTTGATAATTTTTATCCTGAACGGTTACATAAATGTATCCATCGGTAATTCCTTCTGCTCCATTTAATTCGCTCAGTTTTTTATTTGCAATTACATCGGCTGAAGAAGCCGGCGCACCGTCTGTAACTGCAGTTACCAGTCCGAGCGGATATTCAGAGCCGTTTACGGTAATTGTGGCAGAACCGCTGGAGAAGTTTGCACTTGTAACAAGGCCTGTTATTGTTCTTGATGTATTATTGGGGTCAATAATTTGAACGGTTTTGCCGACAAGGCTGTTTGCCTGTTGAATCATGTTGTTAGTTGCAATTGATTCATTCAGCTCCTGCAATTCCTGCAGTTGTGTAAACTGTGCCTGCTGGGCAAGCATTTCCGAGTTGTCCATAGGATCCATCGGATCTTGATTTTTTAACTGTTCAAGCATAAGCATCAAAAATGCATCTCCGTCCAGTTCCTGTGAGGCTCCGTTTGCTGCCTGTTCTTTTGCTTTGTTTACTGCAGTGGCTGACTGCATGTTTACCAATTCCTGTTGTATTGAACCCAGTGTTGCCATTTTATTTTTTACTCCCCTTAAAATTAGACTTTATAGTCTACCTTACCATTATGTTTTATTATCGTTTGAATATTTTTAATTTCGGTTCTGTCTTCTGTTTCAACCTCTTCTGATTGAGATGAATTATATTCTGTACTGTATACTGATTGTGTGTTTTGATTTGAATGATTTGTCTGGTTTTGTCCGTTTTGGTGATTTTCAAAAGACTGGTTGAACTGTTCTCTTTCAAATTCCATACCGTGGTTTGAACTTTCCTGTGAGCATTCAACTTTTATGCTGTTAACATTAACACCCTGAGCGCTCAGATTTGATTTTAGGGCTTCTACATTTTTGTCAAAAAGTTCTTTTACCTGCTGCGTGTCTGTTGTCATTTTTGCAACAAGTCCGTCTTTTGAATTCATAATTTCTACGGATACCCTGCCGAGATTTTCCGGCTGCAAAACAATAGAGACTTTATTAGAACCCTGCTGCTGTAATTGTTCAAATTTTGCCGTTACCTGAGACATGATATCTGTCTGGTTTAATGTTTTTGCCTGATTAGAAGAATTTTGCATTGCGCTCAATTGTGCATCCAGCTTGTTTACAAAAACCTCTGCTCCGTTTGATTGGTTAAAGTTCACAGCGCCTTGATCAACCGACAGTTTTGCAGCAGTTTCAGCAGCATTTGCACTGCCCTGATTCATTGCAGAGTTGTTAGAATTATTTAAATTACCGCCTTTTGAATCAGAGTTCGTATCTGACATTTTTGATTCCGTAACGGTTGTATCAGTATCCTGCAGAGCAGTCATTGTCTGTACGGCTTTATCTTTTATTTTTGAGGTATTGTCTTTGTTTTCAATACCGTTAAAAGTATTCTCTTTTACCTGAAAAGCAACTTCTTCCGTTACTTTGATAACAGGTGTTTTATCAGCTTCCGTGTCTGAAGGAGTTACGGGTTTTGCACTGATAGATTCCTGCGCCGATTCAATATTGGCAGTCAGTCTGGATGTATCTGCCGCAAGGTTTTCTTTTGCTGTTTTTAAAGCCGCCTGCTGGTTATCTTTTGTATTTTCAATTAATTTTTTATCGGTCGCTACATCTATTTTGGGCTCATCAGCCGCAGTTTCATTTGTTAAATTTTCAATAGAAACAGTTTCTGTTTTTACTTCTGGATTTTTCATATCCGTGGTATTTTGTGCGGATTTTTGAACATTTTCAACAAGAGCTTTGAGTTCCTGCGGAGTCATATTTTTTATTTTTTCAAGATTTAATTCTGGCGTTTCCTGAGAATATTCCACATTCGCAAGAATCTGCTCATTTGCAATTGTTTTTGCATTATTCAGAGCATTATTTTGCGCAGCTTTTTGTACTGTAGTATCTTCTGCGTCAACAACAGCAGTTTGTGTGTCAGCTTTTGACTCAGGAACAGCTTCAACAGAAACAGCATTATTTTGAATATCCTGTAAAAGATTTTCCACCTGTTTTAGCGCGGCTTCGCCGAGTTCTTTGACTTCTGAAGTTATTTTTGATTTTTCTGTTTCAGGTTCATTGTTATCATATGTTTCGGCTGTTTCTTTGTCAGAAACCTGTGTATCCTTAGTATTTCCCTTTTCATCTTTTATATTTTTGTTATCATCAGAAGATTCTTTTATATTATTTTTATCATTTGTTTTGTTATCGGTTTTATTTGTGTTTTTATCATCGCGAATTTCACTGTGATTGCCGGTTTTATTTAAATCTTTTGTGTCTTTTGCATAATCATTATTGTCTTTTACGTTTTCAACTTTATTTGTATTTTTATCGGCATAGGATTTTGCTGCATTGTCAAGAGCGGAAGAGAATGCTTTTTCATCTGCAGCAGCATAGTTTGTATCAGGTTTTGAAGACACAACATCAGCCGTCAAATTTGACGGTATTATGATTCCTGTATTTGTAAACTGTGCTGTCATATTTAATATTTTTCCTCTTCTCCCAAGATTAATTTTTAAATTTTAAGTCCAGCAGCCGGATTTAGGCGCTTCTGCCGTATCTTGATGATGCTATGTCATCAAGCTCTCTTCTGTCATACTGTTCAAACTCCTGATAGTATTTTTTCTTCTGGTTTTCTTTGAGTTTTTCCAGTACTTTTTTTTCTTTTAAAACATCGTTGACTTCTTTTCTTTTTACTTCAAGAAGTTTTGTTATGTTTTGCACAACAACTTTTTGTGCGGAAATATCGACAAGCAGTTTGTTGATAAAATCTTTGTATCTTTGCACCTCATCCAGGTCTAAATCATTTCCGCTTTGAAAAACTTTTAAAAGAGCATGGTTTATCTCAAGCTGGTAATTTTCCAGAGTTTTTTGCTTTTGGATAGCTTCTTGAAGCCCTCTTTGAACTTTTGAAAGCTCAAGGAGTTTTTGCTCAAGGAGTTTTTCCTTTATATCAAGTACTACCTGTAGTCTGAATTGAAATTTTTTCAAGTCTCAACCTCTTAAGTTTTTTATCCAAGTCTAAAAATTATATAATTTTGCCAAAATTATATATTAACAGGGTACTACATGCATTTTGATAACAGTATCCTCTAAAAAATGTAATTTTTGGAGGTAATTTTTAAAGAATTTATTGGAAAAAATTTTTTGTACATAAAAATTGCTATTATTTATTTTCTAATAAATAATAAAATCATAACAACCTAACATTATCATTTAATGAGTTTAACGGTACCTGTTTTTCAGCTTCTTTTATACAAATTCTGAGATTTTCGCACAATATACCAGCTATATAATCAGCTATATTTTTTAATTTTATGGATTGCCCTTTCTCCGTAATTTCTTTATATGTTAAAGAAGAGTTGATATCAGAAAAAAAGTCTCTATAATTTTTTGAGCTATATTCAGAACTAATATTTCCTTTTGTAGTAAATATTTTTCCATCTTTTTGCATAAAAGCTATTGGTTCACCTAAAAAAATACTCCCTAAAAAATCTTTAGAATTTTTATTATAATAAAATCCAACAGGCATAACTTTTACATCCTTTTTCAATCTTGTTGCTGCACCCACTATTTCTGCAATACCTGTTTGAAATTTGTATTTTAATTCAGCATTATTAAAATAAACCATTTTGCCTTCTGGAAAAATAAAAATATGAGATTTATTATTAACAAACTCTTTAAGTAAAGAAAACATCAGTCCGCCATTTTTATTGTTTTGTTTATTAAACAAACTTGCATTAATACCAACTGCACCAAATTTTTCCATTATTTTTCTCTGGTTTGGATCCATTGATTTTAAAATAGCCTCGTTAAAAAGTATCTTAGGTTTAGGACAGGCTGCTGACTTCTCTGCTTTTATATATGCACCATATAGTAAAGTATTTAAAATACCTAACATTTTAGGATCGTGTTTCTGATTTTCATGATTCATTATAAAAATATAAGATTCGTCAGAATGCACAACATCTAAAAGTCTTTTTGATTCGAGATTTATTTCAACTTCTTTATTTTTACCTATTTTTTTTGAAAAATTGTATAAGTATTTTGTATATGAAGGTGAGTCTTTATCTACTTTAGAGAAAATATCCCAAAATCTCTTATATTCCAATCGTTTGGTTTTATTATTACGTATTCTGTTAGCCAGGATTCTGAATTGCAAACCTATTTTGTCAGAAAATAGTTCTAAAAATTGATTTGTTTTTGTTGAAGGTATAGAAATTTTATTACCAAAAGAACATCTGTAATTTGTATAAAGAGGTCGCTTTATTATTTTGTAATTATTTATATATACTGTTTCTATTTTCATATTAAGAAGGATCTTTCAATTGCAGATTCATTTGTTTTTTAAAAAAATATTTTATAATTTTTGAAAAAATATTGTTGCGTACAGGGATATATTTATCTTTAACAAATTTGTCAGCTTTATTGGTGCTATTATTAGGCTTTATGATAATTCTTGCTTTAAAAGAATATGAATAGTTAGATTTTATCATTCAAAATTACCTTTCCAAAAATTTCGTAAAATTTTATTTAATTTTGTGTTAAATAGGCGCATATAATTATCATCATCATAAGGTGAATGTTTTAGAGGATTTATGTTAAAAATAATTTTGTCTTGATTAATATTCTCTGTCATTATTTTTGAAATATCACAAGCAATAGCTTCTAAAGGATTTGTTACAGCAGATTTACAAATTTTAGAAAGTTCTTTACCGTACTTTTTATCATATAAACCTGTCTTTTGTAATTTTTCAATCTGTTCTAATTTTTTAGCGGTTATATTTGCACCTAATGTTTTTATCAATTGATTTTCATGTATGACATGAGCGAATTCATGGAAAAAAATATCCAAAAAATAATCAGTTGGAGCAGATTTATTAGCAAATCTAAAATCAGATATTTCATCTATATTTTCCCAATTAAAAAATTTTTTATCTTTGAAATAATTTGCATTTTCAAAAGAGTTAAAAAACAAAGTTCTTGACGGAACATATACATCTTTGTTTTTAAATAATTTGACAGGCTGCATATTACAAAAACCATACATATTTGTTTGTTTTAAATTTAATTCATCAAAATTTCTTACAAAAATACCTTTTGGTAATGTTAAATTCAAACCATATTTTTTATTAATTTCTTTAATAAGCATTACTACTTTTTGACAACACCAGGCAACTATTTTATTTTCTTGAAAGTCAGTAATTATATTATCTTTAAAAAGGCTGCTAGATACTAAGTCAACATTGACATACCTAATTTCTTTCAATGTTTCTTTATTTAAACCGCCATTGAAAGAAACATTGTTTCCATTTATTGAAATATACTGTTTAATTTTCATATTTATATAAGTTCAGAAATAAAAATTTTTGCTTATATGTATTATTATAATTATTTTTATGTAAATATTTTTTAATAAAATCTAATATTTACTGTTTTAATTGTTCATTTTTCGACTTTACATGTTTTATATTCAGCAGGAACAGTGTATGCAAGTAAATAATACATATCTGAATATTAAGCCGGAATTAAAAAAGAATTTTAAGGCACAAAAGCTTGATTCTAATACTTTTGCTGCTTTTAACAGTTTTTTGCCTGCACCGTTAAATATTTCTAAAGCATACTGCTCTCCTTTAATAAAACCTGCAATACAAACTGTTTCCGAAATAGATATTCCATATCTCGGTAAAGGGAAAATTTTTGTCTTGCCAAACGGACATAAACTGGCTGTTGTTAAAAGCAAAACTCCTTTTATAATGACGACAACCGTAAAAACCTCTAAAGAAGGAATTAATGAGGATATTCCTCACATGGCGGAACATTTGTTATACAAAGACAGTAAACAAACGTCATCAGGAACTTTTTCTCAAATAAAACAAAAACTCGGACTTGATATTGATGCAGAAACAGGCGATTATTCTACAAGGTATTCTATGCAATACCCTTTTGATGATCCTAAAGAAATAGAAACTGTTATAAAAACGCAGGCAGAACTTTTACAGAATCCGAACAATTATGAAAAAGACCTTGAAAAAGAAAAGAAAATAATTACTGCCGAATACATACAAAGAAACTATTCGACGGGTAACAAACTGCCAACCGTTCTTGCCAATACACTCTTCAATACAAATTTACCTGTAGTCGAACAGCAAAATTATAAAAATTTAACCCAAAATATACAATTAGATGACCTAAAAGCTTTTTATGACAAATATTATCAGAATAAAAACATGGCTACATTCATTGTCGGAGATGTTGAACCTGATAATACAGCAATGTTGTTTGCGAGATATTTTAATAAACCAAACAATGCAATAAAAGAAAATCTGCCGGCAAAAATTAAAACTGTTCCTATAACCAAAACTGTACGTGTAGATACACAATTAAATAAAAAAGATGCACATAACATTCTGGTAGGGTTTGTTGGTGCTCCTAATAACGATATACAGAGTAATTTTATGAAAGTAGTTATTGGAGCTTATCTAAAAAATATTAAGTATGAAAAAGATTTTGATTTTCAAATCCGAAACACAAAAGATGAAGGCATTGATACTTCTTTTTTAGAATTTTCAACAAAAGCAAAAGAAAAAGATATCGAAAATAATCTCAATGATTTGTATAAAAAAATCGAAGAATTAAAACAAAATACGCTAACACAGGTGGAGTTAAATAAACTAAAGATTTATTTAAAAACAGCTTTGACAAGTGTAAATGCTTCTTCATACAGTGTTTCTATACTCGGTTCAGAGAGTTTGCTTGACACCAATAACTTAGACTCTTTTAAGTATTTATCTATGGTTGATACATTAAAAGCCGATGATATCAAAAATTATTTGAACAAATATTGTGACTTTAATAAAGCCGTAGTTGTTATCGGACATGATAAAGCAGAAAGTATGGAAAAATCAGACAAGCTTTCATTTAAAGGCAGCAGGACAAACTTTGATACAACAGGGATTGTAGAATATAAATACCCTAATAATCACCGGTTAATTGTTGATTCATCTTCTGTTTCTCCAATGACAGCTTATAGATTATGCCTGACAGCTGACAAAACACCTGTATTAAAAACCGGTGTTGTTGGCATTTTTAAAGAAGCTTTTGTTAATCATTTAAAAGATTATAAGAATAAATATCCATATATAACAAATGTAACTTTTTTAATCTCTCCGGAAAAATTTGATATTCGTGCTGAAAGTACAAATGAAAATTCAGCGGCTTTAATTAATCTTATAAAGTACTTCTTAATGAATATGGAATTAACACAAAAAGATTTAGAAGAGGCAAAAACAGTTGCGAAAAATATGTTCTCAATAGAATCATTCAAATATAATATTGATTTAAATGACTCTATTAACAATAATGACAATCTTTTTAATGCCATACCGTTAAATATAACTAAAGAAGAAGCAGAAAAAATGATAGATGATATTACTCTCGATGACCTGAAACAGTATCATCAATTCATTTTAAATAATTCTCAGGCAAAATCTGTTCTTGTTACATCAAAAGAAAATTTTGAACAAAACAAAGCACAGTTTTTTGATGAAATAAATAAAAATATGCCTATCTTTCAGTCAAAACACAAACCGGACTGGCAAAACAGACAAATTTCAAAAATCGAAAAAACAAGAGTTGTGACAGAAGAAATAAAAAATGAAAATGCTGGTATTAATCAGGATTTTAAACTTCCTGTAAATATGGATGTAAAAGAAAAATTAATAACGGAATTTTTAAAGACTATTATTGAAAAAGATGCAGAATACGGGTTATTTAGATATTTGCGAGAGGACAAGAATCTTTCTTATTCTGCAGGTGTTATACTTGGAAAACCAAACAATTATTACAGACATTTTACTTATGTTTGTGATTTACCATTAAATAAAGAGAATGCCAATAATATAAAAGTAGTTTTTGACACATTTAAAAATATTACAGGAAAGTTAACAACGAGAAAAATCACTCAAGAGGCTTTGGAAAATGCAAAGACAAAATTCAAAAGTGATTTTATTTTAAATTGGAAATACAGTTCTTTTAGAAATGATATTCTGGAAGAATACGGAGTAGAAAATACAAGAAATTTATATAAAATCATTGACACTATTTCAACTCAAGATGTAAGAAATTTTGCAAAAAAATACTTAACACAGCCGTCTGTATATACCGTTGTTGCAAACAAAGATGTACTGACAGCTAATGAGGATTTGTTTAAAAGTATAGAAAATAAATAAATTTCCGGAATTAGCTTATGCAGTCTGCCGTGTCAGAAAGACAATCACACTCATCACCACACCCGCTGTCACATCCGTCACAAGAATCAGTGTCTGCATCGGCGGGAATATCAGTGGTTTCGTCAGGTACGTATTCATCGAGATCACTATCTATATGGCCTTTAGTACTAATATTACTACTTTTTTGAGCATTATCAATAGCTGCATTAAGGTCATTGACCGCTGTACCTGGTAAATTATCAGTCTCAGGGTTTTTATGAGTGCGCGCATATTCTATAGCTTTTTCTAAATCATATCTATCCGATGGAGAAATCTTAGAATTGTTTTTTAATTCTTCTGCTTTTCTTATTAATTCATTATCCCAAGCAGTTGCTGCGACTTTAGGTTTTTCAGACTTTGGCATTTCATCATTTTTAGCTATTGCATCCAAAATACTATTTAATTTTTCAATTCTATCGTTTGCCCACGTTATGACGGATTTTTTCTCTTCTTCTATATTTTTAACAAATTCATCTTTTACAGTTTCATTAAAATTTTTATAATCCATACTATTTGTACAGTATTTCCCTGAAAATGAAATGTTTTTAGTATATGTAGTGTTAATATTAGATGTAATAATTGGCAAAATCATATGCCCTCTTTCTATTATTAAATTAAATATATTAATTATAAACATTAACATATAATTTTTTGTCAATTGATTCATCGTATAACATAGAATTTTTACATAATTTAATAATATTTTGTGTCATAAGGACGATGCCGGAACAATTGTATTAATAGAAACTTTTTATAAAATCTGATACTGTTTTAATTGTTCGTTTTTCTAACTGCGTTTTGATTCTTTATAGAGTCCACTAAATTTTATAATAATCTTGTTTTAATTACGCTGCTATTTTCCTCGATTTGGTTGGTGGCAAGGGGTACAAACTTGTAAGAATACCTGTATTATGGATTATTTGAGTTTTTGAAAGTTTACACTACTTGACATTTGTCAAGTAGTGTGTCAATATAAATTAGTATTTTGTAATGATATATACTTCACTATTAGACCAGGAGGAAAATGGATAATTTAAAAATTGAGACTGTTACACAATGGTTATTAATTTATTTGCATGAAAAATAATGCAATAAATAAAAAGTAGGTTAAAATAAATTTATGAAAAAATTTCTTGTTTTATTATCATTAATATTGGTTTCTTCAGGCTGTACTAAAGTACAGGAAAATCAGATTGTCACAGAACAACAGCAGTACCCTTCTTGTGAAGAATACTGTAAAGACCACCCTGTTGTTAAAGAACCTGAATTACATGAAACAGACAAACACCCTATTGATATTGAAGAAGAGAAATGTATAAAGATTGCGGATACTTCCAATATAGGAATGGGGAATTGTGCACTTAAAGCAACAGAGGATTGGTTTAAAGAAATTGATAAGAATTTAATGACTCTAAAACAAATGTTGCCTGCTGAAAAGTATGAAAAAATAGCTGATTCACAGAAAAAATGGGAAAGTTATATAAAATCCGAATTTGATGTCAACGAAAATGTTATTTTCTATAAGACAGGAACAATATACTATACTATCAGTGCAGGTCAAAAAGCATATATTGTAAAAGAACGAGCCTTGTTGTTAAAAAGCTATATACAATATGCAAATGAACCATAATTTTTCATAATTTATTTTAACCTTTCTGTTTAATAAAAATCGTATTCACAGAAAGGAAAAATGAAAATGTACGATAAAAAATTCTATACTTTACTTGATTATGTATTCGCAGATGAAGGTGGTTTTAGCAATCACAAAAATGACAGAGGAGGAAGGACAAATTTTGGTATATCTCAAATTGCAATGGATGAGTATACAAGAAAAAGAAATTTGCCGCATAAAGATGTCAAATATATTACAAAAGATGAGGCAGCTAAAATTTACTATGAAGACTATTATTTAAAATCAGGAGCAGATAAACAAGAGGATATTAGAGATGCATTAATATTTTTGATACAGCAGTACAATATGGTGATGTTGCTGCCAGAAGTATGTTCAAAGCAGCGAATAACAATTTTTACACAATGCTTGAAAATAGAAGAAAAACATATTATCAAAGAGTTATAGATAAACCATCTCAAAAAGAACATCTTCAAGGATGGTTGAATAGAATCGATAATTTAGAAAAGCGAGCGGATGAACTTATAAAAGACCCGGATTTCAGACCTTCTTATGCAGATACCAAAACACCTTTTGATGATGACTATACAGGAGGTTTAAAAAAGCTCAATAGTATTTCCGACCCAAAAGAGAAACAAAGATTAAAAAATAAATATCAATATTTGTTAAACAAAAACGGTACTCCAACCGGCTATGCCGCTGATATTGACTCTGGTATAGATACACGAACCCCAAGTCAAAGACTCGATGATGAAATCAGAGAAAAATACAAACGAATGAAAAACCAAAGACTTCAAAGAGTGTTTGGTAAATCAAGCGGTTCATCAGGTAAAGGCAGGTGGGTAACTATTAACGGCAATCATGTATTTATAAAGGATTAATATTTGCTCAAAGAGCAGGCTTTTTGCATGCCTGCTCTTTTGGCGTTTACCGCAAGTTCAATAAAAGCACTCCTAAAAACAGCATTACACAAGGCAAATACGGGATTGTCCGCATATCCGATAGGAAAGTTAATTAAACAAACAGGTTCAAACTTATTAAATGCAGCAAATACTGCCTGTTATGGTAGAAAGATAGTAATATCAATATTTATCAAATTGGATTATTCGGGTACGCATAGTCCTTAATTTCACTAAAATTTTGCTCCGCAAAATTGCCGTTCAATCGAACTATATGCTCTTACGAGTTTCGCAACTTCGTTGCTCACTCTACCGAAAATCCAGTAGTCCCTTAAACAGTCCCTTTTTGGACCCAAACAGTTGATTTTTGCTTAAGTATAATACGGTAGAAATGTATAAAAAAAGAGCCTTTACGGCTCTTGATTTAATGGAGCGAGAGCCAAGTAGGGACTTCATCTCTACGGCTCATTCTTCGCCTAGAGCTGAGGTCAACGAGGCTTTAGTGTGAGTGCTTTCTGTCCATTTTTGTTTTGGCTTTTTAGCCTCTTTGTCTTTCTACCATAAAAAAAGAGTCCTCATTGGGACTCTTTTTTTATGGAGCGAGAAACGAGGCTGTCTTGCTCGCTCGCAATAAACGGCATTACGTGTCGAAAACTCAACGTTTCCGCCACTTCAGCCTCTGCTCGCTCGTGCTCGAACTTCGCTACAAAGCTTCGCTTTGTGCGAGTTCTTAAACCAACTCTAACTAAAAAAAACAGCACCCTGACGGGTGCTTATTTTTTATGGAGCGAGAGACGAGGCTCGAACTCGCGACCCCTTCCTTGGCAACGGCTTTAGAACACTTTTTTTATTTCGATTGATTTCTATTTTTCTTTATTTTTCGGTACTTTTATGCTTCATGTAAATTAATCAAAATCAATAAAATTTGACGGGGGTCGTCAAAATATAGTCGAAGGTAAGCATGAATAATTTTTTAGATATCGATACACTCTCTTTAGAAATAAAAGAATACAACAGAAAAATAGAGACTCTTTGTGATGACAATTACAATGATTTTTTACAAGAACCATATACTAGAATGCCTGTGTTTGAAGAATTTTTTGAAGATTTTTATAAATTTCTGATTTCAAATGATTTATTTAAAAAAATAATATTAGATAGAAGTAGCAAGTGCCAACTTTTTTTTAAATCAAATGAGTTTACAGAACACTGGAAAAATATAAATCAATATTATAAATGTATTCTTAAATATGATGGTTATGATTATGTATATACAAATGAAAACATATTTAGATTAGATGGTCCGTTGACAAGCATTCTTTATAAAAATATTAAAACTATTAAAACTGGCGATAAGCTTTTGCCTCTTATGAAGTTAGAAAATGATAAAAATATCAAAGCTATTTATAAAGAACTTACAAACAGTCGCAACGAAACTTTATACGAAGAATCTATTAAAGGATTAGTTTTTGGTCATAAAGTTTTTAATAGCTTTCTTGTCATTAGTGCTGTTCTGGATTCATTGTATAAAAATCTTGACGAGTCACTGTATGAAAACTGCAAAAAATCAATTTCATATTTGAGTGAACAAATAGGTGATTATGCTTGTTTTTACGTCTTAAAAGACTATATTTTATCAAATACTGAAATTAAAGGACTAAATGTGTATTTTATCGCTATTGCTGTCAAAGAAATTTGTGATAATTTATCTTTGGTTTTAAAAAATGAAAGTCAAAATTATAAAAATCAAGAAATTTTATTAGAGGAATTTTGTCGCAGTTCATCTCTTACCAAACGAGAAAGAGAAACGTTGCAATTGTGTTTACAAGACCTTTCAAATGAAGAAATTGCGAAAGAAATGGCGATTACTGTCAAATCTGTCGAAAATTACAAAAATAGACTAGCACCTAAAATTAAGGCTGTTTTGAATATTGAAGAACAAGTAAGATTCAAAGATGTTGTAAAAGCTTTAAAAACGCGTATTGTAATTAATTAATAAAATTTTGGGGTGTGAATTGAGGTGTAAACTCTATTCTTGTGAATTTCCTTTGCTGCTTTAATAAGGAAAATTAGACAAGGAGGTTAAATGACAAATTCAGATTTTTTAAGTGTTGCAGAGGCGGCAGAATATCTAAAAATAAAGACGAATACTCTTTATACCTGGATAAGCAAAAAGGTTTTACCAACGCAAATTTACAGAAAATTAGGTAGGAGAACCATTTTTTTGAAGACAGAACTCGATAAATGGGTGCTCAAAGGCTGTAAATTTGTGTAGACAACAAAAAAACGATATGAAATGACCAATCGATATGAGGGTATAAGGTACGGCGCCTGCTTAATATCTATTACAACCAATCATTCAAAAAACAATCAAAAGAAATTAAAAAGATAAGGAGAAAAATAATGATTACTCTGGATAGAGTTCGCTTACTGGTGCCTGAAAATAAGGTTACAGAGGTAAATGAAGAAGCATTTTACACTGTTAACGAAAAAATTTCTGTAAAAAAAGAAATTTTGAATAATGTTATCGGTGTACGTGAAATCTCATATATAAACAATTCATTCCTTTTGGACGTCAGCGGAAAAATCACAGCTGCCAATGGAAATTTGGGTTTAATCCATAAAAATAATATAAAAGAGATTTTTGAAAAAATAGATAACACGGGAATCTTAAGGTTTAACAGTTCACCTGTTGAAGCTTCTCAGGTGCTTTACCTTGATGTGACAAAGGATGTTGAGGTTGAAAATCCTCTTGAAACCCTTACAGCAATTGAACTTTTAGCCACTCAAAGAAAACACAAAAATAAAATTTTAGATTACAAAAATTCGGGTCTCATAATTAAGCCTCATGCAAAAAGCGTGTCAGACAGCTTGGCTATATACCTGAAATACAAAGAAATAATCCAAAACAAGTCACCGAAAAACCTGATATATATTGAAAAAATAGGTATTGAAACGATTGAAAAGATTAAAAAGACTGTTCGTTTGGAGCGTCATTTAGGAACTTTTAAAGATATAAGAAAGGCTTTCAAAACTAACAGTAAAAAAATTAGATTGAAAGAAATTCTTCACTCCAAAAAAAATCCTGTTAAAGACAAATTTTGTGAAATAACCTCAAGCAATGGGGATGACTGGTTTACAGCTGGAACGGAGGTCTTCTGATGAAAATACAAAAATTTTTGAAAAAAGTAGGAATGAGAGCGATTTTAAACCGTTTTGACGATGATGTTAAAGTCATCAGAACAATGTTAAAAATCGAGTGCGAATTTTCTTCGCCCAGTACCCTTAATACCGTAATAGCCACATTTAAAGAGGAACTGAAAGAAAAAATATCTGAAAATAGAAACTTTTTCAGATACCAAAAAATAGTACAGGATTTAATAAAAAAGATTGGAGAATAAAAATGAACATGCCCAAAACACCTATTATCATTGAAAAAATTACAAATTTTCTTTTAACTTTACAGCCAAGTCTGTATCCAAAAGCAGCATTGTTATTAACGATTGTCAAATTTATGCAGGCTCTAAGCTATAAACGTTTAAGGTTTAACACCTGCTTTGGAACAAGGATAACGAACATCTTCGCACTTGTTTTTCTCCCGAGCGGTGGGGGAAAAGACCTCGCCTGCAAAAATCTTGAAAATTTTATTCTTAACACTGTTTTTGACGACTTCAGCGAAAAATCAAAAGCCGAATATAAAAAAGACTATGACAAGCTGCAACGGATGTACTTAGGCAAAAAAATACCAAAATCAGAGTTAAATAAAATTTTCCCTGTTGCATTGGAGTCACAAAACGCTACACCAGAGGGGCTAAAAAAAATTGCGGATTTCCTAAATACTAAAGACTTTGGCGGTATATTTCTGTTTGTTTCTGAATTAGCATATATTTTTTCAGGCAGTAAAGGAGTAGAACTGTTGTATTATCTTTTAGGATGTTATGACGGAAAAATTGCAGGGAAGTCTATTAAGGCTGACAATCAAGGTGAAGCTGTTAAAAATATTTCTATTAGTTTTTTAGGCTTTTCTGACCCTGAACGTTTTTTCAACAACACAAACGTAAACTTTAACGCTCTATTAGCGACAGGACTTGCAAGAAGGACCTTTTTGATTTTTCAACCAACACTACCTAAAAATCAATTTCTCAAAGCTGAAAGAAATTTGATAAAACACGCAAAAGACAAAGCAGAAGGGCTTTCAAAGGAGGTTAAAGACATAATTGATTGTCTTGAATATGAAACCGTTTTTAATGTTTCAAACACAGCTTACGATAATATATTTGTTCAATACAAACAGAATTGTTTACAAAAATCAGAAACAATGGAAAATTCTCACCTGCAAAAAGAGATTAAAGACAGACCTTTAAAGGCGTTAAATATAGCTTCCCTCTACGCGGTTTTAAATCATCCGACAGAAAATGTTGTTACAGAAACAGACTTAAAACAAGCGATTGAGACGGTAGAATACTTAAGTACTGACCTTGAAAAATTTATTAACTACACACCGCAAAAATATGACCAGTACCAGCAGTTCTTTGAGTTTTTAAAACGGAACAAAAATAAAGCTTTTGCCAAAACGGAACTCATCACAAAATATTATTCAGAAACAGGTTTTAGTCGAAAAATATTAAGAAAGGATTTTGATGAGATAGTTTCTGTTGTCAAAGAAATAGCTGATATGAACGGTTTTACAGTCACATCAAATTTTTTCCATAATAACATAGGACAGAAAATAACATTAAAGGATAAGGTTCAACCTGTTGAAAACTGTAAAATTTCTCATATTTCTCCTGTTGATAACACGGGAAACGCTTGTGTAAGTTAAAATTTCACAAATTTTCGATATTTCACACAGTTTAAAAAGATTTTTCTTGAAAATCTCCTCCCCGTCGAAAAAGGCGGGGTTTCTTTATACGCAGTTTTAACAAACAAAAATGTCAAAAGGTATAGTAACCTGTACAGAGATATTAAAACTTCTCATAACTCGCTTGTTATCGAGGTTTATGACTGTTTTTATATTAAAATAAAGGAGAAAATCAGGTGGATAATTCACAACAGGTTGTAAATATTCAAAATCAAATTGCTCAAGAGCAAACAAGACATCGTAACCGCATGCAGGCACTAAAGAAAAGTCTTGAAAACGCAAAACGGGCGAACGAAACAGTTTCACTATACAGAAAAATGTACGAAAAATTTGATAAGCAAGGTATGACAATAAGCCAAATCAGCCGCTGTCTTGATATTCTTATGAGTGAGTATAGGCATTAGTATTGTTGTTTTGGTATTGACCAAACAAACTCGCCTTTTGTATTTATATATCCTTCACGAGTATCAGAAACAATGTAGGCTAGGTCATGTACAAGATATGCGAATCCATAGCTTGAATAATCTACACTTTGATTTGAAAAGCTTTGTGCATACTCAAGAGTTGGTTTAATAATATATTCTCCTTTTTTATTTATGTAACCGAACTTTCCGTTCAATTTTACAAGAGCTACACCATTAGCAAAATTAGGATTCCAATAATCATAGCCCGCAGGAGGTACATCATAGATAGGCGGTGTTATTTCTATTCCATCATAATGTATGTATCCATATTTTGTTGCATCTTGATTATAGTATATTTTGACATCTTCAAAATATTTGCGATCTTTGTTAATGCTAACATAATATGTATCAGGTAATCGTTCTCCTCTTATATTTATATCATATGTTTCTGCGATTTCTTCTGCTATTTCATCGTTATCCATTTGTTCAGCCACTACAATTTGAGCTCTGCCTCTATAAAAAAACGGAATAGCTTTACCTTCTAATGGATGATACATAAATATATCTGGTTTAACGGTTGTGATATATGAACCAGTTGAGTCGAAAATTGAATATCTGACTATAATTGGAATGTTTGGGAAATCTTCATATCCAGTATGAATACTTTTTATTACTTTGCCAAGAAAAATATAACCTTCGTTAAATTCTCCGATTACCCCGTATTCTTTATTATCAATTTCAAATATAGGTGTTCCGTGTTTATTTATAAAGACAACCTTATCTTTTTTCATTTTATATACAGGATAAAGTTTACTTTCTTTTATTTGTTTATACACTGGCTCTTTTTTATTTTCTTCATATGTAGAAGAATTATTTATATATGCAAAGGCACCCGTACAACAGAATATAAGTGTAACTAAAATAATACAGATGTAGCTTTTAGAACTAAAAAAATTTTTATGTATATCTTTTGGGATCATATTATTATTTCCTTTACATAATTTAATTATCATATGGATTAATTACTCTCTCATACTTTCACAAACCTGTTTTTGTTGTTCATAATAACCGCTGTTTTTTAAATTTTCTTTTCTCCATTTCACACGTTCGAGATGTTGTTTGTAGGCAGTATTTTGGTCATACCCCATAGTTCGGTAATAACATTTTTCAATATCTGAGCCAATATCAGAAATTGTTAGACCTTTTTGTACTCGTTGAAATATAATGTAACAGGGTCTAATATTCCCGCATATATGGTCACATGCCTGTTTAGATTTTTGAGCGGAAAAATCATCATAAGAAAGAACAACCTTTAACAATTTTAATTCATCAAAGCATGCCTGTTTTTGGGATTTTGGTTCTATTGTTTTTTGAGGTCGAGTATGTTCCTGATATTCTGTGTTGTAATTTCTCAAAGGCATATTCAAGCCCTCTATCTCAACTTCATAGTAAGCAAATACAGCCTTTTGAAGCAGTAGAGTTATAAATAACAGGATAAGTATTTTTTTCATTTATCAACCTTTTTATTAGGGAAACAACAAAAACAAATAATATTTTATACGTTTTGCTATTTTATTATACATATAACGCATAATAAAACATCATATTTATACAGTAGACTATATTCTTGTGTAACAGTTTGTCCGATAGCATGAGAGAAAAGGAGCAGTTATGTCATCGGGCAACAAAGTATTCGGAAAACGTATAAAAGAACTCAGGGAGAGGAAAAAACTTACACAGGAAAAACTAGCTGAAAAAGTAGGACTGGATCTACAAACAATAAGTCGTATAGAAACAGGGTATTACTTCACGAGTTTTGAAAACCTTGAAAAACTGGCAAACGCTCTTGATGTCACAATGGCTGATTTATTCAACTTCGGACACTTAAAGACAAAAGAAGAATTGATAAAAGAAATCAACACAGAACTTTCAACCTCATCAGAAAAAGATGTTCAAAGAATACACAAGCTTATTTTCGGGTATTTGAAGTAATACTGTTTACAAAATTATATTGTCAATGATAAGTTAATTATATATATAATTATTTATTATTAAGATAAGATTTAAGGAATTAATATGGTCTATACGTTCAGAAAAGATACAAGTATTGGAAATTTAGAAGCAGAGACAGATACTTTTTTAGATGAGTGCTTTGTTGAAACAAATGCTTATAACAATCTTTTAAATTTTGAAAGAAATACTAATTTTTTTAAAAGAATAATTGTTGGAAGAACTGGCTCAGGGAAAACGGCTTTATTAAAAAAGCTTACAGAAGCAGATTCTTTATACAAAGAAGAGGAAATTGAGGCAGAAAAGACTGTTTTTGAATATATAAGAAATAATATTTTTATTAATGAGTTAATAGAAAAAAAAGTTGACTTAAGAATATTTTTTAAAGCTTTATGGGTTCATGTAATACTTGTAAAAATTATTGAAATACTTACAGATAAAGATACTTTTCTTGATACTTTAATAAGGAAAGATAGAAAAGATTTAAAAGAATATATAGATAGTTATGAATCTCATTTTTTTGAAGATGAGGCATTGAATGAGATTACAGAAAAATTTACTACCGGAATCAATAGTGAATTATCTAGGCAACCTGTAAAAGTTGGTGCAGGTATAAATACAGAAGAATATAAACGAACACAATCAATAACCAACAACTATGTTAACAGAGAGTTGATAACTAAACAACGAAAAATAGTTAAATATTTAGAACAATTTTATGCTTCTGATAATAAACAAAAAAAGATAATAATAAGTATTGATGATTTAGATAAATCTTGGCTCTTAAATCAGAATGTAAAATATGATTTTATAAATGCTTTACTTGACGCTTTAAAAGAATTTTTAGATATATGTTCTGTTAAAGTAATTGTATCTATTAGAACAGATATTTTAGAGGGAGTATATCTTGGAAGTTTAAGACAAGATGAAAAAGATCAATCATTAATTCTTCCAATCGAATGGACAGAGAGAGAAATAAAAGAAGTTTTAGATAAAAGAATTGCTTTTCTTTTGGAAGACCATTATCAAAAAAAACAAATACCAACTTTTAGCAAAATATTTAGCTTTGAGGTAAAAAATGAGCTTGCTGATAACTTTATTCTTAAAAGAACAATGTTAAGACCAAGAGATGCAATTGAATTTGTTAATTCCTGTTTTAAATGTGCAGATGGCAATACAGAAATTAATGAAAAACATGTAATTGAAGCGGAGGAATATTATTTTTCTTCACGGAAAAAAGCGTTAGAACGTGAATGGCAGAGTATTTATCCAGAAGTACAAACATATATCAACTTAATACACAATCTTGGGCAACAAAAATTTAATTTATCAAATTTGTTTAACATTAAAGATTGTATTAAAGAGGAATTATTAAAAACAAATAATGATGAAGATCCTTTGGTTCAAACTTTATTAAAACACGATGATCAAAGTATAAAAGAAGTAATTAAAAAACTTTTAGATATATGGTTTTCTATTGGGATTATTGGTATACATAAAGCTCAAGATTTAATTGTATATTCAAAGTTTGAAAAACAACACCTTGATTTATCTGACTATGAAAAAGAATTTTATATTCATCCTTTATTTTGGAGACATTAATCTTAAACCGTTCGTTTACATTGTATGAATTCATTCAGTAAAAACGGGTGAGTTTTAGTGTATAGATTTATATAATAAAAATAAGATTTATACGTATTTATAGGATAATATATATTTTTCGTTTACAGGCAGTTAATTTTTTAATTGCCTTGTTTTTACACGTCAAAAAAATGAAAGGACAGCCTATGACCGTTTACGCTTACCTCCGTGTCAGTACTTTAGAACAGGACACTGAAAAGAACAAGCTCGAGATTTTGAAGTTCGCCAATGACAAAAGGTTAGGGAATGTTGAGTTTATTGAGAGGTTAGGGAATGTTGAGTTTATTGAGGAGAAAGTTACAGGCAAGCTGCATTTCCGTAAGCGTGAGTTAGGGTTGTTGATTGAGAGAATGGGTATTGATGATATTTTGATTGTACCTGAATTATCGAGACTTGCGAGGTCAATAACACAGATTTTGGAAATACTTAATTTATCAAAAGAAAAAGGGTTTGTTTTGTATTCGTTAAAAGAAAATTTTGCGAGTAATGACAAAAGTATAACAGCTGTAATAACTTCAACGATATTTGCGCTTGTCGCTCAATTAGAAAGGGATTTAATCAGTTTGAGAACGAAAGAAGCTTTACAGGCGAAGAAAGCAAGCGGTGTGAAGTTAGGTCGTCCAAAGGGTAAGAAAGGAAAGTCAAAGCTTGATGTTTACAGGGAAAAAATACTGTATTTAGTGGGTTTGAACGTACCTAAAACAGTTATTGCGAGGGAGTGTGATACTACGGTGGGTAACTTATACAACTACCTTAAAACTGTTTAAAATCATATAAATAAGGCGATGAAAGTTTCTTCACCGCCCTATTATTATTAACTAAAATCAGTCAATATAAACATGATGACCGTTTATTGTGACCCAACGACCATTACCTGATGAATTGCTTTGAGAAGCATTACTTTTTCTAAAAACAGGATACCGTCTTTTTCTTTCTTCCTGCATTAGGCGGTATCTGGATTTTATATCATCAGAAAATTTTTGGGTAGGTGTTCTATATTTTCTTGAATCTGACGGATGTGTAATAAGTTCTCCTTTTCTCATTCTTTTCATAATCTTATCAGCAATAATGTCGTCCATTTTACCTGAATTAATATGTTTAATAACTTCAATAGGATTGTATTCTCTTCTTATCTCTTTAGAAATTTCTCTTCCGACCTCGTTATTCCACAAGTCCATATTCTTTTCACCTTCTGGTTGATGATTATTCTTGTCCCCCTGCCATTCATGTATATCACCAGCAAGCTTACTTAATCCAACAGTTGATTTTAATGCCAGATCTGCTTGCATAAAAGTATGTTTAAAAGCGTCAGCTTCGTTATTCCAGGCATCGTGTGCTCCTGTACCTATTTCAAATCCATATATCTTCTGATATTTTTTTGTTTTCGCATAAATTTCATTGTTATATTCTTTAAAATTGTATTTTGTGTTACTCATTTTTTTATCCCTTTCTGTTTTATGCTAAAATTTTTTTATGAAAAAAATTAAGCAATATTTTTCACTAAATTTATTGTCGTTATCAGGTTACATTCTTGCCATATGTTTTTTATTAATAATTTTTTATTTTTATCCTCAAGCTTTAGAAGAAAGTCTAAAAAACGGTCCGACAGATAATTTTGAAATTACTGTCGGTCTTTTTCTGTGGCTTATAAACATCATTAAATATTTTTTAGCAATTGATGCAACACTTTTGGTTTTAACATTTGTAGAATCAAAAATTTATAAGTGTAACCAAGTTTTATATGACAAATTTTTTAATAATATACCCGATAAAATTAAAGAAATTCATACAATATTATTCTATACAGGAATAGTCTTTGCTTTAATTCCTGTTATTCTGTTAATACTTTTTATTTTGAATATTATTGTTGAATTTATTTTCCTTTATTAAATTAGGTGGGCTGTGACAGCGTAAAGGCATTTTGTTTTCTCCTTAAATTTTTGTACGACAATAACGCTAATTGATGATTCAATTAGCGTGCAAGATTAATTAAGATTTAAATTAATCAGTTAGATAAGGGTAACGTTTTAAATCTTTTTCATAATCTTTTATTATAGATTTTATAGAATCATTTAATACAAAATTAGGGTATTTCTTATCAAAGTTTTTATAAAAATTTATTATTTTTACAAGTTCGTCTTTTGATATTACATAAACCGAATCCCAAAAGATTCTTTTTGTATCTTGTTTTGACAAAAACTTTAATAATTCACACCAATCCGCATTTAAATAAGAACAGAAATTTTTGTATAAGTATTTATTATTTTCGGTTATATAAAACTCTCCATTAAAATCCACTCTTAATCCTTTGTCGGCATAGTCTTTTGTATATTTTCTTGCTTGCCAGTAATATGAGTTTCTATATAGTTTTACCGGTTCCTTTAGTTTAATTCTTATATTCTGTTTTTCTACAGCTTCATAATAAAAATCCCTGAATTTCAAAAACTCAGTTTCTGCTTCTTTTGTGCCTTTTTTGTCTTTAAATTCATTTTGATAAGCTTTTGTTGCTTCTCTGATTGCATTTATATCAGACAGATTGTATTTTGAATAATCTAGAGCAAAAGTACTGTTTGACAGCAGAAAAAATATAAGAAATGTAGAAAACAGTTTTTTCATAGATTTAATTGTACCCTATTTTTTATTATTTACATAACAATTCACCTCCTAAAAATTTTTATGCGAAAAAAGACAACGATAAGTAATACGTTGCCTAAAAATAAACACAGCTATGCCTAAATTTTGATAACGTGGGCGTGCTCCAATTTGAACAAACCTGTTAAAAAGCATTACCTGCCAAATATATTATGTACTATTTTTTCTGAATAATCAACATTTGTGATAATTAAATGGTCTTAAATGCTTACGCTTTTGGAATTAATCGTTTACTGTGTTTAAATATTCTTTTAGTTTCAAAGCTCGCTGTTTGACTATATCAACTTTTAAACCTTTATTTACATTCAAATACATTGTACCCTGCTTATTTTCAAGCATTTTGTCGATAGAACGAAATTCATCAATTTTGTATTTTTCCCAAGAATTTTGAGAATTAATTAAACTTTTGAATTTTGAGAATTAATTAAACTTTTATAGCTTTCTTTGTCCAAAACAGATTTTAACTCTGACAAAGTCTTTTTTATTTCCTTTTCCCATTCTTTTTGAGCAGTTATACTACATTGATTCATCACCTGTGTATCAGAAGTTTTTGATATACAGTCTTGTTCTGCTTTATCAATAGGGTGCAGAGTTGTCTGTGCGGTTGAGTAACAGCAGGATAAAAATATTAAAGATATGAATATTAGAAACAGTTTTTTCATAAACATATTTTACCTTAAATACTTTTGTAGACATAACAAACCAAAATAGCACTATTACCTGAATCTTTATGGGTTAAAGAGTTTTGGTTTCATCGGTGATATTCCTTTCCTGTCGGGTGAATATATCTTTAAAGGTATAAAAATAGGATAAGAGCGATGAAAGACAAACGGGTTAACATACCAAAGGAATTTAACAGGTTATTACATGAGGTTGATACCTCAAAATCAGTGTCAGAAATTTTTAATGATTTTTTGACGTTATCAATTTACTCAATAGCCCAACCTTTTTACAGGTCACAAATTATTGAAGAAAAATATTTAAACACGGCTAAAAAATATTCCAGAAAACAGCTTGATTACTTTGCTGCAATGAACGCTTACACTTTGATTTCACTTGATATGGGAATGAAAGATTTTTTAGGTGAAATGTTTAATATGAACGGTCTTGGAGAACACAGAAAAGGTCAATTTTTCACACCATACCATGTCAGTAAACTAATGGGGAGACTACACTGCATAAATCTAAAGGTAGATATTGAAAACAAAGATTTTATCACAATGTGTGAACCGTGTTGTGGTAGTGGCGGTATGGTTATTGCCTTTGCGGATTGTATGAAAGAGGAAGGAATAAATTTTCAACAGAAATTATATGTAGAGGCAATGGATATTGAAGAAATATGTTATAAAATGGCTTATTTACAGCTGTCTTTGTTAGGAATAGCCGCAAAAGTCCAACTTGGAGACAGTTTAACACTGAAGGTAAAAGAAACATTATACACACCGATGTTTTTTATCAATGGGTTTTACAGACGACTCAAAGAATTTAAAGAAATTGAAGAAGTACAAAGTGGTGAACCTGTACAATTAAGGCTAATTGATGAGGAAATCAGAATTTAAGATAAACAAGAGCAGTTTTGAATTAAACAAACTCATTACAACAAGCAGAATGTTTTCAAAGATAAACCTGATGATGTCTTCAAGATTGGTGTTAAGGTGTATTGTTGACTTTTGGAATCCGAATTTAGGTTATGCGTATCCGACACAAAAAACTATCGCTGATTGTACGGGTTTAAGTGAAGTATCAGTATTTCAAGCTGTAAAGGAGTTAGAAACTAAAAATATATTAAAAAAAGAAAAAATAAATAAAAGAATACATTACAAATTTACTTTAACCTGCTTAGGGTATCTAAACCTTGTCCCCAAAGTTACTTATGGAAGTTCCCAAACCTGCTTAGGGAATATTCCCGAAGTATCTTATGATAATAATATATTAATAAATAAAGAAAATACTTCTTCTTCAAATTCTTCTGAACCTGAATTAACCGAAGATGAATGGAAAAGAATAACTATAAAAAATTTAGGTAATAACCCTCTGTTTCAAAGGTTGGTGGAAGAATTAAAAACTAACACAGATGAATAAAAATGGTCCATAAAATATGTAAAAATCTGTAAATTTTAAATTTTACTCATAGATTTGTATGGAAATAAATTAATTTTTATTATTTTGGTTTGATTTCAATAAATCTATATGGGTGAAAGTGTTGCGTGCGTTGACTTTAAGCTTCTTACGACGTGATAATTAATCAAAAGGAGCAGATAAAAATGTCAGTCTATAAACATAAAAACGGTCGCTGGTATTATAAATTTGTTATTAAAGGTCAACAGTATCACAAAGCAATTCCTGAAGCTGTTGATAAAAAAACTGCTGAAATGGCGGAAGTTAGAATAAAATCAGACCTGTTACAGGGTAAATATGACCTTGTTGAAAATAAAGGTACACAGCCTTTTTCTGTGATTGTTGATATGTTTATAGAATACGCAAAAAACAATAGAACAGGCTGGAAAAATGATATGTCAGAGGTGAATATTTTAAAAAATTTCTTTAAAAATACGCCGTTAAAAGATATAACACCGAAGAAAATAGAACAGTACAGAAAATTTAGAAAAGATGAAAACGGTGTAAAACCTGCGACTATTAATAGAGAAGTCGGGATTTTAAGAAGAATGTTTGCTCTTGCGATTAAAGAAAATATGGTCAAAGAAAATCCCTGTTTAGCAGTCAATTTGACACCTTTAAAAGTAGATAACATAAAAGAGCGATTTTTAACAAAAAAAGAAGAAGAAAGATTACTTGAAAACTGTACTGGTGATTTTACTTATCTCAGACCGATTATTAAATGTGCCTTACTTACAGGTATGAGACGGGGTGAGATTATGGAGTTACGGTGGAGCTTGAATGTAGATTTAAAAAACAGGTGTATCAATCTTTTAAAAACTAAAAATAATAAAATCCGTAAGATACCTATATGTAATGAGCTAATGGCAATTTTTAAGGAACTCAAACAAAACGCCATATCTGATTATGTTTTCACCAATCCTGTTACTCAAACAGGTTATAAATATCTGTCTAAAGCCTTTCGTAATGTATGTAAAAAAGCTGAAATTACGAATTTGACTTTTCATGGATTACGACACACCAGTGCCACAAGAATGGTTGCAGCTGGTATTGACCTTGTAGTTGTAAAAGAAATTTTAGGACACGCGGATTTAAAAACTACTCAAAGATATGCTCATCCTGTTCCTGAAAGGAAATTAAAAGCAATTGAAGCACTTGAAAATTACAGTGATTAATTACATTGATTTTTATTCATATAGATAAATCTATACAGAATTGTAATCCTGATGTAGTCGTCGAAATATAGTCGAAGGAAAAAATGAGCATTAAAAAAGAGGGCTGAAACCCTCTGTTTAATGGAGCGAGAGACGAGGCTCGAACTCGCGACCCCTTCCTTGGCAAGGAAGTGTTCTACCACTGAACTACTCTCGCAATCGGTAATACTAATTATACATGCCAAATTTTATTTTGCAATAGTTTTTAAACGAGACTTATATGCAACTTTATACCAAATATGTTTGGAATATAACTATGATGTCATCTTGTATATGTTACATAATTCAATGATAGATTTTATATATTGATAATATTTATTATGTAGCGGATTTTGCAGCCAGTTCAGGGCGACAAAATAATTTATCACATGCTGCAGCGAAACCAGGATAATATTTGATGAACTGATTGCAACAATACCGGTCGGCAGTAATACGGTATATAGAACCCGCAAACAACATTTATTTTTTTATCTGCTGTTTTACAAACCTTTCCTCATCTGCTTTTGTTATAATTTTGCCTGACAGTTTTTTCTTCAATATTTCATCCAGCATGGCACCGATTTTCTTGCCTTCGAGTATTCCCATGTTTTTCAAATCATGTCCGGTCAGTTCCACTCTTATACCCTTGAGTCTTTCAAGATAAACCAGCGCTTCTTTTCTTTTTGTAAGCAGATAATATATCATAACAGCTTCTGTTGCACGTTTTTCAAAAAATTTGTATATTTCATAATTTGTGCTGTGCAGGTTCAAATTGCTTTCTAATAATATTTCTTTGTCAGTAAAAATCTTTTTTTCGGCTCTTGTAAAACAAAAAGCATCTATTACACTCTTGTTGCCCAGAACTGTTCCCAGATATACAAGCCATGGATAATCAGAAGAATACTTGTCCACAAGTGTTTTTATTTCCAATCCTTTAATATCCGGTTTTTCGCCGTAAATAAGTTTATAAGTATCATTTGCAAGAAACATATCGTAGGCTCTCGGGATATTTAGAGAAAATGTCTGTTTTAGTTCTGATTTTATGCGTGTCCATGAGATATCGTTGTGTATCTGGGTAGTCAAATACTTTTGCTGTTGCTCTTTGGTGTACTCATCTCTGTGAAAATTCAATCGTGCGGCAAACTTTAGCGCTCTTATTATTCTTGAGGGGTCTTCATTAAAGCTGTTGTCATGCAGCACCCTGAGAGTTTTATTTTCTAAATCTTTTACACCGCCTGTGTAGTCTATTACATCACCATAATTATTTTCATTCAAAGACATTGCAAGAGCATTAATGGTAAAATCTCTTCTGTATACATCTTCTTGAAGCGTACAGCCTATTCTGACTACTACCGGAAGATGTCCGCGTCTGGGGTAAAACTCCTGTCTTGTTGAAGCAAAATCTATAATAACATTGTTTTTAAAACAAGCTTTTACTGTTTTCAGGTCATTTTGCACCTGCAGAATTTTGCAGTGTTTTTTGTCGGCAAGTATATGACAGTATTTCAGTGCGTCACCTTCTACAGTAACATCAATATCAGCAACTTTTCTGTTTAATATCAGGTCTCTGACAACTCCGCCTATAAGAAAAATTTTGTATTCTGATTCAAATGCGGTTTTTGAGCACAATACCAGTGCGTTTATTATATCTTTCGAAAGCTGTGATTCAAGTTTATCAGTCAGATTAAGAATGGAATCCATGTTATTTACCGGCTTTTATGTATATATTACCGAACAATTTTACAAAAGAACCCTTATCTTTTTCAAGTTCTTCAATCTTTTTTATAAGGAGTTTGTTATCAGATACAACTTCTTCAACCTTGTTTAAAAGAAGCTGGTTGTCTTTTTTGTATTCGCCAAGCTGTACGGCGTCTTCTATAAAATCTGTTTTTTTAATAAAATCAGCAACATCAGAGGTAATTTTGCGGGCAATTGATTCTGCAAGAACAGCAAGTGTCTGGTTTGAAATATCAAGTGTGATATTTTTCAGTTCGTTTTCAACCTCTTTATTTACTTCGTTCAAAATAGCTACAGGCAGCTCCTGTACTTCATCCGAAGCAGTTGAGTGTTGTGGCTGCTGATTTTCAACAGGCTGCGACAGAGTATCATTTTGTACACAGGTTTCATCTTTTTCAACCGGAGTTACTTTTTCTTCTGAAAGGATAGTCTCTTCGATAAAAGAGGTTTCTCTTGGTTCATCAGCAGCCTCTACGGACATTTCTACCGGAGTAATCTCATCTTTATCTATTACGTTAATTTCGCATTTGGGCTGTTTTTGTTTTATGCCGTTTTTAATTTTTTCAACAGCCATTTCATCAAAAAATTCCACGCCCTGTGCGTCTTCGTATATGGGTTCTATTTTCCAGTTTTTTATAAACGCTTCAAGTATAAAATTGTCTATAAAAAAATCGTCGGTATTTAAAATTTCAATAATCTGTTGTTTGCTGTACATCAAAATTTAACCCCTAATACCTTTTCTTATTATTAATAATAATATATTCGGCCTGAAAAAGAAACAAATTGTAAAGTTTAAGGAAACTTTTTTTTAATGTCTTCGTCATGAAAAATAAAAGAGAGATTAAACAAGCTGCGGATATAAAAACACACTATAAACCGCAATAAATAATATTTTCAATTAGACAACCGGAATGAGGAATCAGCGGGATGAACAATTTGGCGCATAATATCGTGCTGGATGATATTGACGTGGAAGAAAAATTGCTTAATGAAGACGTTGGGGAAAATTTATCAGAAGAGTCTGCGAAAGAGGCGGGCATTGAGACTATAGAAACATTCAGCACTATTGTTAAAAAAAATGATATTCTTCAAAACTATTTGAAAGATATAGGCCGTGTAAAACTTTTGAAACAATCAGAGGAAAGAGAACTCGGCAAAAAAATCAAGGAAGGTAAAGGAAAAGAAGCAAAAATTGCAAAGAAAAAACTTGTGCAGGCTAACCTCAGGCTTGTTGTGAGCATAGCAAAAAAATATATCGGTCAGGGTGTTTTGTTTATGGATCTTGTGCAGGAGGGTTCTGTGGGACTGATGAAAGCTGCGGAAAAATTTGATTACACCAGAGGTTTTAAATTCAGCACCTATGCAACATGGTGGATAAAGCAGTCTATTGTCCGTGCTATATCGAACCACTCACGCACAATCAGAATACCCGTACATATGACGGATAAAATCAGATTGTATAAAAAAACAGCAGCAAATCTTACAGCAAAACTTGGAAGAGAACCGACAGATATGGAAATGAGTGAAAGACTCGGGATTTCCGTAAAGAAACTGGAAAATATTAAAAATGCCATTTTTAAAGATCCTGTAAGTTTAGATACACCTATAGCCGAGGATCTTGTGCTTGAAGATTATGTGGCTGATGACAGTTACCGGTCTCCCGACTCTACGACACAGTCGGCTTTTCTAAACCATGATGTAATGTCTATGCTCGAATTTTTAAACCGTAGAGAAAAAACTATTTTGATAAACAGGTTCGGGCTTAACGGCACGGGTAGAAAAACTCTTGAAGAAATAGGCAAAAATCTTGGCTTCTCAAAAGAAAGGATAAGACAAATAGAAAATATTGCCCTTAAAAAATTAAAAGAAAACGATGAAATCCGGCATCTTAAAGAATACTTAAACTAGATTTATAAAGCTTAGAAGCTGCCGTACTGCGGCTCTTCTTTGGACATCTTAAACTCCTTAGTGACGCTATTTTCAGCAAAATCCTCAACAGGGATTTTGCTTTTCTTTTTGTTGCGATGAAAAAAGTTGACTGTTTTTTTAGATTCTTGCTTGAGATGTAGGCGAGGTACGAGCCGTACATATCAGGATGCCCTTCGGGTACGGCTAAAGCCTCAGAATGACTTAGGGATAGATTCTTCAGTCGTTTCACTCCTTCAGAATGACGGCTTACAAGGGTGTGCGGTCTCCAGTACCCAGTGCATTCTAAAAAAGTCATCTTGAACGCATCGCACCCTAAAGAGCCTCCTAAGGCGTACTGCTTGTGTTAATCTTTGTACAGATTTTTTTTATCAAGTAAGAATCTAAAAAATAGATTTTTCTGGATGTTGCGCTCAGAATAACGCGGTTTTAAATGCAGGATCTCCTTTTGGAGAGTAAAGTTCATTAGACGTAAAAATTATTTTGCAACACGCCCCCACCAGCGGATTTCACCTATAACTTCAAAGTCATAATCACTACATTTTGAAAGATCGATTTCAAAACTCCTGTATTTTGCATTGTCTGACACAACAACAACAGTGTTTGGCGGAATTTTTTGGAGTCTTTTTGCATAAAGCTGGTTTTCAATCCTCACACAGTATATTTTTCCGTCGTAAATTTCTTTTTTGGAATGGTCTACAAGCAGGCTGTCTCCGCCTTCTATTGTCGGCATCATACTGTCCCCCTGTGCAAAAATCATTTCCAAATGACAAGTATTTCCGCCCAGATCCCTTGCAAGCTGTTTACTTATTGAATATGTGGCTGTTTGGCTTTCATTATATACAGTAACGCCGTAACCCATACTTGCCGATACTTCACCCCTTACCGGTATAGAGATGCAATCTTCATCATCTTTTGTATTTAATGCATTGTACTTTGCAGTTGCAAGATTTGTGCCGAAAAAATCATTAATGCGGTTTAGCTGTTCGCAGGTAAGCTCTTTGTCTTTAATTTGATTTGCATATTGTCTTGTAACATTCATTGCTTTTGCTATATCGGTATAGCTGATTTTCTTTTTTAATATACCTGTGAGTTCTTCTATAACCTCATATAGTTTCATATCTGCTCCCTTAATGACCTTATATATTTCCGCTTGTTATTTACGATTATAAAATATTACTTGACATTTGTAAAGTATGTGCGTATAATAAAATTGTTGCCACTGAGATATTTATTTTAAAGAGAAGGTTAAAAAAATAGCCTGACCCCCGAGATCAGGCAAGATATATACTTCTCTTTTAAGATAGCACAAATATTTTTTTTAGGCAATGAAAAGAAGTTTATTATTTATATTAAAGCTATACAGGAGGTTTAGATATATACTTACAAAAATTGAATAAAGATATATACAATACAAAAATTCTTCTTGGCATGCTCGATATTGCGTTATCGCTTCTTGCGGAAAACAATATATGTTCTTATTGTAAAATTTGCAACTGCAAAGATAACAGATGCAGTGAAGAAGTTTTTTGCAAAAATTTTTTATTTGAGGGGATTTTAAAAAGAACCGGAGTGAAAATTTCCGGAATAATATTGCGATAAATGACTTTATTAAGTGGGACTTTGTTAAGGGGTGACTAAATATCCTGTCTTTAAGATGGTGAACGTGCTGAATCGAATTGTTTAATAAAAAATTACGATACATACACTCCCGATGACCGGAAGGTCTTCAAACCATGACTGCGGGTGTAATAACTTTTTACCGCTACACCCGTTTTTTTTAATATAACCCCTCTGAGAGGGGCCTCACTTGTAGAAGAGGTACACGAAGTGCGAATGGCGCCGAGTCTAAGATTTTACGGAAGTGACCCCACGCCCTTGTTACGGGTGCCCAGGTTATATATCCAATATAGTACTTGTTTATTGCACCCGTTCAATAAGTTGTCGGGGGCAGTTGACTATATGAAAATTGAGAGGAAAAATAAATGGTCTTAACAGAAGAAGAAACAGCCATTGCAAAGTTTGTTGTAAACGGCTTAAAAAATGTGGAAATCGCAGAGATGATGGGTTATAGTGAGGCAACTGTCAAAAAAAGACTCACTGTGATTTACAAAAAAATGAATGTGTTTAACAGACTTCAGTTAATTACAAAATTTTTATCCAAAAAGAATATATCCGCTCAACCATAATATGTTAAAATTACAAAAGATGTGGAGCATTTATGATTGATACGGTAATTTTTGATTTGGACGGTACACTTTTATATACGCTCGAAAATTTATATAAAAGTACAAACTATGCATTGAAAAAATGCGGATATAAAGAGAGAACAATACAGGAAGTAAGAAACTTTGTCGGAAACGGTGTGCAAAAACTTATAGAAAGAAGCCTGCCCGGCGGGGCTGATAATCCTGATTTTGAAAAATGTCTGGCTGTTTTTAAAGAGCACTACAGCAAAACAATGGAGGATGACGCAAAACCGTATGACGGAGTGATACAACTCTTAGACAAATTGAATACTGACGGCATAAAATGCGCCGTTGTTTCAAATAAATACGATTCTGCCGTAAAAGAATTGTGTAAAAAATACTTTGGCAGCAGAATTTTGACAGCAATAGGCGAAAGTCCGTCCGTACATAAAAAGCCTTCACCCGATACTGTTCTGAAAGTTATAAAGGAACTCAATGCCCAAAATACGGTATATGTAGGTGATTCGGAAGTTGATATACAAACTGCCCAAAACGCAAAAATCCCCTGTATAAGTGTTACATGGGGTTACAAGGATATTGATTTTTTAGTTCAAAATAATGCAAAGCTTCTTGTTAATAATACAGAAGAACTTTATCGTGCAATAAAATATAGTCTAACTAGCTTTCAGGTTCTTTGTACCAGAGAAAAACATCCGGAATAATGCAGTTACTTTTTCCGTTCGGGAAAAATATTTCTTCAAGCTCACGTTTTTCTTTGTTTAAAAGAACTTCCAGATATTGATTCTGTCTTATCAAAACAGCTATTTCTTTGTCATTTTCAGAAGTATTAATGCTTTGTTTTTCCAAAAATTCAAGCCTCATTTTTATTTTTCTGCGGCAGGATTTTATTGCAAGCAAAATATCGTCAATGTTTTTTATTGTATCAGTGTCATTATTATAGATTAGTTCAAGTCTGAAATAATCAGGTTTTTCTGAAAAAGATGAACCCATATATATACAAACACCTCTTTATACAAAATCACTACATTATAATAAAAACAATAAATATAGACCAATTTCATGCAATAGATATATCGTTACAAAAGTTTAACTTTATTATCCAAAAGATGTCCTGTTTACTTGATTATTAATATTCCTTGTGTTTTTATAGTATTGAAAAGGACATTTGTCCGGCGCGATTAATCCTCTTTTTAAATTGTCTTACGGCTGAAGACACGCGCTATGAAAGATAAAACGAAAAATACAGGAGAATAATACCGTATGGTTAAAATCAGATTAAAAAGACTGGGATATAAGAAAAACCCGACATACAGAATTGTTGTAATCAATGATTCACAAAAAAGAGAAGGCAAACCTATCTGTGAATTAGGCCACTATAATCCTAAAACAAAAGAAATGAAACTTGATAAAGCTACTGCTCTAGATTGGATTTCTAAAGGTGCAAAACCTTCTGAAACTGTTCAATACCTTATTAACAACTGTGATGATGAAGGAAAATTGATTTATAAACAAAAAACAGAAAAGAAACTTTCTAAAAAAGCACTTGCTAAATTAGAAGCAGAAAAAGAAGCAAAAGCACAGGCAGAAGCTGAAGCTGCACAGACTGCAGAAGAAGCTGCTGAAACTCCGGCAGAAGAAGCTCCTGCTCAGGAAGCTCAGGCTTAATCATCTGTTTGTCCCTGTCTGACAGATGAAAATAAAAAGTTTTTTAAACAGGGGAAAAGAACACTTATTAGCCGCTTTGATTTTTCAAAGCGGTTCTTTTTATTTTATTAAAATTTTATAATCTGGATTTAATGCTGCAGTCACGATAAAATAAAAATTATGAAAAAAGTTTTGATAACGTTACCGAATAGTATTGCCGGCACTCTTATCCTGAAAGGATATAAGCAGGGGTTTAAATCAAACGGCTGCTTTGTGCTGGAAAAAGATTTGCGCGAGCTTCAAACAGATGATATAAAACGTTTTAAACCGGATATAATATTCGGTTATGATTATGGTTTTTTATTTGGTGATAATAAAGAGTTAACACAATATATTCTTGAAAATAAAACTAACTATGAGCTTATACATTATTTTGCGGATGAGCCCGAGGGTAAATATGCTGTTGTAGACAAGCCGTATCTTTATGAAGAGTTCAAGAAAATCGGCGCAGTTTCTTATATGTGGGACAGGAATTTTGTTGATAAACTGCCAAGGTGTTCATATCTGCCTCTTGCAGTCAATTACAAGGCTTATCGTCCGCAAGAAGCAAAACACTATGATATTTCTTTTGTTGGTCGTCCGCTTACAGAGAAAAGGCAAAAGATTCTGGCTGCACTTACCCGTACATTCAAAGATAAATTAAATATTTTTTGCTATGAAAAACATTTTTTGCAAAGTCTTGATGATATGAAAGACAAACAGCTTTTGGATGAAAAAGAGCTTGATATTTATAAGAGTGCATACAGAGGTTTTTTGACAACTGAACAGGAGCTTGCAAATGTGTATTTTAATACAACCGTAAATATAAATATTACACTGCAAGGTAAATCCGGTATGAACTATCGTGTTTTTGAAGTTCTGGCTTCGAGAGGTTTTCTTCTTACCGACGCAATGGACGATATAGAGCGAAATTTTATAGTATCAAAAGAGCTGGAAGTATACACTGATATTGATGATTTATTAGACAAGACTTCTTTTTATTTAAAAAATCCCCAAATTGCACAAAAAATTGCAATTATAGGTTTTGCAGATGTAACAAAAAGTCATAGTTATACTGCACGTGCAAGAAAAATTCTGGATGATTTAAAATAAATTTGCTGCTGTTACTGTTTCAGATAGTCGCTGAACTTTTTCTTGTGCACAGTGTAGCCGCAGCCTTTATGCATTTCTGCAGGATAATTGATTTTGGGCAGCGGATATCTTTTACACATTGCAAGCCGTTTGTCATAAACGGAACAAAGTCCTTCTTTTGTTACATATTTACATGCAAAAATAAGATTGCCTTTATCATCTCTGCCTTTTATATAGAATCTTTTGTAAGCCGGATACAAAAACTGCATGATTTTAAATTCTTTCGGTGTATATGTGTCAAAGCTGTACATATAATTGCAGCATTTCCCGCATTTTTTGCATTTACCGGTAATTTCATACTCTATTTTTTCCGGTACAAAATAAGAAAGAATTTCATAATAAATTGATTTTAAAAAATCTAACATAAGATAATTTTAACATAGTATCGATACATAATCATTTTTAAAAGCATAATCCATACTGCGATTAAAATCCGCACTTGTGTGTTATCATCAATGTATGACAGATATTCTTGATATTATTAAAGATAAAAGATTTCTCAACAATGAAAAGATTTTTGCTTTTTTAAAAAAGAACAATTCTTTTACAATAAGCGGACTTACCTCATTTTTGAGACTACTTTTGCTTGCGGAAATATCAAAAGAAAAAAATACCGTATTTGTAACATCAACAGAACAGTCTGCACTAAAATACAAACACGACCTTGAAAAACTTTTTGATATCCGGTCAGAAATTTTTCCTTATCAGGATATTTCTATATATGACGGCGTTGCACAGAATTTGTACAGGTATGCCCGGCAGATAGAAATACTTCAAAATATAAAAAACATACCGCTTCTTATTATTCCGGTAAAAGCAATGCTGGAGAAGTTCCCTTCTATAGATTTTTACAAGAAACACAGTATCAATATAAAAATTGATGATGAGATTGACACCTCAAAAATTGCCCAGAGACTTGTTGATATGGGCTACAAAAGAGTTACCATGGTCTCTGATATAGGGGAATTTTCCATTCGAGGCGACATTATAGATGTATTTTCTCCGGATAAGTATGCTTCCCGTATAGAGTTATGGGGAGATACCGTTACGGATATAAGATACTTTGATAATAAAACTCAAAGAAGTGTTAAAAAAACAAAAGAAACGACGATTCTTCCCGTATTTAAATTTGTACTTGATGACAAAAATACGGAAAGTTTTAAAAATGAATTGACAGAAGCAACTATTGGTATTGAAGCAGGAGAAAATGCAGATATCATAAGGGAAAATCTTCAGGAAACAATAGAAAAAATTGATACGGAAAAGTATTTTGAAGGGATAGAATACTTTGAATCTTACTTTAACAAAAATCTGCAAAGTCTGCCGGAGTTGATTTTTCGTGAACAAAAAGATACAGCCTTGATTTTTGATGAATCATCGGAAATTTTTTCTAAATTTGCACAAATTGATGAAAATTATTCAAAACAAATAGAAGAAAATACCAATAAAGCACTTGCGCTGCCTCTAAAAACAATGGCTCATCTTGAATTTGACAAGTTCCAAACGGATATTGCGGGCTTTCAAAAAATATATTTTGACAATTTCTTAGACACGGTATCCGATTATACGGTTGAATTTGAAAGTTCTTTGATACCGAGTTTTTCATCAAAAATGGAAGATATCCTGACTTTTACAGAAGAAAAAATAAAAACAGGATACAAAGTTATTATTGCTACGGACTACAAAAACCGTATTGAAGATGTTTTTAAAGATTTTGAACTTGCAGTATCTGATGATTTTGAAAATAAAAGCGAAATCTTTCTTACGGATAATATATCGCTTGGCGGTTCGCAAATCGAAGACTTTAAACTGGTTGTGCTGACAGATAAAGAGCTGTTTAACAAAAAGTCAAAAGATATTACCGCAAAAAAGCAGACTTATCATAAAGAAAGCGCAGAATACATTGAATCAATCAACGACATAAAAGAGGGTGAATATGTCGTACATCAGGTGCACGGCGTCGGTCTGTACAAAGGCTTGAGCAAACAGGAGATAGACGGACAGCTAAAGGATTATCTGACAATAGAGTATGCTCAGGGCGATAAACTGCACATGCCCGCAGAACAAATAAACCTCCTTGTCCGCTACAGAGGCTCCGGAAGCGTTGCGCCAAAATTGTCGAGAATGGGCGGCAACGACTGGAACACAACAAAAACCAGAGCCAAAAAAGCAATCGAAGATATTGCAAAAGATTTGCTGAGACTTTATGCAAAAAGAGAAGTCTCAAAAGGTATTGCCTTTGAGCCTGATACTGTTTGGCAGTACGAAATGGAAGAGGCTTTTGAATATACGGAAACACCTGACCAGATGAAAGCTATACAGGAAACAAAAGCAGATATGGAACAGGAAAAGCCTATGGACAGACTGATTTGTGCTGATGTGGGTTTCGGAAAAACAGAAATTGCCATACGTGCAATATTCAAAGCTGTAATGTCAGGCAAACAGGCTGCAGTCATTGTACCTACGACAATCCTTGCAATGCAGCATTATCAGACAATATCAGAACGTTTTAAACCTTTCCCTGTTAAAGTTGAACTGCTTTCCAGATTCAGAAGCGCAAAAGAACAGAAGGAAATTATAAAAAAACTTATTAAAGGAGAAGTGGATGTTGTCATAGGTACACACAGACTGCTTCAGGATGACATAGTATTTAAGGATTTAGGGCTTCTTGTTATTGATGAGGAGCACAGATTCGGTGTAAAACACAAAGAAAAACTAAAAATGCTCAGAAAAAATATTGACATCCTGAGCATGTCCGCCACTCCTATCCCGAGAACCCTTTATATGTCGTTGTCAGGCATAAAAGACATGAGTGTAATAAATACTGCTCCGATGAACCGTCTGCCTATAAAAACTTATGTAGGACAGTACAATGAAACTTATGTAAAAAATGCAATAAACCATGAACTTGACCGTGACGGACAGGTATTTTTCCTGTACAACAGGGTCGAAACAATATATGAATTCGGTACAGAGCTGCAAAAAATTGTACCGAATGCAAGAATTGCCGTAGCTCACGGTCAAATGGACGCCAAAACTCTGGAAAATATTATGCTTGAATATGCAGAACACAAGTATGATATTCTTCTTTGTACAACAATTATAGAATCGGGACTCGATATACCCAATGCGAATACAATGATTGTGTATAACGCCGACAGGTTCGGCCTTGCACAGCTTTACCAGTTAAGAGGCAGAGTCGGACGAAGCGACAGACAGGCTTATTGCTACTGTTTTTATAAAGACCGCAAAAAGCTCACACCCGAAGCTCTTCAAAGACTGAACGCAATCAAAGAGTTTTCAACCCTCGGCGGCGGTTATCAAATTGCATTAAGAGACATAGAAATAAGAGGGGTTGGCAACATCCTCGGTACAAAACAGCACGGGCATATGACAAGTGTCGGATTTGACACATACTGTCAGCTTCTGGAAGAAACAATAAACGAACTGCAGGAAACCGGAGAAAAGCCGCAGCCGCCTGCAATTGTTGATATAAATGTTACTGCTTATATACCTGATGAGTGGGTGGGCTCAAAAGAGCAGAAAATGATTGAATACAAGCGTCTTGCAGATGTAAAAACTTTAGAAGAATTGGATTTGATACATCAGGAATGGAAAGACAGATTTTCAAAAATCCCGGAGCCTGTTGAAAACTTAATAAAACTTATACATTTGAGGCTTCTTGCCACTCAGGCAAAAATTAAATTGATAAGAGAAACTGCCGATAATATAAGGATTTATATCCCTTACAATAAAGCTGAATGGACAATAATAGCCTCGAGAATGGACAGGAATATTACAAAATATATAAAATATACAATTGCCCCGAAGTCCTGTCAGGAAGGTAATTCAATACTTTTATTCAATAACGGTATACTTAGCTTTAAAGAAGTGTTTAACATATTGGCGGATTTATTTTATTATATAAATAAGATAACTTATGAATATTCTAATTAATCACGAGGAGTATAAAAAATGAAGAAACTGAAATTATTTGCCACATTAGCAGCCGCTTCGGCAACATTGCTGATATGCGGATGCACAAACCACAATGCCGTTGTAACAGTAAACGGTGACTCTATTACAAAAGCCCAGTATGAAAAAGCTTTTGATGCTGTTGCCAGCAATTCAATGTTTTCACAAATGGGTATAGATTTGAAAAAAGACCCTAACAGCTTTCTTCATTTGATGTTAAAAGATAGAGTTATAAACGAATTAATAGTAAAGAAACTGCTTGATCAGGAAATAGAAAAAAGACATATCAAAGTTTCAAAAGAAGATATGGATAAACAGCTAAAATCCATTATTGACAAAGTAGGCTCAAAAGAAAAATTTAACCAGCTTCTAAAAGACAACGGGGTTACAACAGCACAGTTTAAAAAGGATTTGACTGACGAAGTTAAAATCCAAAAGCTTGTTGATACACTTTCTGTAGTGTCTGTAAGCGACAAAGACGCATTAAAATTTTATAATGAAAATAAAGATAAATTCAAAAATCCTGATAAAGTAAGAGCATCTCACATACTTGTAAGTGCAAATCCTGAAGAATTAAAGGCTAAAATTTCTTCTTCTGCAGAAGGAAAAAATATGACTGATGAACAGTTGAATGCAGAAGTACAAAAACAAATGAACCAGCAAAAAGAAAAAGCACAAAAACTTCTTGCTCAGGTGAAAAAAGACCCGAAATCTTTCGCTAAAATTGCAAAAGACAACTCTGACGATACACAGAGCGCACAGATGGGCGGAGATTTAGGCTACTTTGGCAAAGAAGAAATGGTTGAACCATTCTCTAAAGCCGCTTTTTCTATGAAACCCAATACAATAAGCGAAGTTATCCAAACACCTTACGGATATCACATTATTCTTGTTACAGACAGACAAAAAGCAGGAACAGAACCTTTTGATAAAGTAAAAGATGATATCAAAGATTTCCTTACAAATCAGGAAAAAGTAAAAGTCTTGCAGCAGTTTGTTGACACTTTGAAAAACAATGCAAAAATTGAATACAAGGACGCAAGCTTTGATCCTAAAAATATTCAAAAAGCTTTAAAAGAGCAATCTAAAAATAATCCTGCATTAATGGAAGCACAAAAATCAGCAAAAGAATAATTTAATATTTGATTGAATACGCAAATGCCGGCCGACAAAGCCGGCTGCTGCTTCAAGATTAAGACAAAATTTCCGTAACAAGAATCTAAGAGGAATATTTATGAATAAATCATTGAAAAACAAACTTTTTGAACTGATTAGCAAGTTTAACAATGCAAAGATACTTGTTGTCGGAGATATTATTCTTGACGAGTATCTGTGGGGAATGGCAAACCGTCTTTCTCCGGAAGCGCCTGTTCCGATACTCGAAGTAAAAAGAAAAACCTACCTTTTAGGCGGTGCGGCAAATGTCGCCAATAACATTGCTGCAATGGGTGCAAAAGCAATACTAGCCGGTGTTATAGGTGATGACCTGTATAGCGGCGTTATTATGGATTTGCTTAAAAAGAACAAAATAAATACGGACTTTATAATAAAAGACAACACCCGTCCGACAACCGTTAAAACAAGACTCATAGCTCAGAACAATAAACACCTGGCAAGAGTCGACAATGAGTCTCTTGACAAAATCAGTGATTCTGTTAGCAAACAGATTTTTGAAAATATTGAAAAAATTATTGATGATGTGGATTTAATTGTTTTATCCGATTATGTGATAAGCCTTTTATCAGCGAAATTGATAAAAGACATAGTAAAACTCGCTAACAGGCATGATAAAACAATAGTAATGGACCCTAAAGGTGATGATTTTTCTAAATATGCCGGTGTGGATATCTTAGTGCCAAATATGGATGAAGCACTTATTGCAACAAAATCAACAAGAACAAAACCCGTAAAAAAAGTTGCATCAGAGCTTAGGAAATTTGCGGACAAGGTTATTATTACACGCAGTGCAAACGGTGTTTATTATTTTGACGGTACGGATGAATTATATCTTCCTTCCGCAACGACAGAAGTTGTGGATGCAACAGGTGCAGGCGGTTCATTTGTTGCATTTCTGGCGCTGGGTTTAATAGGTTCAGAGTTTAATTATTCCGAGTCAATTGAACTGGCCAATTATGCTGCAGCGGCTGCGGTGAGAAAAGTCGGTACTTTTGCTATAAAACCGGTTCAATTGAAAGAAATAATAGAAGTTGCATACAACAACGCCAATCAGGCAGGAGCGTCAAAATAATGGGACAGCTTGTTCAAAGAAATGAAATACCGGCGCTTTTAAAAAAATTGAGAGAAGAGAACAAAACAATCGTTACGACAAACGGTTGCTTTGATATTCTGCATGTCGGACATGTCCGCTATTTGCAAAAGACAAAAACTTTTGCAGATGTAATGATTGTATGCCTCAATTCGGATGTTTCCGTAAAGAAAATAAAAGGTCCGGACAGGCCTATTAATAATGAAAACGACAGAGCAGAGATATTGTGCGCATTATCGTGTGTGGATTATGTGGTTATGTTTGACGAATCTTCTCCGGAAAATCTGTTGTGTGAAATAAAGCCTGATGTGCATACAAAAGGTGCTGATTATACAATAGAAACTCTGCCGGAGGCAAAATCAATTATAGCTAACGGCGGCAGAGTGGAATTTATCACCTTTGTAGAAGGAAAATCCACAACAAATGTAATTAAAAAAATTGGTGAACAGTCAGCATTGAAAAAATAAATAAAAATTGTCTAAATATTTTGGCATAAAAAAAGGCGCTTTCTTAAATAAGAAAGCGCCTTTGGGCCACCACCCCTCTCCTGTTATACTTTAAATGTTAACAATTTTTAATAAATTTCTTTTTAAAAAGTCAATTTTTTATTACAAAAATACTTTATATAAATACGAGGGATTAAAGGGATTAAATTTTATAGGGAGAATAGATTATGGCAGTTGGACCAAGAGATTACATTGATCAGTTATTGGTAAAAAAATATGCTGATGAAAAAGTTGATAACCCGTCAATAGCGGAAACGATTGCAGCAGATAAAATGCTGAGTGCAATGGGTGATTTTTCCGATATGAAACGCAATTTGTTAATTTTAAATAATAAACTAAGCAGTGTCTGTGCAGCTCTAAATGCAAAAGCCGCACACTACAGACCGTCAAGATACGCTACTGCATAGGGAATTTTAGAACACGTCTTTAAATAATTCTATGCTAGAATAGCAATATGAAGACGCAAAAAGATTTTACAAACAAAAAAATAATACTGGCCTCGCAATCTCCGAGGCGGCATTCTCTCATAAAAAAACTAAATATCGATTTTGATGTTGTTTTACCGGTTTTTGATGAAAAACTTGATACTGACAACTATTCAGATGAATCTATACAATCCCTCTCTCTAAAAAAAGCAATGTCTGTCCTTGATAATAAACAGGGGACAGACTTTCTTTTGTGTAAAAATTGTTTAATAGTAAGTGCAGATACAGTTGTTGTACTGGATAATAAAATATACGGCAAACCAAAAAACGAAGAAAACGCAAAACAAATGCTAAAACAGCTTAGCGGCAAAACTCATTTTGTTGCTACTGCGGTAAGCGTAGTTGATGCCGATACAAAAAAATCCATTACAAGACTTGTGAAAACATACGTTACGTTTCAAAATTTGTCTGATGAGCTTATTGCTTCTTACGTAAAAAACAACAAACCGTTAGATAAAGCCGGCGCATACGGTATACAGGAAATGGGAAATGAATTTATAAAAAATGTGGACGGCGACCTTGAAAATGTCATCGGACTACCAACAAAAACACTTAAAGGAATACTGGAAGAATTCGGATATGAATTTTTCCGGTCATAAAACGTAATTTGTTGATATTAGAAATCATAAAAGTAAAAAATAAAATGTGTAAGATATATAGTGATAGTAAAAAACAATAAGTCATCCTTGTATATGTTACATATTTCGGCGACAGTTTTGTATATTGATAATATTTATTATGTAAAAAGTGAATAAAATCGGAGGAGGCATAAGGAATTTACTTCTTCGTTCCGATTTCGTCGTACCTCCTTCATAGTCACTCCGAAGCAAACACCTTATGCCTTCCTAAGCAAAAAAC
>CASFNW010000020.1 GCA_949296245.1 uncultured bacterium
AATGCAGGCGAAGCAAGCACAATGTTTGGTCGTGAAGACTTTGCAATGTTAATGACTGGTATTGCATCAAAAACTGGTTATAACATTGAACTTGCTAAAGGTAAATTTATAATTCAGCCGAATTTCTTGATGTCATATTCATTTATTAATACGTTTGATTATAGAAATGCGGCAGGTGTAAGTATTGATTCGGATCCATTACATGCTATTCAACTAGAACCGGGCATTAAATTTATTGGCAATCTTAAAAACGGATGGCAACCTTATGCAGGTGTAAGCGTTGTATGGAATCTTATGGATAGAACTCACTTTACAGCAAATGATGTATCATTACCAAACCTTTCAATTGATCCGTTTGTTAAATATGGTGTAGGTATTAGAAAAGCTTGGGGTGAAAGATTTACAGGATTTCTGCAAACATATATTACAAACGGCGGAAGAAATGGTGTAGGTATACAAGCAGGATTTAGATGGACTCTAGGAAAAACCCAACCAAGTGTTAAAAAAGCAAGTGGAAATCTTCCTGAATTACCTAAAACGGAAATAATATTAAATAATATCAAGTAACAAAGGTAGTTTTTTGTATTTAATAAGGAGAAAACAAATGAAAAAACAAATTACAACATTAACAATCGCAGCGGTAGCATTTATTTCAGGGCTTGGCATTAATAATTTCGCAATGTCTGATGTTCCTGCAAATTATAAGATAGCAATTGTAGATGTGAATGCTGTTGTCCAAAAGTCTGCTCAGGTGCAAGCGCTAAAAAAAGAACAGCAAGAAAAATTGCAAGAATTACAAAAGTGGCTTGAAACAGTAAGAGCAGATGTTCAAAAACAATCAACTAAAGAAGGTAAAGAAAAACTTGTTAAAAAATATGATGCTGAGTTTGCAAAAAAACAAGAAGCAATTAAAAAGAACTATGCAACAAAACTTCAAGCAATAGACAAAAGCATAAGTGCAACAATAGCTGCAGAAGCTAAAGCAAAAAACTATAACTTGGTACTTTCAAAAGGGGTTGTTTTATACGGAGGAGAGGATATAACTGCAAGTATTTCCAAAATAGTGAAATAACAGTTATTTTGCATTGAATAAAGGAGTTCCGATTAGTTGGGACTCCTTTTATATTTATATACAGATTAAATTTATGCCAAAATTTTGGTAATAATATTTTTTCATCGATATTATTATAAATAAAAACAAAGTATAAATATATTTTACAATATGAATATACTTCCTTTTCCTGTAAGAATATAATTTACGTTAATATTGTATTTAGAGATTAGCATTGATAGCTTACGATTATTTAAAAGTCTTTCATTTTTTTCTATTTTTGATAGATATTGTTTCGAAACATTTAAAACTTCTCCTAATTGCTGTAAAGATAACTGCAAATGTTTCCTTGCTTTTTTTATTCTTTCTCCTTGCGTACACATTCTAACCTCCTTTTTTTGTATTTTTCTAAAGCATTAATTCTAGTTTATACTTATATGCTTACTATTTGTCAAATAAATACGACAAGGAGTTTGAGAAAAATTCTAACATTTATTTAAAAATTTTTATCTAACTGTCCCAAAATTCCGAAACTGGTTGTCAAATATTCCGGAACTGGTTGTTCTTTTACATTCCGGCTAGACATCTGCTTTATACAATTTTTATAATTTTTCTACAAAATCAATCAAGGCAAAAACACGTTTTAACAACCGTTTAAAAATTCCCCTTAAGTTTGATTTTTTGCAAATTGATTATATTTACGTATTCTTGCTAAATAAAATTCGTTTCAATCTGTCCATTGGGCGGCTTTTATAAAATTATCTGCTATAAAGTATTTGAATTTCCGTTTTTTCGGACTTTCCGTAATAACAAGTATCTTCAGCTTTTTATCTCCTGTTTTATTATTTGAAAATATGACCGAGAAGGCAACTGCTACGCCGGCTGCTGTAATGAATTCTATCTATAATTAAAACCTTATTGTATTTTAAAACTTGAGAGTGACACTATCTTAAGTCTTTTCTATGTAAAACAGGAAACTTAAATTTAAGAAAAAAAAGACAAGGGAAATTAAGAAAGATTTAGACTTTAATTTGCCGAAAAGAATCACATGGTGTGATTCTTTATATCCTTTTCGAAATTTATATTTAGTCAGCTTAAAACAATTTTTTTGTTATCACAAATTTTTTCAACAATTATTTATTGTTTGGCAAAAATGTCAATCTGTAAACTGCTTAAGCAACGCTAACTTTTATTTATTCTTCCTGTGTCAGACAATCAATGCCACCATCAAGCAAAAGAGCATACCTTGTTGAAACAAAGTATACTTCGTCTATACCTGTATTTTGAAAATATTTTTTTACTGCTTCATCCAGTTCGTCGTAATCAGATTTATTTGTAATATAATAAGTTTTTCCATCTTTTGATGTTCCGCCAATGCCATTCATATAATTTATGTGACTATTAAAAAAAGTTTTAGAAAAATATGGGATTTTGACAATTTTGTACCCCTTTTCAAGAAGTATTTGTTCGGCTTCTTCTCTAATCGTTTTTGTTTTATCAGCGTCATTTTTCATCTCTTCTATTAATATTTTTTTTTCAAGATAGCCATCTGGCATACGTGCGATTGATGTTTTTTCAAGTAATTTTATACCTTCCTGATAATCCGGAACAGCTATAACTCCGTTTTGCAAAGGACGGTAGTACATGTCTATATGAAAATCAAATTGCGGGATATATGCTATATTTTCCGGTTTTATCCCTAGATCTTGTGCAATCTGATTTTTAGCAATTTCAATATTTTTTTCATTATTTTCTAAGCCCATAGCCAATAATGTGTACCCGATGGATTCACTGCCCACAACCGCAGCCGGTGTTCCATCCACTAATGTTGTATTTAATACATTTCCGCCTTCAAGATAGCTTTTACCTGTTACTATTGTATTTTCTTTTTCTAATTTTTGTTGCAAAAATTTGTAAAAACGAGCTGTCTTAACTTCCTTTGAGCCGTTAGTTTTATTTATATAAGCTATTACAGCACCACCCTGTCCGCTTGTAGAAATATTACTTCTTCTTTTTATTATTTCTCCAACATTGTTAGAATCTTTTTGCGATATCATATTATCTGCTGCCGTATCTGACATAAATAACATTTTACGGTCTGCTCTTCTTATTCCATAATCTTCTATCCAGTTTGCATAATCCTCTGTTTGTAGATTTTCTACATCAAACCCGAGTTCTTTACCCAGTGTTTTCAATTCGTTATGCAATTGTTTAGCCATTTTAACATCCGAATAAATTTCATCATTCTCAGAATAAGCGATATTTATTTTGGTGATTCTTCTGTCTACACCCTCTGACCAGGATAATTTTGCCAGATTTTGCGTAATTCTTTCCGCTGTTTTTTTATCAAGTTCCTTTGTAATGGTTCCATCCAAGATTTTTTTTGTCAGTTCAGCAAATTCTTCATTTTCAATTGTTTTATTGCCCTTTGTTTTATCTATAGATTTATCAGCAATTTCAAGCAGTTTATTAAGCATATTTATTTCTTTTTTTTGAACTATACCATCTCCATTGTCCACAAGCCTCCATATAGAGTTAAATTTTGCATTATTCATCCTATTGGCAATATCAATCCAGTTTGTTTTTTTTTGTATATTTAGTTTATTGAAATTACTATTGCTGTTATCCCAAAATGAAAAAGTCATATAAACCCTCATTGTTATACTTTATATATATAAAGTATATATTCGGGCGCAAATTGCATTAGTTTGTATATTTGATACAATGTTTAACATTATTTTGACTTGTTAATACATTTACTTACAAAAAATATTTTAAATGCATTTTATAAAGGCTGCTTTAGGAATTTTGGCATATAAATAAACTTTGTATAACAAAAAGGGATGTTTTATTTTTGAATAAAATTCCCATAAACTTAAAAACTGATTATAGTGAAAAAACAGTAATTATCTCATATCAATATATTCAAGAGATTCTTTACTGATAGAATTATTTGCCAGCTTTAAGTATTTGCGTTGGTTTACACTCATTTCAGGATTTTTGCTGCTTTCTCTTGTAAATCTTGCGAGAAATGTCATTAACGGAAGTATTCTGTCATCATTGAGAAACAAATCTTTATTGTTTAATTTGAAAAAAGACTGGCTAAGCTTTTCTTCCGGAACATCAAATCTTTTGATATGCAGCTCTAGTCTATCAGGTTCTTGCTGGTTTATATACATTACAGGTGTTCTTTTTAGATAATCACTAAGGTGATTTCCTCTTTCATCATCAGTTAGTTTTACAGATATCTTCAGTTCTGTATAGTTCTTTTTTCTATATCCTATATGATTATCCTGTTTTTGATACATTCCATTAGCTGAATATTCTTTTTTGCCAATTTTAATATTATTAATACCTTTAAAACTTATGTTCATCATACTTTGTCCTTTATGTAAAAACGTATCTGTTTTAAAACATATAAAAAAATAATTTGCTATGTGAAAATAGTTTTTTTAAATTTTAAATAAATAATAGAGGATTAGACTCTGTAAGTAAATATAAAATAATGCTAAAATTATTATAAAGGGTTATCCTAAATAAGGAAGTTTATATGAATAATAGTGTTTTAAATTTGTTGTCTTATGGAGTTTATGTTGTAACGACTTTAGACGAAGAGCGTTCTGTCGGATGCATTGCAAATTGTGCAATGCAAATAACATATGATACTTTGTGTATAAGCATAAATCATGATAATTACACTAACGGATGTATAAAAAAATCCAAAAAGTTTGCGATTTCGATACTTGGCGAGCACGTCAATGATACTGTTATTCCCACTTTCGGTTTCAATTCTTGCAGAGATATTGATAAGTTTGAAAAAACTAAAACTGTCAAAATAGACGGATTAGATATCCTGACAGATTCCGTAGGGTATGTAATTTGTGAGTTAACGGGAGAGTTTGAAACAGAGACTCATACTGTATTTGTCGGCAAAATGACAGACGGAGATGTGTTAAAACAAGATATCCCAATGACCTATGACTATTATCACAAGGTCAAAAAAGGTAAAAGTCCTAAAGCCGCCCCTACGTATCAGGAAGAAACTTCTTCACCTAAAACTGTTGCATACAAATGCAAAATATGCGGATACATATACGAAGGTGATATTACAAAAGAACCGGATACTTACGTTTGCCCTATATGCAAAAAAGATAAGAGCTATTTTGAAAAAATTTAAAAATCTTTTTGTAAAGACTTGATATCTATCTGTCTGCCGCTTTGTCTGTAGAAGGTATCTATCATTCCAATTGCATCAGAACGGGAAATATTGCCTTTTTTTACTTCTGCAAATATTTCTTTAAAATAATTTCTTTGGTTCTGTATTGGAAATGGCGCAATAAATTCTTTCATATCTCCGTTAGAACGTATATTGTTGTCTCTTTCACAGGCAAGAGCATAGTTGTATAATTCATTAGGACCGCCCTTAGATTTTGGGTTCATGTGTTCTATTGTTACAATAGAAGGTCTTAACAAATCATATCCGATTGCGTCTGATGCTGCCATTTCATGTTTAGTTATAAATGCATTTACACTTGTAATTGAGTTTGGAAGGCGTTTTACTATTTCATCTATTTCTTTTCTTAATGCTTCATCCGGCATTCCCTCCAAAGCTTCATTCAGGTCATATTTAAAGGCTTTGTTACTAAATTTTATTTTTACGGGTTTGCGTTCTATTGTTTTTATTGCTGTATCACAAAGATTTATTATATCTTTTCTGTTTAATATTTCTGCATACTTTTGAATTTGACCTATAAGTATTAACTGCAGGTCTGCTTTAGTTAGTTTAGATACGTCTATATCTCTTGTCTGAGTAAGAATAAGAAGTTTGTTTATAAATTTTTCCGTTAATGGCATATTGGCTTTTTTAAACACAGGATGTGTAAGCGGCTCTGTTAATTTTATAATTTTTTGAGCAAGGGTTCTGTCTTTTATTGTCTCTTCAATACGTTTTATTTTGTATGAAAATTCTTTTCCCGAAAATTCATCAGGAATATATTCTTTCTCATAAAGCCTGTATTTGGAAATTCTTATTAATTTTTTAAATTTTGTTTTATAGCCTCTCGGAAGCTTTTCAGAAAGAGCAGACAGCTCTTTAAATATAGGAATTTGTTCTTTTAACAATTCTTTGTTTGCTTCAGGATACATTTTTTTTATAGCCTCAGACAGCCTTATTTTAGGATAATCAAATGCCATAACAGTGATTTTTTTTAAAAATTCTTTTTCAGTAGGATGCATATAATCCAAATAATTAAACATTTCTTTTGCAATATCTCTTATGTTTCTGGAAAATATCCCGCTGCATTTTAGTTTATCCAGTGTCCTGCTGCTCAAAAGCGGCCTGTTACAATAGATACAGTGTATAGTCCTTTTTGCTGCCAGATGTCTGAAATCCGACCCGGCTTTTATTATTCCAAAAGATGGTATAAATTTATCCTGTTTGACAAAAACATCTTTTTTAGGACCGATATTGAGTACAGGCTTTTCGTAAGAATAATTATGATGTTTATTCTTCTTAAATTTTACGGATGGCAGATTAAAATTTAATAACACAGGCATTATGTTCATATTAGTACAATAAACTAAAATGAAATTTTTTGTTATCTTTGTAATAAAAAGTTACGAAATTTCATATAGTCAACTGACTCCGACTACTTGATGAACCTGTGCAATAAACAAGTACATTTTTACCAACAAGTCCAGCACAGGCAACAAGTGCATGGGGTCACTTGCGCAAAATGCTAGACTTGGCATCACTCGCACTCCGTGTACTACTTCTACAAGCGAGGCCGCCTCAGACAAGTATTTTGTATTGCTAACTGCCCCGTATACTCTTGATAAATGACAAGCCTCATTAGACAATTTTATTATTGAAGCATATTAGACTTGTATTCATCTTCCGGCAGGAAAGGATACATATTTTCTAAAGATGGAGAAACCATAGTTCCGTCGGGAAGTTTTTTTGATGAAAGCTTGGGTGTGAAAATATAATCCGGATTTACCAGCACCTCACATATAACAGGATTTGTGGCATTAAGAGTTTTTCCTATTGCATTATCAATTTCATCAGGTTTTTCAAGCTTAAAAGACTCTATGCCAAAAGCCTGTCCTACTTTTACAAAATCAGGCAAAGAAACACCGCTTGTCGTACCGGCTCCGGTATTTCTGCCTTCGAAGAAATTATTCTGGGTTTGCTTAATCGAGCTGTAGCCGTCATTGTTAATTATAAAAATTTTAACAGGCAAATTGTTATGTACAATTGTTTGTAATTCCTGCAGATTCATCATAATGGAACCGTCACCCGCAAGACAAGTTGTACTTTTTTTATTATTTGCAAGACACGCTCCTATTGCTGCGGGCAGGTCATACCCCATAGATGCATCACCTGAATTTGAAAAATATCTTACATCTTCTTTCATAACGGCAGCTTGTACACTTGCAACTATTGCTGTACCGTTTGCTGTTACACAAGCATCACCTTTTTGCATAAGTTCCGACAGTCTGTGTATAAAGTGATAAACATTTATTTTTTCACCTTTTTGTTCATATTCCGGTGTATTTTTAAAGGAATATTTTTCTTTTAATTTCTGACAGAAATCAAGCCACTCCCTGCGTTCAATTTTTGCAGCTTTTTCTTCAAAAACGGGAAGAAAATCTTCCAGATTTGCATTTATCGCCATATCAGGTTTTACGAGCGGTTTTTGCAATTCTGCAGCATCTATATCCACCATGATTTTAAAGGCTTTTTTAGCAAAATTTTCCCAGTTATAACTTACCTGCCGGATATTATTTCTTGACCCCAAACAAAGGACTAAATCTGCGTTTTGTAAAGCAAAATTTGCAGCTCTTTGTCCTATAGTACCAATTCTGCCAATACAGTTAGGAAAAGCTGAAGGGAGTAAATCCATTCCGTTAAAAGTCGTAACAACAGGAATATTCAGCTTTTTCAAGAGCTTTAAAAGAGTATCTTTCATGCCGGAAAGCCTTATTCCATGACCGGCAATAATAAGCGGTCTTTTAGACTGTTCAATTTTATTCAATATTGTATCAATTTGAAAAGAAATTTCATCAATTGATGTTTTACAGGTTATATCAAAATCAATCAAATCTTTTTCATCAATCAATGCACTTTGTATATTTATTGGGATATCCAGCCATACAGGCCCCTTTCTTCCGGTTGTTGCCTCATATACCGCTCTGTCAAGATGATACTTTATTTCTTCAGGCTTTGTAACCATTACGGCATATTTTGTTAAGGGTTTTACAACACTGATAATGTCAACCTCCTGATCGCCAAGCTGCCTTAATTTTAGGTCAGGGCATGAAGCTAATGTTGTTGAATATTTTACCTGACCGGAAATATACAATACAGGTACAGAGTCTGTCCACTGACCGAAAACACCGTTCAGACAATTCAAGCCTCCCGGGCCGGTTGTTACATTTACTACTGCAAGTTTTTGGCTTACCCTTGCATAACCTTCTGCGGCAATAGCGCACGCCTGCTCATTATGATTGCATACATACGGTATATAACGCCCCAGACTGTCATTCAGGTGCATTGCGCCACCGCCTGAGACCATAAAAAATAACTGTATGTTATAAATTTCTTTTAATCTTTTTGCAATATAGTCGGAAAGTTTAATCTTTGCCATTATTTCTACCCTTATTCAGAAATTCCGCCGGCCTGTTCAATAAGAGTTTTGTATCGTTTTTCAAGCATTTCAAGTCTTGTGTCGTCTTCTTTGAAAATCATTCCGTAGAACTCTCTTTTATTTCTGAGCCACATCAATTCAAAACCGACTGCTTTTAAGATACCTTTGTCCGCATTATCGGATTGTAAAGCTTTTTGTGCATCAAAAATAACTTTTCTTGTTTCATATTTTGTAAGACTGTTTTGAGGCAGTTTCTTAAAAAACGGCAAAGAATGTGCGGAAACACCTCCGCCTATTGCCAGCTGTTTATTGTTTTCTTTTGTCTTTAAAGCAATGTTTTGTGCGATGTCAAAAATGGCGTCACAGTTTATATCGTCTCTTGAAAGCCCCATAGAACCGGTCATATCTACTCTGCCGAGTGTAATACCGTCTATATCTTTGAATTCTTCGGTTTTTGTGATTTCTTTAAAATTGTTATAACCGGTTATTGTTTCTATGTTTACAAAAAAATTGATATCATTCCACTCTTCTTTTGGGAATACATATTTTGTCGCATTTACATATTTTTTAAGAGCATAAGCTGTTTCTATCATAGGAGCAACTACAGTGTTTACGCCTATTGTTCTTGCTTCAAACAAATCTTTAATAGCTTCGCATCCGCCAATTTTTATTGTGAGTTCAAGCCCTGCTCTTGTCACAATTTCTTTGAGGCGAAGCGCTTCTTCCATTCTTGTTCCCTCTGCCTCAAATTCCGCTTTAACACCGACAACATGATGATTCTCTTTTAAATCAGTAAGCGCAGCTACCATTTTTTTCTCTAAATTGTTCATTTACCTGTACAAATCCTTCAATCTCTTATCAAACACTGTATTCTCTTTTGCATAATCCTGTATAAAATGTGAAAAAGTATGTATTCTTTCAAACATTTTTTCTGTCATTATATGCTCCATCCTGCATGCGTTTAAGACAGCTTCTTTCTCATGAAGTTTAAGAATGTTTTTTAAAAAATTTGTCATAACTTCATGTCGGAGCAGAATTTTTTTTGCTGCCTCTGTGCCTTCTTTTGTAAGTGTGATAGGCGAATAAGGCGCATAATTTATCAGTCCTTTTTCGGATAAATGACTAAGAGCTCCTGTAACAGAAGCTTTTTTTACATCAAGAAGTTTTGCAATATCCGTAACTTTGGCACAGCCGTTTTTCTGTGACTCTACATATATAGTTTCAAGATAATCTTCCTGACTCGGTGTTAATTTATCCATTATTTTACCCTTTTAGATAATAGTAACATAATTTAAATTAATAGAATATTAAATTTGATAACATTATTAACTAATTCTTTAACGGGCTATATACTTTGTCAGCAATGTCGTTTTTGTATGTGTAACATATACAGTAATGGCATAATGGTCGTTTTTTGGAATATATGGTATAAACTCCTATATAAATCCCCAAATCTATTACTTTTGTTTTTTTTACCTGATGATATAATTAGTTCATACTGCAATACGAAAGAATAATTTAATATGAACGAAGATTTTTCAAACAAAGTAACAATTCTCAAGGCACTGGCAATACTTCTTGTAGTGTCGGGACATCTTGAATTTTCGCTTCTGGGAATGTTCACTCCGTATTCTTTTCAGCTTGCACTATTTTTCTTTATATCAGGATATTTGTTCAAAGAAAAATATCTTGATGATGTATTAACATTTGTACAGAGAAGATTTAACAGCCTTCTTATTCCGTATTTCTGGTACAACCTGTTTTATCTCGGAGTAACAGTGCTTATCTTTAAATTAACAGGTAAATTCTGGGGTGAACCCATAACCTTGAAAAACTTTTTTATAACACCGTTTTTAAACGGGCATCAGTTTGATTTGTCTTGTCCGTTGTGGTTTGTTACCCAGTTGTTTATGACAATGATTGTATTTTTATTTTTGTTTAGAGTCCTAAGAAGTATAAAAGATAATAAATACTTTCACCTGACTGTATTTACATTACTCGGAGTAATGGCTATACCTGTATCAAAAATAGTGAAACTTGATCCATTGATGCTGATTGTTGTCCGTACGATGTTTTCTGTGTTTTTTGTATATCTGGGGTATTATTACAGACACTATATTGAAGACAAAATTGATATATTTACTGCAAAATGGATGGGAGCAATAATCGTGCTGCAGTCGATTCTCTGGATGTTTAACAGAGATTATGACCCTGAACATGGCATCGGATTGAGTTATGTACTTGTTTGGGCAAGATTTGACCAGCAGTTGATTGTGCCTGTGATAACAGCTATAACAGGTATCTGGGCATCATTGCTGGTCGTAAAAATAATATATCCGTATGTAAAAGACATAAAATTTGTAAAACTGATGGGTGAAAACACATATCATATTATGGCAAATCACCTTCTAGTAATGTATATAATAACTGCAGCCTTTTTGAAAATTAACGGTATTCCGATAACAGAGAGAGCAAATCACGATATTTACTGGATATACAATCCTGTTCAGACAACATACCTTTATTTTGTTTTGACAATGGTTATAAGTACTTATGCCGGTGTTTTTCAAAAGTATATTAAAAAAAATTTTTTGAGTTTTGATAAGTATACAGATTAAGGACTTATAGATTTGTTTATATCTTACTTGCGCACTGTCAAATCAGCAGTATAGAGATTTTGTACCAAACTTACGGAGCTGTATACCAGGTGCTTCATTTTATTGCTATGTATCTATTATTGTATATTGATAATAAAATGAATTACATTCTCTCAGGCGCATCAACAGCAAGAAGGTCGAGAGATGTCTTGATTACGGTAGATACAGCTTTAACAAGAGCCAATCTTGCTGCAGTCAGATTTTTATCTTCCGTTAATACTCTGGAGAAGGTATAAAACTGGTGGAAGCAGCCTGCAAGTTCCTGTAAATATTTGCAGATAAGGTAAGGAGCCCTGTTTCTTGCCGCCATATATATTATAAAATTGAATTCTTCCAGCTTGAGAATCAGTTTTTTGGCAGATGCTGATGATTTTTCGTCATCGACTGTCCATAAGAGATTCAAATCCGCATTCATTATTGCATTGTCCAGTTCTGTTTCTTCAAAAACAGGCGCAATTTTTTCTTTTGTTTCAACATTTACACGTTCTGTTTTTGCATTTCTGAAAATAGAGCAGGCGCGTGCGTGAGCATATTGTACATAAAATACCGGGTTGTCATCGGTTTTTGATTTTGCAAGTTCTATATCAAAATCCAGTGTTGTGTCGATGCTTCTTATAATCATCCAGTATCTGGTTGCATCAACACCCACTTCATCAATCAGGTCATCTAATGTAACCATATTTTTGCGTTTGCCCATACGCATTGCTTCGCCGTTTAAGACTATGTTTACAAGTTGTCCTAAAAGCACTTCCAGTTTGTCAGGATTATCACCAAGTGCTTCAATTGAGGCTTTCATTCTTGCAACATAACCATGGTGATCAGCTCCCCATATGTTGATAAGTTTATCAAAGCCTCTTTGAATTTTATCATGATGATATGCTATATCGGCTGTCAAATAAGTGTTTGAGCCGTCTGTTTTTTTTAGCACTCTGTCTTGATCATCACCGAACAAAGACGATTTGAACCACAAAGCACCGTCTTTTTCGTACAGCATTCCTTTTTCTTCAAGCTTCTGCAGACATTTTTCAACTTTACCGGATTTGTGTAAATCTGTTTCGGAATAAAAATTGTCAAAATGTGTATGAAATTTTTTCAAAAGCTCTTTTTGTGCTTCAAGCATTTTTGCCTTTGCAAAGCTGCTTAATTTCTCCAGCTGTTCATCATTCAATTCTTTTGTTAAAGACTTTGAAAATTCAGGATTCTCTTTGACAAAATCTTTTGCAGCCGGAATAAGATAGTCTCCGGGGTAAAAAGATTTTCTCTCTGTTTCATCAGCAGGAAAATCTATTTTTTCGCCCATTTCCTGTAATACTCTTATATGTAATGAGCGGCCAAGATTTTTTATCTGGTTTCCTGCATCATTTATGTAAAATTCCTGATAAACGTCATAACCGGCAAATTTTAGCAGATTGGCAAGAGCACTACCCATAGCTGCCCATCTGCCATGTCCTATGTGAAAAGGCCCTGTAGGGTTGGCTGATACATATTCCAGTATGACTTTTTGTCCTTCACCAAAATCATTTGAACCGTATGTACTTTTTAGATTCAATATATCTTTAATAATTGTATTCAGAAATGATTTCCCGAGCTTAAAATTTATAAAGCCCGCAACTGTATTTATTTCTATATCATCAGTATTTATATATTCTGATACTGTTTGTGCAATTGCTGCCGGAGACATTTTTGCATATCTTGCAAGCGAGGATACATTTAGTGCAAAATCTCCGAATTCTTCATTTTTCGGAGTTTCTGTATTTAGGGTAAAATCTTGCTCTAATGTCATTTCGCCAAGCCTGTTATTTTTAACGGCTTCTTTTATTGCCTGATAAGCAATATCTGTAATATATTGTTTTAACATACTTCACCTTTGTAAATTTTATCTACAAAAATTATAGTTAAAACAAGATAATATTAAAAGAAGCGTAATTTAATAAAATTACACCGGCAGATATTTAGTTCTGATTTGAACCGGCAAGCATTTGTTTTTTTAGCGTGTAGCAATAAAAACTGTCGATATTTTCTATACACTCATCTATAACCTTTATAAGCTTTATAAGGTCATTCTGCATTTTTATGTGGTCTTTATGCGTGTTATTGTGTTCGTTGTAAAAATCCATATTTCATCCCTATATTTTACATGTTATTAATATCGGCGCATGACAGTAAAAACTTTAAAATTTCTATGCAATATATGAAGTTATGTTAAATCTTTTTACCCGGAAAAATTACGAGATAAGACTCTTGTGTTCCGTTCCTGCTATTAGTTGGAACGGGAAGCTATAGACTGTAACTGTGACACAGGATTCATTAATTGTCTTATTGACAACAAATTATTTTTTGCATAATGTTAGTTGGTCCTAACATTTGTAAAAAAGGAAAAACAATGAGATTGTCTTCTATTGGTAAATGTGTTGACCAGCCTTTGATTTTAAATAAACTTGAAAATAAAATGCCTGCTCTATTGATAGGTGCGGGAAGTTTGTATGGAATATTTGATACATACAGATCATCTAAAAACAAAAGCGATAATAAAAAGAAAAAAATTGCATTAAAAAATTCAATTATTATCGCCTCTACAATCACAGCCTCTCTTGCAGGTGCTAAAGGCGTAAAAACAAAAGCCATTAAATTTAATGTGTTTAATAAAACTATTAATATTCCTTCAAAGCAGATTATTCCTTCCCTTCTCCCTTCTCATTCTTTAAGTAAAATTTTAGAAAAACAAAACAGCTCAATTGAGAATTTTTTGAGAACAACGCAAAAGATAGAGAATCAAAATATTCTGCGTTTATTAAATAAAGCAAGAAACAAACCGCTTAAGCCTGCCGAAATTGAATATTTAACGGATAATTTGAAAGATTCGGATGCTAAAAGGGAATTGTTTAATGTAATTTTGCCTGAACAGGAAAGTCTTAATTCTAAGGCTATTTTTTCAGAAATAGGCAGATTATCACTGCTCGGCGCAATACCTGTTTTAGGAGGGGTTATGGGTGGTATTGCTGCGGATAAGATTACATCAACATCTTCAAAAAAATCTACATCAAACAAAATAAAAGAAGGTTTTTATCAGTATTTTGCAAATATTTTTTTGTGTAATGTAGGCGCCTGTGCAGCATTATTTGCTGCAGAAGGATTGCAAAAGACAGGAAAGATAAAGCCGCTTTCACCTGTTAAAAAAATGCTTGTTATATTAACAGGTATTACTGCCACAGGAATAATCGGCGGTAGTTATATTGCAAATAAAATGAGCCAGAAAATTATCGACCCTATATTTAATAAAGCCGAAAAAAATAAAAAACATAAAGGCGTTTATGAAGAAAGAAGACCTGAGCTTGTTGATATTGCTTTGCATGCGGATGATATTGCAACTGCAGGTGTATTATCCGGATTTAAATGGATTGAGCCGGCTTTACCATTAATGTATTTTGTATCCGGCTATAGAGCGGGTATAGGTTACAGAAATTAATTTTATAAAATTTTCGAATTTCAGAAATTTATAATATTTTTATTCTGCTTTTTTTGATAGCAAAAAACGGTCTAAACATTGAGATTTCTTAAGGATTGATAATTTTTTATTTGACAAAATTCATAAAAATTTAATATTATAATTATAGTAAAAACGAGGATATATTTAATGGAGAAAACTAATGGTCACTAAAGCTTACACCGATGATGAATTTGAATCTTTGATATCACAATATGATTACAAATTCCAAAAAGGAGATCTTGTAAAAGGTATTGTCTGCGGTTATGATTCGGAAGGTGTTATTGTTGATATCGGTGCAAAAACTTCTGCAACCTGTCCTGATAGAGAAGCCAGAATCGATATGTCAAAACCTGTAAATGAAACTCTTGAAAAAGGTCAGGTATACGAGTTTTTGATAATAAGAGAAGAAGATGAAGACGGCAAATTTATGCTTTCTTATAAAAAGGTTGCAATGGCTTATGCCTGGAAAGAGCTGGAAGCTTTAAAAGAAGAAGATGCAACTGTAGAAGGTATTGTCGTTTCTGTGGTAAAAGGCGGTGTCCTCGTTGAAGTTAAAGGTGTCAGAGGCTTTGTACCATCAAGCCATTTAAGAGCAAAAGATACGGAAAATATTGTAGGAGAAAAAATCGAATTAAAGATTCTTTCTCTTGATCCTGCCCAGAATAACTTTATACTTTCTAATAAAAAGGTATACTCTGATGCTTTAGATGAAACAAAAGAAAATATGTTTACAAATCTGGAAGTAGGTCAGGTTGTTAAGGGCGAAGTTGTACGTATTACTGATTTTGGTGCATTTATTGATATCGGCGGTATGGATGGTTTGCTTCCGCTTTCACAAATGTCGTGGAGATGGGTGGATCATCCTTCTGATATATTAAAAATAGCCGATACCATAAATGTTGAAATTATAGGTATTGACCACGATAAACAAAGAGTCAGCCTGAGCTTAAAAAATCTTGAGGCAGACCCGTGGATTGAAGCAAAAAATAAAATTAAAGAAGGTGACAAAGTTGAGGGCACGGTTACGAGAATCAAACACTTTGGCGCTTTCGTAGAGGTATTCCCGGGAGTAGAAGCTCTTCTTCCCAATAATGAAGTTGTTGATTATCAAAATAAAAACAACTGTTTACTCGCTGCCGGAGATAAAATAAAAACTACAGTTATAAGATTTAATCCTGATGACAGAAGAATAAGTCTTAGCCTTGAAGAGGATTAGAGATAACTTAACGTAAATAATTGTAAATATTGCGCTGATAATTAAATGTAAAGTTTATTATTAGGGCAATATTTTGTTATATTCGTTTTTTATTTTAAATATAGTTGAATGCTTATCGGAAAGTTTTAGTGTAGTGATTAATTCTGTAGAATCTATTAATATAAATAAAAGAAGTGCTGTAAATATCTCAGCAGTTTCCTCTGACTCTATTATGTCTGCCATCAAGCAGGCTCAAAATGCCATGCAGGGTATTTCGCAGCTTGTTTACCAGTCTCTTTCAATGCTTACGGCTTCTACTTCTGAAGGAATCAGTAAAGAAGGCCTAAATAATTTTAAAACTCTGCTTGAAAACGAAAATATGACACAAAAGAATGTGTATGCACTTACTGCTACTTTATTGGACAAATTTAATAATCTGTCAGCAGACGGGAATTATATTACACAGGAGGATTTTGTTACTGCCGTCAAATTTTCTGTTGCGCAGAGTTTATCAAAAAATTTTGCAATCAGTGCTTTGATACAAGAAGGCAAATTGAATATTTCTTCTGAAATTGCAGAAATGTACGGAACTGAAACAGCACAGACTATAGCAATCGTGCAGTTTATAGACAATCTTTCAGATGAAACCGTTTCGGAAATAATAGACAGCATAGAAAAAACGCCTTCAAAATCAACTATAAAACCTGACTCTTACTATGGAGAAGATAAAATACAGGATTATAGAATGATTACACCCGGGCAGCTTCAAGGACCGATAAGTATTTATATATGAAATTACTGTTTTACATAGCTTCTCATTCCTTTATAGTTTAACAAAATGCTCTTGGGACTGATAATCCCTGTATCAAAAAGCAGCTGTGTTTGTGCTTTATTATATTCGATTATTGATTGTATAAGCTGCTGGCGTGCTCTTGTTTTTTCTGTCTGTGAAGTTAAAACATCAATAAATGTATTCTGTCCTACATCAAAACCGACAAGAGAAAATTTTAACCCTTCATCAGCTGATTCTACCTGCTTTTTATTTGCTTCAATTCTTTCTAATGCAGTTTTTGAGCTGTAGTATGAACTTACAATATTCTCTTTTACAGTTCTTTCAAGATTTGTAAGCTCATATCTTGCTGTTTTTACTTTCGCAAGATCTGCATTCTTTTGTGTCAATGTATCTACTCCGAGTTTCTTTCCTAATGGCAGTACTGCATTAAGGCTCCAGGTGTGGTTAGGGCTAAGACTTGTGTTACCTGTTACCCCTACTTTGGCAAATTCATAAGTCAGCTCTATATATGGTGCAAAGTCCGTATAATTACGGTTTTTTAGGTTTACAAGAGACCGTATCTCTGCCCTTTTTGCTTTAATATCTTCTCTCGCCTGTAAAGCAACATTATAAAGGCAGTCTATACTGTTGCTCTTTGCTACCAATTCTCTTGGGCGCACGCCGTTTTCAAAAGGATAGAGTGTCAGTGTTACTTCTATACCCATTATATTAGCAAGTTTGGACTGCTGTAATCTGAGTGAATTTAGAGCACTTATCAGCTCCTGTTTTGCATCGGCATATTGCGCTTCGGCCCTCAGAATATCATATTTTGAACCGATACCTATATGATATCTTGCAATCATCAATTTTAGCTGCTCGTGTCTGTCTCTTAAATTGGACAACAGCACCTCGATGTTGAATTTTGTTTCTAATAGGTCATAGTAATAATTGGTTGTTTTTAAAAGAAGTTCGCTCTGTGTGTAATGATATCTGTGTTTCTGCGCTTTATACAAGTTTTTTGAACTCGCAATGGTGAAAAATGTGCTGCCGTTGCCTATTGGATAATCAATAGTTATACCGTTATAGATAGGGTTTTGCCTTATGACTCTCGGTAAGATATTGCCGACTAAAAATTCACCTGTCAGCGCCTGTATTCTGTAACCGTAATAGATATCCGGAAGCAAATCAGCATATGAGTTTGCGTAGTTCCATTTTGTTTCTTCTGTCTGTGTTCCCGCTATTTTGACATCATAATTATTCTTCATTGCCACATAAATACAGGTCTCTAAATCTATCGGCAAAAGTGTTATTTGAAGGCGTTCTTTTATTTGATTGTCGAGATCTTTCTGTGTTTTTTCATCATAAAGACCTTTTCCGTCTTTTATTGTTTCAAGGAAATTATCCGCATGATAATCCCATATTATGTCATCATAATCTTTTGAATATGTAATTGACATATTCAAAAAAAATACAAATACAATTATCAAGAATTTGTTCATAATCCCCGATTTTTCAAGATTCTATACATATAAGAAAGCATATTTGAAAACAACAAAAATTCTTATATCCAAGCGGTTAAATATTGGTGCAATGAAAAAACTTGACAAATTGTTAGTTATACCTTACACTTATTAATAAGTTAGAAGAACCTAACTTTTGTTGGAATAAACTTCATTTATTTAGACCAATACCATAATTCACCTTTGATGAGGGCTGCTAATCTTTCTCCTGCAGCCTTTTTTATGCTTTATAGGCAGGGGCTTTTATGTTACTTGTCTGACTGTGATTTTACTTGTACTCCCTGGGGCTGATATGTACGGCTCGAGCCTGGCGTATATCTCAAGCAAGAATCTACAACAATGCGTCATTCTGAGGCGTCAGCCGAAAAATCTTTAGATTATTCGGTCACTTTGTTCCCTCTGGATTATATGTGTTACGTAATTCGGTGACAGATTTTATATATTGATAATATTTATTATATAAAGCAGCATATTGAGTATTCGCGAGCACTCTAAAATAAATATCCTTTACCTTCTGTTTTATAGAAATTACACAGTGTTTGATTTTTGATAAAAATACATTATTATAAAATTATGAAAAAGTTATGGTCGTTAATTTTTATATGTCTGCTGTTCTGTTCGCTAAAATCTTATGCGTCAACAGACTATGAAACTTTATATAAAAAAACGCAGGTGCATGATTTTGAACTTGTTCACAACCTTGACCCTTACCAGAATGAAGACTATCAAAAATATGCTTATGCACCGTATCCTCTATTTCGACTGAGTTCAACAGTATATTTTAAAAACCAGACTGTTCCTGCCGGATACTACATCCTGACACCGAGAGTAATAAAAGACAGAGATTATGTATTTTTCAAAGAAGCCGGAAAAGTAAAATATATTATTCCGGTTGTAAAAAAAGAACTCGTACCGCTAGATTTTTACCATACAAATCTTCCCACACCAAAACTTACTAAATGGCAGGGTTTCTGTAAAAATGTAAGGGAAAAATTTTATACTGTTTTCAGAAATTCTTCTAAAAAAGCGCCGCCGCCTCAATCATACATTGTTACGGAAAATACTGAAGGTAATTTATACGTTATTATTCTGTATTACGGTGATGTAAAGTATTATATGGTATTTAAAGCAAATAAATATTAATAACGGGTGTCATCTTTTTCCGGCAAGGCAATTTTTTCGGGTGCAGGTTTTCGGAGTTTATTTCTGTACAGGAATAAAAGCGGCAGGCAGACAAAGGTAATAATACCCCATACCCTGAATGTTTCAATGTATGCACACAAAGTCGACTGCTGAATCAACTGGTTATACAGCATTCCCTGAGCTTTTTGAAACGCCACCGCATAAACATCAAACTGCGCAAAATAAGATGTAAGGCTAGAAAGTTTTTCGGCATAAACGGTACTTGCATTATCCAAAAAACCTACCATATTATGCTGAAAAGCCTGAGAATATCTTGAGACCATTGTTGCAACGAGAGATGTTCCTATAGCAGCTCCGAGATTTTTAATAAGGTTTTGAACCCCGCTAGCATTAGTCATCTGAGCATTGGAGATTGTTTCCATTGAAGCCGTAGTTAACACGGTAATGGTTAACCCTACGGAAAAACCGAAGATTATATTTGGTATAACAATATTTATCATGGAAAATTCAAGATTCAAATGCCCGAACATCAGACCTGATATACCAAGCAGAGTTATTCCTATTGCAGTAAAAACCCTGAAATCAAGCACTCTGTTCATTACGCTGTAAAGAAAAATTGCAGCAACCGAGCCAAAGCCCCTGGGCATCAAGGAATATCCGCTCCAGAAAGCATTGTACCCCATCAAATTTTGTAAAAACAGAGGCATTATCGTTGTCGAAGCATAAAGAACCATATTGGCAATCACCAGTATTGTTGTTCCTATCAAAAAATTCCTGTCTTTGAATACTTTTAAATCAATAATAGATTCTTTTTGAACAATTTGAGAATATATAAAAAGCACCATTGCAATCATAGAAATCCCGAAAGTCCAGCATATCCATTCAGAGCCGAACCAGTCAGCATTGTTCCCCTTGTCAAGAAAAACCTGAAAAGTCACAAGCCATACTATAAGAAACCCAAAACCTATATAATCAATTTTTGCGTTATCTTGTTTTTGTGCATAAGGCGGATCATAAATCCACAATTTTGACGTAACAGCAGCAAGTATTCCAAAAGGTATATTTATAAAAAATATCCAGTTCCACGACCAGTTATCCGTCAGCCATCCGCCCAAAATAGGACCTATTACGGGTGCAACAACAACTCCGAAGCCAAAAATTGACATTGCAAGAGCTCTCTTTTCAAGAGGAAAGGCCTCAAGCAAAATTGCCTGAGAAACAGGCAAAAGTGCTCCGCCTCCAAGCCCCTGCAGTATCCTTGAAAATATCATCATTTCCAGAGAAGTTGACATTCCGCAAAGTAGTGAGGCGATTGTAAAAAGTAAAATACAGGCTATAAAAAACGCTTTTCTTCCGAAGAATTTAGAAAACCAGTCAACTGACGGCACTACAATACCGCTTGCAATAAGATAGCTTGTTAATATCCACGTAGCTTCATCATTACTGGATGAAAAACTTCCTGCCATTTGAGGAAGAGCTACGTTTGCAATAGTACCGTCCAGCACAAAAATAAAAGTTGCGCTCATAACAGCTATTGTTGTGAGCCACGGGTTTATATTAGGAATGTCATCCCGTATTTCCTGCAATATTAAAAAACTCCGGTACTTTCTAATTCCGATTTTAATGGTATAAAATTTTACAACTATGGTCAACAGATAATTTTTTGCGATATAATAAGTGCTATGGATAAAAATGAAGAATTAAAAATTATAGAAGATATGCAGGCCGTAGTTGCACAGATGAAAGCCGATGATATAGAAGAGAATCCGGACTGTGAATTTGAAACTTTTGACTGCCAGTGCTGCGGTGAAGAAAAATCGCTTGCCGGTTCTGTTGTATACGACGGAATAAGAATCTGCAACGACTGTGTTTTATATGCAGAAACAGGTTTTGCGCTGGGTAAAATAAATACTATTCATGATTTAATTAAAAATATGGAAGATAAAAAATTAGAGGCTCAATGTCATTTTATAAAGCAGGATGAAATAGAGCATAATAATTAATCAGAAAGAAAAAATGAAAATAAAATTTCTTGATAAATTAACAATACTGGATAGATATATTTTGGTGCAGGTGTTAGAAATCTTCATTATGGGGATTGTAATATTTACCTCCATTATTTTTGCCTCGGACACTTTTATCACATTAATTAAACAAATAACCCTGTATGGAATACCGTTTAATATAGCCCTTATGATTGTATTGCTAAACCTTCCTCAAGTAATGGTAATGGCAATACCAATGAGTGTTCTTTTTTCTACGGTAATGACGTTGAATAAACTGAGCCTGTCATCTGAAATTACGGTAATGAGAGCATGCGGAATAGGGCTCAATCGTATAGCAAAGCCGATTTTTATTTTTGCAGCGTCTATGTCACTTTTAACTTTTCTTGTAAATGAAACGATTGTGCCTGTAACAAATTCCCAGTCAAAAACCCTTGCTGTATGGGCACTCGGACAAAAAAACATACCCAACGGAAAACAAAATTTTACTTTTAAAGAAATAAAAGAAAACCCTGACGGCAGCAAGACAATGAAGAGATTGTTCTTTGTCCAAAAATGCGAAGACAATACTTTGAAGAATGTTTCTGTTGTTGATTTTTCAAATGACAAAACCATTCAGGTAATCCAATCACAAACAGGCAGCACAAGCCCTGCAGGCTGGCAGTTTAACAGGGGTGCGGTTTATACAATGAACAAAGATGAAAAAATACTGAATACAACATGGTTCAGCAAATCCATCGTTGATTTCGGTATGGATGTAAAAGATGCCCTTACAGAGGAAGAAGCAACTCAATACAATGTAATTGCACTGTGGAAATATGTTGAAAATAATGCAAAAAAACATGACCCTAAAACCCGTTCTCTGTTTAAAATAGAATTACACAACAAATTTGCATTCCCGGTGACAACGGTTGTACTTGTGCTTTTAGGCGTGCCTCTTGCTATTACACCGCCGAGAGTAAGATATAACAGAGGATTTTTATTCAGTATTCTTATTATATTTTTATATTATTTATTAAGAGCACTGTCTCTGTCCTTTGGCGAGACAATGGCTATTTCACCGTTTCTGGCTGCGTGGATACCTAATGTAATTCTCTTAATCCTTGGTTCAATACTCTATTACAAAAAAGTTTATACAATCAATTAACACAATTTCTCACAAAAATTTTATAGTTATTGTAAAATGATAAGTGAGAGTGATGAGGTGTAATTTTGGACAGAGAAGAAATTTTAAACAAAGCCAATGAACTTATTTCAGAAAAAAGTTTTAAAGAGGCTAAATCAATCATTGAAGAATATCTAAAAGAAAATGATGATGATTCAATTGAAATACAAAAAACACTCGGGCTTTGCAATGTAAATCTCGATATTTATAAAGACGCAAAAGAAAACTTTGAAAAAGTTGTAAAAGCAAATGATGAAGACGCAACGTCCTGGTTTTATCTTGGAATAATATACGAAGACCTAAATGATCTCGAAAAAGCCCAAAAAGCCTATGAGAAAGTAATAGTACTGAGAGAAGACTATAAAGACGCATATAAAAATCTGGCTGTTATTCAATTAAAACTAAAAAACTACGATACAGCGATAGAATTTGCACAAAAAGCACTGTCCCTTGACGAAAACGATTACCAGATTCATTACATAATAGGTACTGCGTATACTTCAAAAAAAGAATACGAAAAAGCAGTAGAGGCTATGTTAAAGGGTATTGAAATAAACCCCGAACATCCGCTTATGTATAATAATCTGGGCTCGTGCTATCTTGCATTAAACAAAATAAATGACGCACAGGAAGCTTTTAAAACATCAGTAAAATTAAACCCGACAAATGCCACAAGCATGTACAATCTGGCAACATCATACCAGCTGCAGCAAAAACATACAGAAGCATTTGAATATTTTAAAAAAGCTTATGAAATGGAGCCTACGGAGTTTTATCTTTCTGCAGCAGCACTTGAAGCAGCAAATGCAAAAGAATGGACATACGCAGAAGAATATTATCATAAACTCGTTGTATTACATCCTGAAAAGCAGAATTTTCAATACAACCTTGCCTGTGCATATCATGAACAGGGCAAGTACAATGATGCAATTAAAATATTATCCCAGCTTGTTGCAACAAACCCGAAATCTGTTTCCATGGGACAAAGGCTGGCTGATTGCTATGAAAAAACAAATAACATTGAATTAGCAAAAAATGTTTATACAAACCTTATCAAACTCGGTAAAATACCGGCAGAAGTATATTACAGATATGCGCTTTTGTGCATGAAAACAGAAGATAAAGACAAAGCGGAAAATATCTTCAAAAAAGTTATACAGCTGGATCCAGCTAATCCGTACGCACACAAAGATTTAGGCGTTGTTTATCTGTCAGAAAGACTCTTTGATTATGCAAAAGATGAATTTGAAACAGCATATAAAATGGCGCCTGAAGATGCGTCTGTTGTTTTTGAATATGCAAACTTTTATCAGGCAATAAATGAATACCATAAAGCCGAAGAGCTTTATGAAAAAGCATACGCTCTTGAACCGAATGTAATGGATATAGCACTTTTTAGAGCACTCAATTATCTGAGAATGAATGAAACGGATAAAGCACTGAAATTATTTTTGGAAGCGAATAAAAAATATCCTTCACAACACGCAATATTATTCAACATTGGTTTGATATATCTTCAAAAAGGAAAATATGATTTAGCACGCGAGTTTTTATCCGATGCTTTTAGTATCCATCAGGATGCGGAGACAATGAATGCACTGGCTGTTTCTTTTTATGAAACACAAGATTATGAAAACTCAAAGAACCTTGCTCACAAGCTGCTTGTGGATTTTCCGGACAATATCAATGTCCTTTTGCTTCTGGCAAAGTCATATATAGAGCTTGGAGATGTAAATAATTCCGTAATGTATCTTGAAAAGATACTAAAAATCTTTCCGGAACAGCCGGAAGCAAAAAATTTGTACGAAAGAATAAAAGGAGCACAATAAATGTTTGAACTTAAGGTGATAAGTTCATTTTCAGCTGCGCATCACCTTTTGCACTATGAAGGCGAATGCGAAAATCAGCACGGACACAACTGGAAAGTGGAGGTTTATGTCAAAGGTGAAAACCTTGACAAATCAAATATCCTTGTTGATTTTAAGGTATTAAAAAGAGAGTTGAAAAAAGTACTGGACAGATTGGATCACAAAGACATAAATGAATTGCCGGAGTTTAAAAATATAAGCCCGAGCAGTGAAGTGCTTGCAAAATTTATTTACGAAGAAATGAATAAAACGTTTCCTCAGGTTTCAAAAGTCGGAGTATGGGAAAACGAAAACTCCTGCTCTATGTATTATGAAAATTGGGAATAGATTAAGAAAACAGAAGGCATTTTAATTATGAATCTTATACAGGCAATAATAATGGGACTTATTCAGGGATTAACGGAGTTTTTACCTGTTTCCAGCTCAGGACACCTTGTTTTGACCTCAAGTTTATACAAATATTTTACAAACAAAGATTTTGTAACAGGAGCAAGTGAAGAAGTGGTATTTGACATAGTACTGCATCTTGGCACACTGCTTGCTGTCTGTATTTTCTTTAAAGATGACATAATAAAGATAACAAAAGCTTTTGTTAATGCTTGTATAAAAAGAGATTTTTCCGATGCTGATGCAAAAATGGCGGCATTTATTCTTCTTGGCACTGTGTTTACCGTATTGGTAGCTTTCCCGCTTAAAATTGTCTCGGAAAGCCTTATAAATCTGCCTTATATCGTGGGTATATTTATATTTTTGACAGGCTGCATTCTATACATAGGAGAATGGGCTTCTGAAAAAAAACAGGTTAAAACTGATAAAGTGGATTTGAAAACCGCAATTATTATCGGCCTTGCCCAGGGTATTGCATCTATCCCCGGGATTTCCCGTTCCGGTTCAACAATATCTACGGGTATCCTGCTCGGTCTGGACAGAGTAACCTGTGCCAGATATTCGTTTTTATTGAGTCTGCCTATTATCATAGGTGCATCTATATTTTATCCGATTCTTGAATTAGAACTTAACGAATTTTTAAATTTCAACTGGATAGCTTTCATTGTCGGATTTTTTATCTCATTTGTTTCAGGATATTTTTGTATAAAATATTTTCTTAAATTTCTTGCTAAACATTCAATGAAAGTATTTGCATATTACTGCTGGATTGCAGGTGCATTTATGTTTGTGTTTTTTAAATTCTTTGTATAAAAGCGTATTCTGTTAAATATTACAAACATTTATCAAAAAAATCTTGCACAAAAAACTTTATCATGTATGATGATAAAGTCAGAAAAGTTACCCGACAATTTAATACACACCCGGCTGATATTTTTCGGCTTTATTTTTGTTGTATTAATTTGTCTATATAAATAAAGTACAAAGTTTACAATTACGTTAAGGAAAGGTAATACAGTGGAAGAAAAAGAAATTCAAGAAGTTGAAACTGCTCAAGAAGTAAATGAAACAGTTGAAAACGCAGAAGAAACAGTAAAAGAAGCTGTAGAAGTAAGCGAAGATGCTGTAGAAGCAGCAGTTGAAGAGAAACCAGCAAAAGGAAGAAAAGCTTCTAATGCAAAAGGCAAAGGCAAAAGAAAAATTGAAACTATAGAAAGCGCTCCTCAGTCTGAATGGAAAGAACGTGTTGTTCAAATCAGACGTGTAACAAAAGTTGTTAAGGGCGGTAAAAAATTAAGCTTCAGAGCAATTGTAATCGTTGGAAACGGCAAAGGTCAGGTAGGCGTAGGCTGTGCTAAAGCTTCCGAAGTTATCATTGCTATTCAAAAAGCTATAGCAGAAGGCAGGAAAAATCTTATTACAGTACCTATCTTCAAAACAACTATTCCGCATCCGATTGTCGGACGTTCCGGAGCGGGTTCTGTTATGTTAAGACCGGCTTCCCAAGGTACCGGTGTTATCGCAGGCGGTGCTGTTCGTGCAGTACTTGAACTTGCAGGTATTGAAAACATTTTGAGCAAATCTTTAGGTTCAAAATCTCCTCTTAATGCAGCCAACGCTACAATGGAAGCATTAAAAGAATTGAGAACATTCAATGATGTTGCTAAAAAACGCGGTTTGACTCTTAAACAAATGCTCAACGCATAATTAATCACATAAATTAATAAAGGAAATAATAACAATGGCTAAAGATAAAATGGAAAAAGTTTCGATTAAACTGACAAGAAGCTTAATCGGCTCTACAAAAGACCAGATTAAAGTTGTAAAAGCACTCGGTCTTAAAAAAACTAACGATGTTGTTGAACATGTTGCAAGCCCGACTATTATGGGTATGGTAAACAAAGTTCCTCATCTCGTAACAGTAATTAAGTAATTATAGAAAAGGATATAAAAATGGCAGAAAGAATAACATTAGAAGACTTAAGACCTGCTGACGGCGCTACCCACAGAGCAAAAAGAGTGGGCAGAGGCAGAGCAACAGGCGTAGGCAAGACTTCAGGCCGCGGTCATAACGGTGAAGGACAGCGTTCCGGCTCAAGCTCAAAAAGAGGTTTTGAAGGCGGACAGATGCCTTCTTACAGACAAATGCCAAAATTAAAAGGCTTTACAAACTTTGCTGCTCTTAATACAGCAGAAATCAATGTAAAAGACATTGAAAAACTGGACGCAAAAGAAATCGATTTAACATGGTTAATCGAAAACGGCAAAGTTCATCCGAAATCAGAAGTTTTAAGAGTTCTCGGCAACGGTGAAATATCTAAAGCAGTTACTGTAAAAGCAAGATACTTCACTCCGTCAGCTAAAGAAAAAATCGAAAAAGCAGGCGGCAAAGCTGAACTGGTATAAAAATAATTTAAACTGCATGTGCTGAAAAACAGTACATGCAGTTTAGCATATTAATACCGCCACTTAATTAAAATGAAATAATTTTTAATTAAAAACGGCGGCACATAAAATGGAGAGAAATTATAATGCAAAATGCAAGAATGAAACCGCCATCAATGGATGATGTGGTATCAATGTTTCAGGCTTCGGGGTTAAAGACAAAACTATTGTTCACTTTCGCAATGATTGTGATTTTTAGATTAGGTGTTGCTCTTCCTTTATACGGTATTAACAACGAAGTATTTTCAAAAATTGCACAGGGCAACAATATTATAGGTTTTATTGATTTATTTTCAGGCGGTGCCCTTGCCAATGTATCTATACTGGCATTAGGTATCGGACCTTATATTACAGCTTCAATTATTATGCAGCTGTTAACAGTAATCATTCCGCATCTTGAGCAGCTTCAAAAAGAAGAAGGCGAAGCAGGAAGAAGAAAAATTTCACAGTATACAAGATACTTTACAGTATTTATCTCATTCTTTCAGGCAAGTATATTTCTTTTGTATCTGCTGCATCAGGCTCCTGCAACAATCATGCCGGGGATTTCACATACAGCATTCTTTATCGGCTCGGCTGTTATACTGACAGCTGGTTCTGTATTTGTAATGTGGCTGGCTGAACTTATGACGGAAAGAGGCATCGGAAACGGCGGTTCTTTGTTGATTTTTGTCGGTATTATTTCCAGAATCCCGTTCTATTGCGAAAAAACAGGACAGCTTGTTGCAAATGATTCCTCCTTGCAGCTTGGATTATTGTTACTGCTTGCAATATTCTTTGCAACAATGGTTCTTATTGTTGTAATGCAGGAAGCCATAAGAAAAGTATTAATAGTAAATCCTAAACGTCAGGTCGGCAACAAGATATACGGCGGAGTAAACACATATATTCCGTTTAAGATGAATCCGGGCGGTGTTATGCCAATCATCTTTGCTATTGCAATTTTACTGTTCCCGACTACAGTTATCAGCCTCATAGGACAGACAAATCTTCCGGCAGGACAATTCAAAGATGCCATTACATGGCTGTCTACTTTCTTAAGTCCTTCAGGATGGGTTCACTATGTACTGTACTTCTTATTGATTGTTTTCTTAACTTTCTTTTACGCTTCTATTATGCCAAATATGCAGCCTAAAGAAATTGCAAACAATCTAAAAAAATACGGCTCATCAATACCCGGCATAAAACCCGGTAAACCGACAGCGGAAGCACTTGATAAAATTCTTTCAAGAATAACTCTGTTAGGTGCATTGTGTCTTGGTATTATTGCTTTAATTCCGTCAGGTGCATCTTATATTACCAACATAACTACCCTGCAGGGTATAGGAGCTACATCTTTAATCATCATGGTCGGTGTTGCTCTTGACTTTATCAATCAAATTAAGACACAGCTTCTTGCAAGAAACTATGAAAGTTTCTTAAAAGAATAAATTTAACATAACAGTTATTAAAAAGGCTTCTTGATTAAACAGGAAGCCTTTTTAGTGCAATATCGGATGTTTTTTAATCTTTTCTATATACTGTTGAATTACAGATTCAGGCATATACATGAGCAATTCGCCCAAATCATTACATTTTGCCATTTTACCGTCTGCAAGTTCTATCCTTTCTTCCAAAACTTTATTCGGATCATCTGTGCCGAATTTTCTTATAAATTTCTTTACGATTTTATCATCTTCCGGCAGAAAAAATCGTCTGCCCCTTTTGTAATGCGCAATATGAGCATTCATATCCGATGCTGACAAGATACTTGGTTTTATATTATGTTTAAGACAATATTCAATTGCTATTTGATCTGTAATGTTTGCTACACCTGAGAACTCCGATTCATAATTATTTTCTATATAATCTATATTTATTCTTTCCCCGACAATTCCGTATTCAGGATAGTCTTTTAATAAATTTTTATTATGAATAAACGATGAATAACTATTTTTTTTAACCTTTGTTAAATCACATATAGTAATATAACCGATTTCCCTTTTTGTATCATCTTCAACAAGATGATATGTTGTATGAAAACCATCTTTTGATTTAGCAATACCAACTTCATAAGGTATTTTTTTTATAAATTTATTCTCTTTGTCGTAAATCTTTTTATAAACAACAGCCCTATCGAGAGGATTTTGCTCAACATAAACAGGTATGAACCAGCGATTTTCAAATTCATTATGCTGCAGCTTAAAATGTTGAATTTTATTTGTTGATTCAAATACATCTTTATTTAGAGAAACAGGTGTCTTCTTGTACAATAAACATCTTTTTATTTTTTGAACAGGTATTAATTTTTGTATATTAGAAAATTTAATCATTGTTATAATCAGTTAAATATACAACTATAAAAACACTAATAAGAAAAAAAATCTATCATTCATTAAAATATTCAAACTGCGTCATAATATTTTTACCGGTAAGTAAATATTATCTTGCACTCTAATATCTAAACAGCGCACAAAAAAAATGTTTGCAAAGTTGTTGCAAACATTAAATAAACACGAGGATATTAAGAGAGAGAGAGTATATGGATAAAACTTATTATTATCTTTTTGATTCTTTATAAGTTCAATCAATAACTTAAATTTATTTATATTTGTCTTCCTTTAAATTTTTGATTTCCCTTACTCTTATATAAAGTATTTTGTTTTACAAAAATTGCCTTAAAAATTTTTATTTATTAAGAAATATTAATAAATTTATTTAAAGAACAAAGAATTGTTTTTTTCAAAATAGAATAATTAAACAATTATAGCAGCTTAATAAAAATTCACGTAAAAGCTTGTAACAAGTACCTTATAAACAATTGCTATTTTATTAAAAACATCGTTAGATTTAATAAACAATTATGTGATGATTTAAACAAATATGCTCAAAATTTAATAAAATCAATAAAAAAGGCTTGCTTGAGAATTTTGAGCATGTAAGATTAATAAAGTAAGGGATAATTATGTGTAATTACATCCCGAAAATTAATAACAAAACAGTCAAAGAAGGTAAAATGGCAAAAGATGTAATTGAATTCGAAGGCAAGATTTTAGAGTCGCTACCAAACGCAATGTTTAGAGTCGAACTGGAAAACGGACATGAAATTCTTGCTCATATATCAGGAAAAATCAGAAAGAATTTTATTAAAATTCTTCCCGGAGACAAAGTAAAAGTAGAAATGACTCCATACGATCTCACAAGAGGAAGAATCACCTACAGATTAAAATAATCGCTTCGGCGTTATTCATATATAAAGTGTTCCGCCTCTCGGGACATACGCGGCAAAACAATAAAACTACTAGATAAGGAAAACGAAATGAAAGTAAGAGCATCAGTAAAAAAAATGTGCAAAGACTGTAAATTCATCAGAAGAAGAGGAAGAATTACAGTTATTTGCAAAAACCCTAAACATAAACAAAGACAGGGATAATTCCGTGCAGGCACGGAATCGAGGCGAAGCTGAGTGAGTGCCTATGTGAGAAAAACTGACGAGACGAAGAAAATTTGAAAAATTTTAGAAGTGAAGTGTAAGTTTTTTGAACGCCGGTAATTAGTAAAAGCAAATTTAAAACAATCACAAAGTAAAATAAGGAGAAACAATGGCAAGATTGGCTGGGGTTGATTTACCCCGTAACAAAAGAATGATAATCGCTTTAACCTATATCTACGGTATAGGACCGACTCGTTCTGCAAAAATCTTAGAAGCCTGCGGAATTTCACAGGATTTAAGAACAGACGACTTGACAGATGACGATATCAAAAAATTAAGAAACGAACTCACAAATTACCATATTGAAGGTGATTTGAGAAGAGAAGAATCTCTTAACATCAAGAGATTATCTGAAATCAACTCTTACAGAGGAATGAGACACAGAAGAAAACTTCCCGTAAGAGGACAAAGAACAAAAACAAACGCAAGAACAAGACGCGGTAAGAAAACAGGTCCGGTAAGCAAGAAAAAATAGCTAGCGGCAGCCGGAGTAAAGCCTTGAAAGACTTTCAGAAATAGAAACACTAAGGGCATAACTTAATATCGGCGATGCAAAAGTTTTTTCAAAAACTTAACAAAAGCCGAATTGCTGCAAAGACACCGGATTACAGTTATAACAAGAGTAATAATTAAAGGAAATAAAAATGGCAAGACCAGTAAAAACTAAAAAGAAAGAAAAAAAGAATGTATTGCAGGGTGTTGTACATATTCAATCAACATTCAACAATACAATCGTAACTTCTTGCGATACTCAGGGTAATGCTATTGCCTGGGCATCTGCAGGCGGCTGCGGATTTAAAGGTGCAAGAAAAGGCACTCCGTTTGCTGCTCAATCAGCAGCAGCTCTGGTTGCAAAAAAATCTGTAGACCAGGGAATGAAAAAAGTAGAAGTATATATTAAAGGACCTGGCTCAGGTCGTGAAACAGCTATCAGAGCTATTCAGGCAGCAGGTCTGGAAATTACTTTAATCAAAGACGTTACTCCGATTCCTCACAACGGATGCCGTCCGCCTAAGAAGAGAAGAGTATAGCGGATTTTGTGCGGCTGTGGAGTTGACCGAAAGGGAACGAACAGCCATGCGAGTGGGTTTTTCGAAGTGAAAAATTTTAGAATAAAAATTTGAAACGAAGTGCAAAAACACACGAGCGCCAATAATCCAAGATAAAACAACTTCTCGCAAAGTTAAGTAAAATTTAAGAAAACAAAGGAGTCTAAATTGGCTAAATATACAGGACCTTCAAATAAATTATTCCGTAACTACGGTGTTACGGACTTATCTAACAGAAAGTTGGTTTCTTCTTTGAGACAGACTCAGTTTGCAAAATATTATAACAAAGCTGCAAGAACAAAAGGCGTTACAGGTACTGTTCTTTTACAGTTCTTGGAATCAAGACTTGACAACATATTGTTCAGAGCAGGTTTTGCAACTACAAGAAAACAGGCAAGACAGATTGTAAACCACGGTCATGTACTTGTTAACGGCAAAAAAGTTGATATTCCATCATACCTAGTTAAAGCAGGCGACGAAATCACAATCAGAAGCAGAAGTGCTGAATTCGTTAAAACTGTTATGGAACCGTTAGATGTAGCTGCTCCTCAATGGATGACAGTTGATGCTAACGCTCAAAAAATCGTATTTGACAGAATTCCGGAAAGAGAAGAACTTGATCCAGAATTTAAAGAACAGTTAGTAATTGAGTACTACTCAAAATAATCCACATAAAGTCCGAATAAAATTAAATTAGGAGAAAAACAGATGGAATTAAAAATTAAAAACGTAACAACAACAACCGGTTCTGACGGTTCACAATACGGTAAATTTTCAATCGAACCGTTAGAAAGAGGTTTTGGTAATACAATCGGAAACGCACTGAGACGTGTTTTGTTATCTTCTCTGGAAGGTGCAGCTGTTACTGCAGTGAGAATCGAAGGTATTACGCACGAATACACTGCTATTCCGGGTATTGTTGAAGACGTTATTGATATAATGTTGAATCTTAAAGGCATGGTTGTTAAGACGGATTCTAAAGAACCGCAGCAGTTAAGATTGGACATTGACAGACCCGGCCCTGTTCTGGCTTCAGATATTCAGCTCCCTGCAGGTGTAAAAATCGTTAACCCTGACTGGTTGATTTGTACAGTAGCAGAAGGCGGTTCTATCCACGCTGATATCGTAGTAGAAACAGGCAAAGGATACATTGCTCACGATGTATTAAAAGACAACAACGGTTCTATGCCGATTGATATGCTGCCTATCGACGCAACATTTATGCCTATCAAACGAGTAAGCTACAATGTAGAAAACACACGTGTAGGCGATGTTACAGACTTTGACAAATTAAATCTTGAAATCTGGTCAAACGGTTCTGTAGACGTAAATGTTGCATTGTCTCAGGCTGCAAATATCTTAATTGAACACTTTATGCAGATTGCAGCTATCACAGGAACACCTGTAATAACTATGCCTCAAGCAGCAAGCCCTGTTGTTGAAGAAGAAGTTGTTGCTGACACAAGTGCTCCTACAATCTCAATTGAAGATTTGGAATTATCTGTAAGAGCTTACAACTGCTTAAAGAGAGCTAGCATCAACAATATGGCAGAATTACTTAAAAAATCAGAACATGATTTGTTGAACATTAAAAACTTCGGCAAAAAATCTTCTGATGAAGTTATCGAAAAATTACACCAATTCGGTTTAGATCTTATGCCAAATCCGGAAGGTGTAGATATGGACGAGTTGGTATAATTCCTCCGAAAAGACAGAAATAATTAAGAAAAAGGATAAATAAAATGAGACACCAGTCTAAAAAACATCACTTAGGAAAAGCGCAAGACCAGAGAAATGCCTTGCTGCGTTCTTTAGCGACTGAACTTATTTTGCACGGTGAAATAAAAACTACAATGGCAAGAGCAAAAGCTCTTAAACCTTATGCAGAAAATATTATTTCTCTTGCAAAACAGGGCACTTTGCATTCAAGAAGATTGGCTGCAAAATTCATTTTTGACAAAGAAACAGGCAAATTTATGAATTTTGAAACAGGCGAAGTTCTTGAAGGCGTAGAAAAAGCCGATAAAGAAAAGAAAGCTGTTGCTCAGACAATTTTAAGAAAATTGTTCTCAGAAACAGGCAAAAAATATGCTAACAGAAACGGCGGTTACACAAGAATCTACAGAATGCCTCCAAGACGCGGCGATGCTGCAGAAATGGCATTGATTCAGCTGGTGTAGCCGGAGAAATCCTCTGTGGCAAGATTCGCAGTTGTTGTCGAATATATCGGAACAAACTATGCGGGCTCACAGATTCAGCCTGATGAAATTACAATTCAATCAGAGCTGGAAAAAGCACTTAGTACATTGATATCGGGGGGCAAAAATCCCCCCCGCATAAAATCTATATTCTCAGGCAGAACTGATGCCGGTGTGCATTCAAAAGGTCAGGTTGTTCATTTTGACTGTGAAAAACCCATTGTTGCTTCAAGGTTTTTAAACTCGATAAACGGACTCCTTCCTAAAGATATAAGCGTAAAATCTATTCGTCAGGTTGATGATAAATTTCATGCCCAGTTGAGTGCAAAATACCGTGTTTATCAGTATAAAATTGTAAACAGAAATCAGCGTTCTGTCTGGGACGGACATTCTCTTCTTGTTCGAGAACCCTTAGAGCTTGAAAGAATGAACAAAAGCCTTTCTTATTTAACAGGAAGTCATGATTTTACTTCTTTTAAATCAGCAAAGGCGTCATCACCCGCTAAAGATTGTATTGTATATAAAGCAAAATGCACAAAAGACGGTGATTTTATTACTGTTGAAATCGCAGCAAACAGGTTTTTATACAATATGGTCAGGACAATTGTCGGAACTATGCTGATGATAGAACACAATAAATTTGAACCCGAATTTATGAAAGAAGTTCTTGAGGCAAAAGACAGAACAAAGGCGGGCCCGACCATTAATCCTGACGGGTTGACACTGGTCGAGGTAGGGTATAAACCTTACAAATTACAGTAGAACTAAGTAAAAACAATATAAAAGGAAAACTGAAAGATGAAAACATATTCAGCAAAACCTCTTGAAGTTGAAAGAAAATGGTATGTAATCGATGCCGAAGGTAAAACTCTCGGCAGATTGGCTACTGTTTGCGCTAACCTTTTAAGAGGCAAATTAAAACCTGAATATACACCTAACGTTGATACAGGTGACTTTGTTATCGTTATCAACGCTGATAAAATTCAGGTTACAGGCAACAAAGAAACTGATAAAATTTATTACCACCACACAATGTATCCGGGCGGATTGAAAGCAATTTCTTTCAAAGCCTTGATGGAAAAAGACCCGACAAAAGCTATTGAAAAAGCTGTAAAAGGTATGCTTCCTCACAATACATTGGGTGCACAGCAATTTACCAAATTAAAAGTTTACGCAGGTCCTAACCATCCACATGAAGCACAAAAACCTGTAGTATATGAAATGGAGGTTAAATAATGGCTGATAATAAAGTAATTATGGCAACAGGCAGAAGAAAGACCTCTATTGCAGTTGTTAAACTTGTAAAAGGTAAAGGCAGAGTATTTGTTAATGGGAAAACACTCGATGCATATCTCGGCAACAGACCGGCTATGAAGATTTTGGTTTATAAACCGTTAGCTTTGACAGAAAATATGGAAAGCTTTGATGTCAGAGTTAAAGCTGTAGGCGGCGGTATCTGCTCTCAGGCAGGCGCTATCAGACATGGTATTTCAAGAGCATTGTTGGAATACAATCCTGAATACAGAAGTGTATTGAAAGCAGAAGGCTTGCTTACAAGAGATGCTCGTGTTAAAGAACGTAAAAAATACGGCAGAAAAAGAGCAAGAAAAAGATTCCAGTTCTCAAAACGTTAATCCGAGAATCTTATCTTATATACAAAAGCCGGACATTGCGTCCGGTTTTTTTGTATTTCATATTGTCAACAGCCCCCGACTACTTCTTGGATTATTGACGTTCACAAGGTCAAGTACTTCATTTCAAATTTTTATTCTAAAAATTTTCCATTTCGTTTACCTTGTTCACATGGCTGTTCGCT
>CASFNW010000021.1 GCA_949296245.1 uncultured bacterium
AAGGTTTTGAATTGTGAAAATCTAACCAACAATCAATGTATTTTATTAATTCTTGTACAGTTGGGATGTAATTATTAGTGAGTTTTTTATGCATCTCTCTATGAAGTTTCTCTCCTCGTTTCATCCACGCAGGCTTGTTTTCAATACTTGTTCCAATGTAGCTTGGCATTAACTTCTCAAATTCTTCTTGAAATTCAAGGAAGAATCTTTCAATAACTTTTGCTCTTGCATTGTATGGCTTAGCAAACACCGATTTAATACCAAGGTTAGCATAAATCCCATTAAACCCTTCTTCGTCAAAATCTATATTTTGGAAATATTTTGCTTTAAATGCTTTTCCGTTATCTTGGTAAATGACTTTGGGAATCATACCTAAATTAATGATTGCATTTCTTAATGCACTTGCGATGCATTGAGTGTTCTCACTCATCATAATTTCATAACCGACAAGTGCTGTTGATTTCCAATCTAAAAAGCCGACCAAAGTTGCTCTGGTCGGCTTTCCTGTAAATGGATTAATTACTTGAAAGTTTAAAGTATGCCCATCAGCAATAAGTACATCTCCCACTTCAAGTTTAGAAATATCCCTTTCAATATATGCTTCCACTTTATCGTGGTATGCTTTTTCACCTTCTCTAAATAAAACCCATTGTGCAAAATTATGTTTTTTATAATGTTCTGCGTATCTCCTAAAAGTTAAATCACAAGGAATATTCTCGTATCCTCTTTTTTCTAAAATATGCTTTGTAAGATTGATTGCTTTTCCAATACTAAATTTGTTAGGATGCATAAGATATTTGAAAAATACTTCCTTCATTTCGTTATTTAATATTGAATTATATTCTCCTTGTTTTCTAACTTTATAACCCGGCAATAGAGATTTATAACTACTATTTTCTTTATATAGATGTAGCCATTGATAAAGTGTTGTCTTACTTATTGAACCTATAAAATTATATACTTTAGGAAGTAACATTCCTGAATTATATAAATCCAAGAATACTGAATCAGCCTCTTTTTTAGTTGAATATTTACCACGAATATTTAACAAGGCGTGTAAAATATCAACTCTTGCTAAGGCTGTCATTTTTGCCTTTTCAGAAATAAAAGTTGGTTCTTGGTTTAAAATTGGAACAAGAGATGTTCCTCTGATTTCTTCATCTTCAAGTTTTTCTTGAACTTCTGCCTCTAAACTTGAATAAAGTATTTCATAGGATTTACCACCTCTAACCTCAACTTCTCTTGCGATATATTTACCTTTTTGTATTGCAAGTCTGATTGAACGGTTACTATTTAACCCTTTTATCCTTGCTATTTCATTTATGCTTATGTATTTTTCCATACTCACACAATAACTCGGAAGTTTGGAAATGGAACACCGTTTCCGACTTATTGTGTCGCTTTTGTATCAATTATAATTATTGTTTTTTATGAATAATAAATATATTTATCTACTCTCTGAAGAAAAAAACAAATAACAAATAAAATTTACTTATGAAAAATATGAGATTCCGAGTTTCTTTAAAAAACTTCCAACTTATATAATTTAAATTTTATTAAATTTTATTAAACTTTGTTTAATTTTTATTTAAAAAGTTCCTCTTAAATTTCAACAAATTTTCAACACTGTCCTGTCCCAAAAATCCTGAACTGTCCCAAAATTCCTGAACTGTGCCTAAATTCCCGCCATTTAAGGTTTTGAGACACTGTCCTGTTTTAGACATTGACGGACAGTAATCGGACTTTTTTGACAGTTCAGGAATCTTATTTTTAGCAAATTCCGACTAAAAAAATCAAGATATATTTGAAACACAGCCCTATTGGTTCAAAAAAATCAAATTCCGACAATGTCTGTTCAATGGCAATAACCGGGCTTTTTTGTATTATCTTTATTTTTCTTTTTATTTCTTTTAATTACTTTTAATCACGAGTGGGGCAATAGTGGGGAAAAATAAAAAAATGGGTATAAAATAAAAATAGTAGCAAAGTTTAAAAACCTTGCTACTATTACTTTTTAATTGGTTGCGGGAGCTGGATTTGAACCAACGACCTTCGGGTTATGAGCCCGACGAGCTACCAGACTGCTCCATCCCGCGACATTTGTTTTTATTACAGATACTTGCCAGAGCAGTCTTCCAGACTTACCTCTCCTCGAACGTGACATTTAGTCACCTTCTCGTCGGCAGAGTATTCCGCGATAAATTCTCTTACACCCCATTATTAAACGCTAAAAAACAAAAATCAAGACCCATGATTTTTTATTTAAAAATGAACCTTCCCTACAATAATTGTAGGTATGTTTGTAGGAGCGGTATGTCACCGGTAAAATAGATTAATTTTTTAGAAAACCGCCGGCGGAAAATTTATGAATAAAATTAAATGGCTGCCGGAAATACGTATTTAGTAATGAATAATATAATTAAGTATTTTATAAATACCAATAACACTTTCACTTCGCTCGCATTAAACGGGTGACCCGCTGCTCGCTCGTTTATATCAAACAAGGAAAGTATTTTTAAATAGTTCTTATGAGTCAACGAGCTAATATAAAAATAAATTAATTTATTAAAATCATAATTCTTAACAAATTGATTCATTTGGTACTATTAGTTATTATTAACATGATAAGGAGTCTTTTATGTCTGCGTTAATAAAAAAAGAAATTGAAATATTAAAAAATGAAGTTCCACAGTTAAATAATCTTAAAGATGAATATTTGTTTTCTTTAGTTTGTTATAAATATTTTTACAATGAAGGAAAGTTAAGTTTTTCTGATTACAAAGAGATTTTTACAGATGGGCGTCTGGATGGTGGAATTGATATTCTAACATTATACAATTCTCCTTATGATTATAATAATGCTGAAAATTTATTATATATTCAAAGCAAGTACTTATCCTCGTTTCATAATAAACAAGATATTATAGATGTTTTTCATAAAATGATACAAACTATAAAGGATTTTAGAAATAATAGTTATTCTCAATATAATGATAGATTAAAAAAAATTTATTGGGATAATTATAATAACTTAGCATCTGATAATAATTACAAAAATGAGTTAGTATTATTTATAAGCTTGAATCCATCTATAAAAAAAGATATAGATGAGTTAGTAGCTAAATTGGAAAAAGAATATAAAGATTTAGATGTTACGCTTCAAGTCTATTATCTTTCAGATATAGAAAATCAGATAAAATTAGTTCAAGGAGGTAGACTTTGCGTTCCTTCTGCAAAAATAAATATTTACAAGGAACATGGTAAAATTTGTTTCTCTAATTCAAAAGGGAGGAAAGGAATTTCAGTCAATATTTCCTCAAATTCATTAAGACAGTTATATGATCAATACAAAGAACAAGGGCTTTTTGAACAGAATTATAGATATTTTACAAAAATGAAGAAGATTGATGATGGAATAAATACAAGTCTACAAAAAAGAAGAGAAGATTTTTGGTTTTTAAATAATGGCATTATAATTGCTTGTAAAGAATTTTCAGAAGATGGAAATAATATCAAATTAACAGATTTTTCAATAATTAATGGTTGTCAAACAACTTCTTTGATTGGTGGGTATTGTGGTAGTAACCAAAGTGTAGATTTTGCAATTCCGTGTAAGATAATTGAAATTTCAATAAACAACCAAGAGGAAACTGATGCTGATTATAAGTTTTTAACAGAAATTGCCCAAGCATCAAATTCGCAAAAACCAATAAACGAGCGAGATTTAAAAGCTAATGATTTTAAGCAAAGGGAGTTAAAAACAGCATTAGAAAAAAGAGGAATATTTCTTGATATTAAGCGTGGTTCAATTAAAAAAGGTCGTAAAAATATCAAAAATGAACTATTTGGACAATTAATGTTAGCATTTTTATATCAACAACCGGGTTATGCCAAAAGCAACAAAAGAGAAATCTTTTCTGTAGAAAAAACTTTCGAAAAAATTTTTTATAGAAAATTTGATATAGATATGATTGTCGATTTGATAGAATTGTACTATAAATTTTTAGAGTATAGAGAAAGTTATTACGGAGATGAAACAACAATTAAAACTTCATTGCAAGAGAGTGTAACAAAAAATGGAATGCTTACTGTAATTGCATTAATTGGTTTTATAATTAAAGAAAAAAGGAAATTAATAAATTTATCTAATGTTAACAAAGAAGAATTTTTTAAAGAAGAAATATGTAAAGACGATATAAAAGGAAAACTGTTTTCTGATTTTTGGTATGAAAATCCAGAAGAATCTATTGAATTGTTATTCTCTCTATTCAATTATATAACTCATGAAATTCCAAAGGAATATAAAGAGTCAGAGCATATTAGCATACCAAACTTTTTAAAATTGGATAGTTGCTATAAAGAAAATATTTTAGACTCCTTTATTACACGAGTATATAATGATAGATTTGAAAAAGAAAGATTGAATAATTATACTAAAATATTTTGTTAAAAACCATCCCATACAGCCCGTTTGAGTGTTGAATGAGCAATCTTAGTTGAAGACACAAGTTTTCGGCTGTGAGATTTTTCTCTAGGTTAAAATCGTCGGTGTGATTAAAAAGAATGAGAGCATTCTCCGGCTGATGATGAAATGTTTATTGGCGGTGAGGTATAAAATTACCGAGAAATTATTTTAGCAAAAATGTCCGCACATACTTATGAGCAAGGGCTAATTCATCTTTATTTAGTTTATCAAGCTGCAAGCCTTTCAATCAAATCCGGCGAAGGGAAATTTTTGCCGCTTTCTATGCAACGGATATTCTTATCATCAACATTAACCAATTCTGCAAGTACAAATGATTTAAGTGAGTATCTAAAAAAATGTCTGAGTGGGACCTCGCTTGTAGGAGTGGTACACACTCTGCCGAATAAATATGCCGGTGGCATATTTATGAGAGGTAGCGAGTGGCGCCGAGTCTAGCATTTTACGGAAGTGAACCCACGCGCTTGTTGACTGTGCCGGACTTGTTGTTAAACGGCGAACTTGTTTATTGCACAGGTTCAACAAGTAGTCAGAGTCAGTTGACGATATGAAATTGCAAAATATGTGGTTGATAAATTAATACTGTTTTGTTAGGATATTTTTAAAGGAAAATTAAATGCTGATAAATTCAATAAAAACACAACAACATCATCATATCCATATAGTCCCGAACAGGCTTGTGGATTAGTTAGTGTTTTATTGGAATAACAATTCTAAATAAAAAAGCCTCTTCGGGATTCAGGCCTGAAAAGGCTTTTTATTACTTAATAATAGACTTATAAATATTTAGAATTGGAGAATAAAATGTCAATCACATCTATAATATCAGCTATCGGAAACAATAATAGCGTTTGCCCTTTAATAGTAAGAGACTGCGGAATAGAAGTTCCGACCAAAATAATTCTTACATATAATCAAAACAAAAAAGAATCAAAAGAAGTTGCAAAACTTGCTGCCAGAGAAAGATTTCTTGATGAATATGCTGTTTCTGCTGTATGGCTCGGAGGAATTCCTCTTGTTGGAAAAATGGCAGATTATTTTATAAGAAAAAAAGGCTTTAATCCTGATATTAATTTAAAATTATTTAAAAATAACAGTATTCAAAATATTAATGAAAATATTAAAAATTTTAAGGGCAAGGTGTCGGATAGCATTATAGACGAACTTATAAAAGTTAAAAATAATAAATCTGTTTATGAAAAGCTCCTTGCAGGCAAATTTATTGCTTCAACAACAATTCCAATATTGTTTATGGGAGTAATTTTGCCCAAACTTATATTTGCATCATCGGCTAAAAAAATAGAAAAACAGAGAGCCAAAGAGGCAAAAAACAGAAATTCTTTTTCTCAATCAAATGAAATTATCAAAGATTCTATAGATTTTATTAAGGATAAAAAAATATCTTTTAAAGGAAACTGGATATCAACTGCAGCAAACTTTTCCACTGTGGACAAAATGTTTGTAACAGACGGAGGTTATGCTGTTGGGCGAGTAGCTACAGCTCGTAACAAATATGAAGCGATTGATGTTGGATTTAAAATGACCGGCATGATGTTTTTAAACTTTATTGCCCCGAAATACATAGAAAAATTTCTTAATTCTGTATTTAATGTAGACCTGGATCCGTTAATGCTTGGCGATAAATCATTTATAGAAGCTGTTAAAAATAATAAACTAAAACTTCCTCAAAATGATACAGAAAAAGAAATTTTGAATTTTATAGATAAAAATCCCGACAGTATTTTGGTAAAATTTGCACAGAAATTTAATAAGGTCAAACTGCTAGAAAATAAAGTCAGAGACCCAAGATTCTACACAGATACTCAAGGACTCGCAAAGTTCATAAATGATATTAGGAAATTTGTTAAGAATGCAAAACTTGATAAAAATATACAAAACTATGCGTTTAAATCTAAAATAATAAAATCTGCAAGCATCTTAACTAACATTGCACTTAGCAGTGCACTTTTGGCATACGGATTGCCAAAAGCACAGTTTGCTTTCAGAAAGCTTGTAACGGGTTCTGATTTAGAGCCAGGTCTTGCACCTGCCAAGAAAATTTTGTAGAAAGTAAATTATCCGAGAAAAATTCGTGATAATACTCTGCCGCCAGCCCGGCTATTGACGGCAGCGGAAAGTTCCGGCAGCAGCTTTTGAGGTGGGGGATGATGTGAGCGAATTTTTTAACAAAGCGAACCAAAATTTTTGTCATCCTGAACTCGTTTGACTATTTTTGCCACTCTGCCGAACAAAAGTTGACTAAATGTCAAGTTTTGTGAAAGGGCTTTGATTTAGTGCAAAATGTCTGGTTTTCCACAGGATTATAAAAATTTTGTATGAGCCTGTCCTTGCGAAGTGCAGAATCTAATCAACTTGAAGTTTCTGTTTCCAACGGGTAAGATTCTGAAAAGGGTAAATTTATTATATTACTGTCACCCTGAATTTATTTAGAGTCTTACCAATTAGGCATTATACTTGCTTTCTGGTAAAATGCTGAAACAAGTTCAGCATGACAAACCAGGTTAAGAGACTTGAACCTCTAGAGACCAAAATGATTAAAGGCTTTAACCAGTTTTTGAAAATTTTTGGTTTTATTCTTTTTTTGTTGCAAACAGTGTAAACATACATAAAAAGAGCCTTTTAAGGCTCTTTTTATAAATGGTGGGCGTGAAGAGACTCGAACTCCCACGCTTGCGCACTAGTTCCTAAGACTAGCGTGTCTACCATTCCACCACACGCCCACGTATCTAATTATCAATTGTGTATCTACCCCTCTCAAAAAGTGACATTTAGTCACTTTTCTCGGCAGAGTACCACACGCCCGCAATATTTAATTTTCAACTATGTATCTATTCTCTAATAAAATAAACATTTAGTTACTTTATTCAGCAGAATAGCACACACCTGCCTATTTGAATTTCAATGTATTTAATCTTACCTTATAAAGAATCTTCGTCAATAGCCTTTTGTATTGACCAGAATTTTTTTATGTTTTGTTAGGCTTTTGTAAATTCTAATTCTAACACACATTTTGTCAATTGCCTGGGTGGGGAATTGATATTTTTTTTCAAAATTTTATACTTACATAAGAACTTGTCTTTTTTTAAACAAGTTTTAGAAATGAAGAAAATGAGAGAAGATTTGGAGAAAGAATTAAAGTATTACGGTTCGGCAGAATTTTTTGATATTTATGCACTGGAATATAAGGAAGTGGATTTATATTTTGATACCAAAAATAATCAAAAAATTATTAAATTTCCAAACAATGACGGACATGTACTGTATTTAGCAGAAAAAAGTTTTATTTGTGAAGGAAATAAAGTTTTATTTGATCCGATATTCGAAATTTTTAATAAAAGAATAAAAAATAATAAATATTGACTAATAAAGTTTATTTAAGTTATTATAAAAGCCTCAATTATATAGCATTATCTGAATAAGTCAGGTTTTTTATAGACTGCATTCAAATCAGATAATCGTTTTTTGAAATCTTTAATAGTTCATATGGGGCGTTAGCAGGGACCCACAAAAAGCTGACTAAATGTCAGGTTTTTGAAGGGGGGCTGCGCTCGAACCAGATAATCGTTTTTTTGAAATCTTTAATAGTTCATATGGGGCGTTAGCGCAGCTGGTAGCGCATCACACTGGCAGTGTGGGGGTCACGAGTTCGAGTCTCGTACGCTCCAGATTTTGCAACAAGAGCCGAAAAGGCTCTTTTTTAGTGCGATATAAAATTTAAGTTAATTTAAATATTGTTATAAAATACTAATAATAAATATTTTTTATCTAAATAAATATACTATGATTAAAATGGAGGTTTTATTGTGGCAGGAAATGAACAAAGTTTAAAAATGTATCCTGAAAGTTATGTCGTTCTTGATATAGAAACAACAGGGCTTAGTGCGCAAAAAGATTCTATTATAGAGTTGAGTGCATTACGGGTTGATGACAATAAAGTTGTTGATGAATTTTCTGAACTTGTTAATCCTGAATGTTATGTTTCTCCTTATATTTCATATTTGACAGGAATTACTTTTAAAATGATGAGCGAAGCACCAAAGCTTCCTGATGTTCTTGGTCGTTTTGTAGATTTTGTTGCAGATGATATAGTTGTAGGTCATAATATCACTTTTGATATAAGTTTTATAAACAGAAACAAACAGTTATGCTTTGATACCGGATTTGATAATGATTATATAGATACATTGAAACTATCAAGAATGTTTTTGCCGAAGCTAAAAAGTCACAAGTTGGGAATTATTGCACAGCATTTGAATTTTGATACAGATGGCATGCACAGAGGTTTGAAAGATTGTATTGTTACAAATATGTGTTATCAAAAGTTTTTGCAAATGCATAAAGAAAAACAGTTGAAACAAACAAATGCACTTGGTCTAAATTTGTCAGAAGAAAAAGAGATCAATACAATTCCCCGATAATTTGGTTTATTTCATTATTATTGCGTTTTAAAAGCGCCTGTACATATTTTGAATCTTTTGTAATCATTACTTCCATACATTCGAGTTTCTTTGCAAGAGCTGTATCAATATCTTTATCATTCTTTTTGTATAAGCTGTAAAAAATATTTTTTCTTTGATTAAATGGAGCAAAATATATGTTATTTGCTATATATAAAGAGACCTCTTTATCTGCAGCAGGCAGTAACAAATTAAGACATTTTGCTGCATTTTCTTCAGGAAGTGTCTGCAATATGCTAAAAACGCTTTTTAATCTTTCGTTATAAATCTGAGAAGGTCTCCATTTTAATGTTTCTTCCAGAATTTTTTGAGGCAAAGATGGGTTTCTTATGGCTTTTGAATAAATATATCGCAGAGTTTTATTCTTAGCCTGCGGCATAATATCAACACAGCCGTTATCTACAATTATTCCGTTAACATTATTTTTAAAGTTATATTGTTCAGGTTGACTTATTAAAATACCGATTTTTTCAGTGACAAAAGGTTTGCCTGTAAATTTTTTTTTGCTTTTTTCAAATTTAGAAATCATTAGTCCGTTTTCTAAATCACCAAAATAGAACTTAAACCAGTTGTTATTCCTTTTTTGAATTTTTCCTTTCATATATTGCGCAACAGGCTGTTCAAAAAAATTGCCGTTGTTTTTATGTATATTCCATCCGGTAAGCATAAAGTGTTCGTAAATTTTTAATGCAAAACTTTCACCTTTCATATTAATTTTATAAACATCGCCGTAGCTTCCGCTATTTATGTACTTTATTTTTGCCATCTGCCATTTTTTCAGTACTCCGGCTTTTTGAAAAAGCTTGGTTAGTTCAATGCTTGCCCGTATTTTTGCTGTTAAGCTGTTCTTTTTATCTCTTAGACCTGCACCAATTTTACCAAAGTTTATGAATATTTCTTTTATTGTTTCAGGTCGTTTTTCAAAGGGTATTGAATATATCCATTTGGAAGGCAGCCGGCCTATTTTACCATGGGATTTTGATGCATATTTTTTATATAGTTCAAAAACCTCTTCCTTATCATAAACAGATTTTGATAATTTGGCGGTTAATCCCTTAAAAGAAGTATTGCTGTTTTTATAAAATTGTTCCTGATATGAATTTAATGTGTTATTTATTTTCATACCAGACACAAAATCTAAACAAAAAATATTTTGCTATACATTTGCTGTTTGGCTGTGCAAAGCTTTTTCATTTTTAGCTAGTTCTTTATACAGAGTGATTCCGCCTGTCAGACTGTACACATTATTAAAGCCCCGTTGTACAAGGATTCTTGAGGCAACATAACTCTGGAATCCTGTGTTGCAGAACAGTACAATCTTTTTATCTTTAGGAAGTTCCGTATATTTTGTTCTCAATTCCGGTGTAAAGATATTTATTGCACCGTCAATAGTTTCATTTTCAAACTCTGCCTGCGAACGTATATCAATAAGAATCGAGTCTTTTATATCTTCAAAATATGCAGGTTTTACAAAACCTTTCAGTATATTGTCCGCATGCATACCAAGTATATTTACAGGGTCTTTGGCAGAAGAATAAGGAGGTGCGTAACAAAGCTCGGAATCGATTAAATCCCATACTTTTAAGCCGTTTCTCATTGATACTGCAATCACATCCACCCTTTTTTCAACACCTTCATATCCTGCTGCCTGAATTCCCAGTATATCTCCTTCATTATTAAAAAGAAGTTTGTACATTGTTCTTGTTGCGCCCGGGTAATAATTTGCGTGAGAAAAGCCGTAAGTAAATGTTTTCCAGTACGGAATATTCTTTTTGATAAGCATTTCTTCGCTGTTACCCGCACAGGCGATAGTCAGGTCAAATACTTTTACTACAGCAGAACCTATAGTTTTTTTGTAAACGGACTTGTATCCTGCAATATTATCAGCAATAATTCTTCCCTGCCGGTTTGCCGGCCCTGCAAGAGGAATAAGGACACTATCATTTGTTACAAAATCCTGAACTTCTACACTGTCACCTCCGGCATAAATATCAGGGTCTGATGTCTGCATATATTCATTAACCTTAATTCCGCCGGTTTTACCGATTTCAAGCCCGCAAGATTTTGCAAGTGTTGTCTCGGGTTTTACGCCGATGGAAAGAATTGCTATATCATAAGGAATTTTTCTTCCTGAATTTAATATAATTTCATCATTTGTCAGTTGTTTTACTCCGTCTGAGAGTACAAGTTCTACTTTATGTTTTCTTATTTCATTCTGTGCGAGTGCTGCTGTTTCTTTGTCTACTGGCGGCAGAATGTGAGATGCCTGCTCTATCAGAGTTGTTTTGATTCCCTCAATTTGCGCAAAATTTTCTGCCATTTCTATACCAATAAAACCGCCTCCGATTACTACGGCATTTTTTATACCTGTATTTTTTATCCGGGCTTTTATTTTTTCAGCATCCTGAAGCATTCTGACTGTAAACACTTTGGGATTATTTATACCGTCTATTTGCGGAATAAAAGGACTTGCTCCAGGGGCAAGTACAAGTTTGTCGTATGACAATGTTTCGTATTCATTCACAGTTACTGTTTTAGATTTTCTATCTATTTTTGTAACATTTGCGCCCATTTTTATGTCAACATTTAGCAAGTTTTTAAATTTTTGAACACTTGAAACATGCATTTTTTCTTCACTGTCAATTACATCTGAACAGTAATAAGGTAGTCCGCAGTTTGCTATGGAAATTTCCTGTGTTTTTTCTAAAATTGTTATTTGAGCATAGTCATCCAATCTTCTTAATCTTGCTGCAGCGCTTGCTCCGCATGCTCCTCCTCCGATTATTAAAACTTTCATAAAATATCTCCTCTAAATTTTTCTTATGATAAAATTATGAAAGAAAAGAGGTAGGGATTCAATAATGAAAAGAATTTTGGTAACAGGCGGAGCAGGATTTATCGGGAATCATTTGTGCAGACGATTGCTGGATGAAGGCAATCATGTAATTTGTCTTGATAACTTCTTCACAGGATTAAAAAGACATATAGAAGATATGATGCCAAATCCTAATTTTGAGCTGATTGAACATGATATTATTGAGCCTGTTGATATTAAGGCAGACCAAATTTACAATCTGGCATGTCCTGCAAGTCCTCCTCATTATCAATATGATTCTGTTAAAACAATGAAAACTTCCGTATTAGGTATAATTAATATGCTTGAGCTTGCAAAAAAATATAATGCAACTATTCTGCAGGCGTCGACATCGGAAGTATACGGGAATCCTCTTGTTCACCCTCAAAAAGAAACCTACTGGGGAAATGTTAATCCAATAGGGATAAGAAGCTGCTATGATGAAGGAAAACGTGCAGCCGAAACATTGGTGTGTGATTACCACAGACAGTATGGTGTTGATATTAGAATTATAAGAATTTTTAACACATATGGTCCAAATATGGATCCCAAAGACGGACGAGTTGTATCTAACTGCATAATGCAAGCACTAAAAGGTGAAGAAATAACAATATACGGTGATGGTTCACAGACAAGAAGCTTTTGCTATGTTGATGATCTTGTGGAAGGCATTATACTCATGATGAATAACAAAAACAGATTTGCCGGTCCTGTTAATCTTGGAAATCCATCAGAACGTACTGTTTTAGATTTGGCGCAAAAAGTTTTGGAACTTACCGGCTCAAAGTCAAAACTTAGTTTTTTGCCGCTACCCAGTGATGATCCTGTAAAACGTAAGCCTGACATTTCTATCGCAAAAGCAGAGCTTGGATGGGAGCCAAAAGTTGACATAGTGGAAGGCTTAAAAAAGACTATCGAATATTTTAAGACGGTTTGATTTTTAATAGGGATTCTTCAGTAGTTTCACTCCTTCAGAATGACACAAGTTTTATTAATAAAGATTCTCCGGTTACTTTGTTCCCTCAGAATGACGTATTTTTGTCATCCTGAGGACAGTGCTCGAAGGATTTGTTTTGCTATTTTTCTTAGATTGTCCGAAAAAAATTCGTGATAAGGCTCTGCAGAACAAAACAATCTAGTGAATTGTTTTGTGAGATGGAAATGACGTGAACAAGAACTCTGTGCGGAAGGTGCCCGTGGCATGTTTCGGATGGAGGCGTGCTTAGTGAGATACGAAGTATCTCAGTGCAGTATAAAATTACCACAAGCCATACTTATCAGGATGCCATTTAGGGCACGTAAACTCTCAGTATGGCACGGTTTTGAAAATTTAGTGAAATTCGCTATATACGTCCAATATTTTTTCTATTGTTACAAAATAGAATAATAATTCATATTTATTATTGTTTATATGTTATATTAAAATTGATTCCACAGAAAAATCAGGAGTTTTTATGAAAAAGATATTAGTTTTTGTTTTTTGTTTAATGTGTGCCTGTTTTATTGGCATAGAAAGCGTAAATGCGGAACAGGTAAAAGATGAGCAATATTATCTGAATCTGGGTAAAGATTATGAATGGAAAAATAACAGACTCGGTGCAATAGATTTGTATACAAAAGCACTTGAGATAAATCCTGATTTTGATGAAGCAAGAAGCCAGAGAGCCAGACTTTTGTATTTCGAAGGTAAATATGATAAAGCACTGGAGGATTATACTTATTTTTATAATAAACAGCCACAATACGGTCCCGGAGTTTATTATGAATACCGTATTGATTGCAAGAAGAAACTAGGAATGACAGAAGCCGCTTTGGATGATATGTATGAAGTTATTCTTGCGTACGGAGGACAGGCAAAAGTTCTGCAAGATATGATAGACCTTATTCAGGAGAATCCTGAATATAAATACAAATTGTCAATTGATTCACATATGGACTTGATTGCGAAATATAAAAATCAGGCAAAAACACTTAAGGATTATGCACAAACATTTTTGGATAAAAAGTATAATATGCAGAATAAAGAATATTATAATTTCTTTATAGGTATATCAAATGCAATGTATGATATGCTTGCACAGGAAAGTGATGCTAATGTAAAACCGGTACTACGAAGGACTGTACCAGGTGAAGCTGAACAGATAATAAATGTAGAGCAAGAACAAAATTAATTTTTGTTTTCAATAAACCAGTCAATCAGTGGTTTTGTTTCGCCGAATAGAATATTAAATTCCTGCTCAAATGCGATATTTGTTAAATATGAATAACTTACATTGAACCCGAGAGGTTCTTCTTTAACATTTAATTTCTTAAATTTTCTGACAGAAATAGTCCTTTTTTGTAAATTTAATACATTAGAGTAATTCAACCCCTTATGACTGCAAAAAGGGGCTTTTACTTTTGTGCCTTTGTACTGAGTCATAAGTCCAAAGGTTCTGCATACAACCCCCCTGTAGTTGTATAACGAACAGGCATTGTCTATAAGAAATGGACAGTCATAAAGAAATTTTTTGCCTCTGAATTTTTTTTTCTTAGAAAGTATTTCCTGTAAATTTTGCTCAATTTTGTCTGTGACAGAGGATTCCAGTGTATCCAAACCGGATAAAAGATATTTCATCTCAAGCAGAGAATAAGGAAATTGCGAATGCTTGCAGCAAAAGGCACAGCCTTTCTTGCAGAAGATATAAGGCTTTTGACTTATGAAAAATTTATCCAGTTTTGTATCCAAAAATTCCAGATATTTTTTGTAATTTTCTATCATACTGTTCATTACAGACAAAAGTATAGCATATATTTTTATAAGATTTTTAAGCGCACAAAAATTTTTTTACGGGATTTAAATAATTATGATAAGCAATGTTTCAACAAATACACCGTATAAATTTTTAAATAATACACCTTTATTAAAAGGTGATACAAACAAGCCTGATATTCATTTTTCACAATGCACGGCATATGAAAAGACACTAAAGGCCATACCGGTACCGACTCTTCTTGCATATATGACAAACAAATATGCTGATGACAATGTTCGTGTAGAGTTTATTAACACACTTAATACTGATAAAATGATGCAAAAATATGCGCAAAATGCACGGGGATGTGCTGATAATCTGGCACAAAGAGCAGGAAAGAAGGGTCAGGTCCTAAACTGGATAGATGAATTAGCGAAAAATCAGCTGCAGAGGCTTGATGAAATATATGCATTTGCTGATTCTTTAAAATCAAACGGCAGTAAAAAGCTTGTTGTGATAGGTATAGGCGGTTCAAAGCACACTGTTGAAAATATGTTAAGACTAAACGGAAAAGGAGAAAATGTATACTTTCTTTCTGCTGCTGACCCTCAAAGCATAAAAGAGTTCTTTGAAAGAAATAATCTAATAGAGGAAAAACCGGCAGTGCTTGTAGTATCAAAGTCAGGTACAACTCTGGAGCCTTCTTATGATTTTGACTGTGTGAGAAAAATTCTCGGTGATGATTTTAAAAATTATGTATGTATTACAGATGCTGACAAAACAAAAAGCAAACTAAGACAAATAGCAGAAGAAAACGGCTATAAATGCGGAATAATCCATGACGATTGCGGCGGCAGATTCGGTGCATTTGATGATCATTCTCTTGTTGCTCTGGCATATTGCGGTATGTCAAAAGATGAGATGAAAAGAATGCTTGAAGCTTCTTTAAAAGCACAAAAGAATTTTTTAAATCCTGATATTACAAAAAATCGAGCACTGCAGCGTGCTGCCTTTAATGCCGAATGTATATTAAACGGAAAACAAAACCAGTATGATTACTATTTCGCTGACAGATTTGAAGACACTGCTTTATGGAATACGCAATTGAAAAAAGAATCTCACAAGTCACTTTACAAGCCCTCAGGCGATTTAATAGGCCCTGCTTTTTTACACAATTCCACGGAGGCAGACCTTGATGAAGGCAATACAAATTCTTTTTATACCTTTAATATAATAAAAAATGACAACAGCACTGATTACAAGCTATACAATGCACTAATAAAAGGCAGTCTGAAAGCTTACAGCGACAGACATCCTGTATCTCTTATTTCATTAAAAAATTTGTCAGTTGAATCAATTGCGGAATTTGTTGAACTAAAACATTTTGAGACAATATATACGGGTATGATATTAAGAGCAGTGCTGAATAAAGATTCAGCACCGCCTGAAATTTTGCCTGAGGTTTTGCAGCCTCATGTTAATATCTATAAAAATGAAGTAAACAAGATTTTAGATTCAGCAATTAAGAGTTAATAGCAGATTTCTAAATCCTGTGTGAGTTTTACAAAGATTTCTTTGCCAGGTTTTGCGTTGTAGTTAAGTCCTTTTGATGCCGAGCCTATAATCAGTCCCAGGCCTCCGCCTACAGGCATACCTATTGCTAGACAACCTGTTCCTACAGCACTTGCTGCTGCGCCGATTGCAGCACCGATACCCGCACCGACACCGAATAAACCTACTGTCCATAGTGCTGCTTTACCTGTTGCAGCCCAGCCTGAACGTTTCAAAATACCTGCTTCATCGCTTACTCTGGCTTCTATGGTGCCTGTAGTTCCGTCCATGAGAGCTATTTCATTTATGGAAAGAACAACTTTTGCATTTCTGTTCCACGCTTTTGACGGAGTAAGTTCTGTTACAGCGGCAATAAACTGTGTCCCCGCAGGGAGAAGAACTCTGCCTTCAACTGTTTTTAAATCTTCCTGCAGGACAAAGGTAACTTTGTCGCCTACTTTTGCAGTTTTTGTAGAAAAAGTATCCGCAAAAGCTATTTTTATTACATTTCCTTTTGATATTACCACCTTGTCTTCTTTTATGTTTACAGTGTTGATAACTGTTTTTTTATAAGTCGGCAGGTGTTCTACATTTGATTGTACTTTAATCTGGAATTTTGCATTTTGTACAGCAGGAGCAGCTTGCACCGGTTCTGTCTGCGCCGGCTGTACAGCTGTTGTATCAGATGCTGCTGTTTGTGCAAAAACGGCAGGTGCTGTATTTAATGAGATAAAAGAAACCATAAGTGCATACGCACAGAGCTTTTTAAAATCTTTTTTCATACCGGTATCCTTCCTTAAAATTACTATTAAAATTATAGCATTTTTTTGAATTTCGCCAAGGTGTCAGCTTGATTTTCTACACCGTATAAAGTATCTTAGAATATGTTGAAGGATGTTTTATCTGCGGTTATAAAATCTGCAGGATATAACATTTTCGGATAAAAATTCCGGATAGGCTAGTTTTCAATTGACGGACGGTGGTTATGAATTTTTTGAAAATTTTGAAAAAACATAAACTTTTTATTTCTCTGAGTTTGATATTCCTTCTGTTTTTGTATTTGCTTTTTCTTTTTGCTGTTCCTAATTTAATTAATCTCAATAACTATAAAAAAGATATCCAAAAAATTGTTTATGATACGGCGAAACTTAATCTTGATTTTTCGGATATGAAAATAGTAACGACCCCCTGCCTGAAAGCCGGTATAAATGCTAAAGGCGTTGTCCTGTCATATCCTGAAGGAGAAAAAATAGCTTCAATTAAAGAAGCTGAGGTAAAAATAGCACTTCTTCCTTTGATTTTAAAAACTTTAAAAGTTTCTGATGTATCCGCAGACAGTCCGGAGCTGAATCTTGTAATTTTGAAAAACGGACAGATTGATATAGTTGATTATATCAATAAAAATATGCCATTACAGCAGGAATCACCGGATACAGCCGCTCAGGAGCTGCCTGTAAAAATTTCGACAAAACTTCCTGTTGTTACAGTAAAAGATTATTCTTTTTCGCTGGTTGATGAAAAGACAAATTATTCTCTGGCCTTAAAGGGCGAGAATTTTATTTTTGATGATGCTGTTTTAAATAAACATTTCAGAGTTTCTTCAAACGGTAAATTTCTGATTAACAATGAAGAAAATATCAACTATAATGCACGTGTAAAAATGTTCTGGCCTGCTGTTTCACAGTCTGAGCCGCAGCAGACAGGAGAAATGCCTCAGATAGATTTTATAAGCGAGCTTGTAAAATACAGCCCGAAAGCTGATATCAATGCTGATATTACCTTAAAAGAGCATAATGTTCATACGGACATAAACGGCTATGCAAATCTGGACAAGGTGTCTTTAAAGCTTAACAACAAAAGACTTCCTGAAAGTTTTGTTCATCTTAATGCATCAGGTCATGATACAAAGCTGGAATCCGATTTGTACATAAGCCCTTCTGAAAAAGCTCAATTGCTGGCTGATTTGTCTCACGGACATAAAACAAAAATTGATTTAAGAGTAAAAACAGACAAAATTACTTTTTTAAGCATAAAAAACTTTGCACAGGCATTGTTTGCTTCTTTTGATATTAAAAATGATATTGATTTGATAAATGTTCAGGGTTATATTCAGTCTGATTTCTCTTTAAAAACTGATTTAAAAGATTTTGAATCCTCCGGATATTTTAAACTGTCAGACGGTGTAATCACCCACAAGACAATACCTGTTTCAATTAAATCCTTGTGTGCATATATTGATTTTGCAAACAATTCTTTAAACATTACAAAAGCCGCTGCAAATATAAATGGCGCACAAATAAACGCAGAAGGCAAAATTGATTCTTCTTCAAACACTGATATTGCCGTAAAATCGGAGGATATAAATATAGCACCGCTATTCAACGCTTTTGCGCCTGCAGATTTAAAAAACATGTATCTTTTAAATAGCGGCATACTGAATATTAATTTTGATGCAAAAGGCAAGCTCGATGATATAAAGCTTTCTCTTGCTGCAAAAATCAGAAATTTCCTTTTAAAGAGCAAATCTCCGCTGCCTGTAATGAGTTTATCCGCAAAGGATATGACCGTAGAGGTTGATCCTGAAAATATAAAAATTGTTCCTTTTGATATTCTGTTTAATTCTTCTAAAATTCACATCTCAGGCGGCGTGGGAAATTATTTGAAAAATATGAAAATAAATATCTCTGCTGACGGAGATATTCTTGCAAGCGATTTAAAAAATCTTCTTCCTAAAGAAATCAGATATTTTGTCGGTGCAAGCGGAAAAATCCCTGTCAGTGCTCTTATTAAAGGCAATGATAAAAAAATATCAGTTGAAGCTCAGGCTTATACAAATTCCTCTAATCATTTTTCACCTCTTACCGTTAAAAAGATGATTGGAAAATCAGGACTTGTGAATTTTTCGGCAGTTTATTCCAACGATAAATTGAATATTGAAGATGCTTCATTGTATCAGTCTCCGAAAAATTCTTTCGGTAAAGATTTTTCCGCCAACAAAAAAGGTGCACTAAAAATTGCCGGATTAAACGGGCATGTTTCAGATGTTTCAACCGGTCATCCTTCTTTAAAAATCAGTTTTTCAATACCTGAATTGCTTGTTTTATCCAGTTCTGTTATGCCGGATGCACAGATAAAAATAAGAGGCGATTTGGGTCTTTTGGGAGATATGAACAACCCTTCTTTTAATGGTTTCTTCTCAGTAAAAGATGTTTCGCTTCCTGATTTTCTGGTAAAAATTCAAGCTGCGGATATTGAACTGAATGACAATCTTATAACCGCAAAAATACAGAATTTTAATATAAATAATACGCCTTTAAATATAGATGCGGTTGCGTCTTCAAAATTTACCAATATATTCCTCATCAAATCATTGATACTTACAAGTACAAATTTTGATGTAGACAATATTTTTGCGGCAATGGATAAAATTAACGCAAAAATGGCTGCAGCAGGCTCATCAGGCAGTACAGCTTCTTCTAACTCATTAGTCTTGCCTGTAAAAATTTCTGACGGGGATTTGAATCTTCAGAAGTTTAAAATGAAACAAGCCGGCGGAAATCTTGAAGCAACAGACGTAACAGGTGATTTTACACTTGTAAATGATTTGTTTAAACTGAATAATTTAAAAGCATCTGTTTTTGATGGCAGCATCTTTGGAGATGTTACTTATAACCTGAAAAATACCGCTGTTACGGCAAAAGTTACAGGTTCTAAAATCAATGCAAATCCTGCAGTGACAGTATTTGTCGGATTAAAAGACCAGTTAATCGGCAATGTTGATTTTGATGCTGATGTAACATTAAAGGGACAAACTTACGAACAGCAGATGAAAACGCTAAACGGTAAAGTTCATTTTGAAATGAAAGACGGACAGATGGGCAGTCTGGGCAGGTTCGAAACATTCTTAAAGGCAGACAATCTTCTATCACAAAGCTTTGTTTCGACAAAAATCGGCAGCCTTGTATCTGCAGTTGCGCCGTACAACACAGGTAAGTTTTCATACCTGAATGGAGATATAAATCTGAAAAACGGAACAGCGTCACTCTCCTCCGTAAAGATGTCCGGTCCTCACATGGCATTGATACTGACAGGAAACGTAAATGTTCTGTCTATGATTTCATCTCTTGAAATTTTAGGTTCGCTTTCTCCTGAAGTTACAGCTGCACTGGGGCCTGTTGCGGAGCTGTCAGTAGAAAAATTCGCTTCATTTATACCAAAATTTGGTGCAAAAATAGCTTCCGCACTAAATACCTACAATGCAGCGGCTAATAAATCCGTACTGGCCAAGATACCTGCTTTGACACCGGCAAAAGACAATACAAAATCCTTTAAAGTCGTTCTGAACGGGAATTTGAACAACCCTGCCGGTGCAATTGACAGATTCCAGTGGCTGAATACACCTGAAAAAATTCAGCAGGAACAAGAGGCTTTGCAAGAAGCTGTAGAACCGCAGACACCTGCTACAAAAGAAGAAATAAAAGAACAGATAAAAGAAGATATCAAACAGGGTGTTACAAATGCAATACAGCAGAATGAAAAAGTTCAGGAGCTGAAGCAAAATAAAGCCGTAAAAACACTGGGTGATATTTATAATTTTTATAAGAATTCCAAGACAAACAACCAGACTACGGACACTACCGAAACAGCAGAATAGTATGATAAAACATCTGAAAATTTATATTTCTATATTTATAACAGTATTTTATTTTTCAATAAACTGTGCTGTTAGTTTAGAGGTCAAAAAAATTGACCTTGATGATGCAATACAGCTTTCTCTTTCAAACAATCTTGATTTGCAGTCAGCCAGAATAGAAGTAGAACTTGCAAAAAACGGTATCGGTATTGCTAACAGATTAAAAAATCCCGAGATAAACTTTTTTTATAATTTTGGCAGAGCAGGCCGCAGTGAGCCGCAAATGTTAGGAGTATCACAGACCCTTGAAATTGCGAAAAGAGCTCCGAGAAAGAGACTTGCAAAATCAGAACTTCTGCAAAAAGAACTGGACGTAAAGACAGCAGAGTTTACACTTGAAATGGATGTAAGAGAAACTTATGTTGATCTTGTGGGTGCAAAAACAATATTGAATGACCTAACTGAACAAAGAAAAATACTGCAGGATCTTCTTATACTTGCACAGAAAAGATATAAAGCAAACAAATGCAGCCAGACTGACGTTATACAGGCGCAAATTGCATTGAATAAACTGGAAACAGAAATAAATTCCGCAAAAACTTTGCTCAATTTGAGAAGAAACGATTTTAATAAAGCCTTAAATATTAAAGAAAATACCCCTGTTATATACGATACAAAAGAAGATTCTCTTCCGGGTGAAACTGTTTTTATCTCTTTAAAAACACCTGACTATAATCAAAAAATGCCGATGTTTGAGGAAATTGAAAAAAGGGCGCTTGATAAAAGAAATGACATAAAACAGGCAAAACAGGCAGTAGATATAGCACAAAAGAATTTTTCCGTTATTGCAAGACAAAGAATACCGGATATAGAGGTTATGGGAGGATATTCCTTTCTGCCTTCCTCACATACTGATTCCGGAAATTTTGAATCAGGTGCTTATGTCGGTGCTAATTTGACAAATATTCCTTTACTATACAGCTATAAACCGGAGATAAAAAATGCAAAACTGCAGATAGAACAGGCTCAAATTAATTATGAGTCAGTAAAAAATAAAGCGCAAAAAGATTTGAGCTCTGCTTATGATAAATTTCTTTCATCAAGAGAAAATTTAATTTTTTACAAACAAAAGCTTGTAAAGGATTCTGAGGATTTGATAAAAATATCAAAGAAAAATTATAATGAAGGAAAAGCTGATTTAACCTCCGTAGTGGTTATGGAACAGTCATACAGAGATATTTTAACGGGTTATATTATGGCACTAGCTGATTATTATACGGATTGGATAGATTTTTTGAGAGAAGTTAACTCTGAAGATTTTGATCTGTTTGTCCAAGATTTGTGATATATAGGCAAATTTTTTGTTACACTAAAACATCAATATATCTTTTGTTAGAATATAATTATATTTGTTGAAAAAATGTAAGGTATTAAAGTTGGACACACATAAAACGACCGATATAATAATTGATTTTGAAAATATATATGTAAACTACGGTATGACAACCGTATTGAAAGATATAAATTTAAAAATTCAAAATAATGAAAACTGGGTTATCCTTGGCGCAAACGGAAGCGGCAAATCAACATTGATGAAGCTTTTTTCACATGATATTTATCCCAATACCAAATACCATTTTAAAAAAGAAATTTTCGGCAAAGACAGATGGGATATTTTTGAACTTAAAAAATTTCTCGGAATAATTACAAATGATTTACATACAAAATTTGAAAATACGGCAAAGTCAGAGATTGCTTTTGATGTTGTATTGAGCGGATTTTACAGTTCGCTGGGCGTATACAAACATCATAATTTCAGCACTCAGGAAATCGAAACCGCACAAAATGCAATGGACTTTTTGGATATAACAAATATAAAAGACAAAAAAGTATGTGAAATGAGTACCGGACAACTGCGGCGGTGTATAATAGGCAGGTCTTTAATTCATAACCCAAAAGCATTTATTCTTGATGAACCGACAACAGGGCTCGATATAAAAGCGAAACGTAATGTTATAAATGTTTTACAAAAACTTTCAAAAAACGTACCGGTTATTCTTGTAACACATGACATAAATGAAATTTTTCCGGAAATAACACATGCAGCACTAATGTATAACAATACTATTTACAAACAGGGGCGAAAAGAAGAAGTATTAACATCTGAAAATCTTTCAGAAATATTTGAAACAGATATACAATTGGAATTTAATAACGGCAAATATTCAATAAGAAATTAAATTTGATGATAATCTGAATATATATCTATCTCTTCATCAACATCTCTTATTTTTGTTCTTATGACACAATCCGAATTATTTATAGGAATAAGTATAACAATATCCGCCTGAGACAGTGGTGCAAGAGTAAGTTCGCTGGTCAAAACACCTATAGTTTTTTTGTATTCTTTTCTTATTCTTTTATGTGCAAAGTATTCATCAAATTTTTGCTGCGGATATACACCCAGGAGTCCTACACCTGCTACAGTTGCACCTGCTGTTGCAAGTACATAAATCAAGCCCTTGCGCGCTTTTGCAATATTGCCTGTGCCTACATCTTCATTGTAACAATCAACAGCAATTTGCTTTGGAATTGACAACAAATTTTTAAAAGTCTGACCTGATTCCAGCATTTTATTAATGGTCTCATCGGCATTTTGATTGGAAGGAATAAAAACATCTACCGGAGAGCTGGTTAAATTTGTAACGGTAGTTTGATAAACTCGAAAATCATTTTTTATATCACTGTTTAAATCTATTTCCGAAGCCGTAACATCAACATGCCCTGGTGTGCAAACCCAACCTGAAGTATCAGTAGGAAATGCAAATGCAGCTTCGCATAAAGTCAATAAAACCAACACTGTAGATAAGATTTTTTTCATGTAATATATGATACTCTAAAATCCTCTATTTGCCTATATGTTATTTTGCAGATTTATATAGCAAATTCCACCCCAAATTGCCAAAACCGCGTCATACTTAGCGTTAACTAAGTATCTATCCCCGCGTCATTCTTTTATATGTTACGTAATTCGATAACATATACAAGAATGACAAATAATTAAGAGCTTATTGCTTGAGTCGCAGGCAATTCATGGGGAAAGTTTAAGCATAAAGATTTCATTTATGGTACCAAAGTCTCAGAATCTTAGTTTTTATCGTTCTGAGAGTGAAAGCCAAAGATATCTTTTTAAGTATGACTTATTTATATACACAATTTATTTATATATGCTATAATTTCTTCATAATGAATAAAAAGTCGCTAAGTATAAGTACACAGAATAAATTAATACTTTTAGGTTTGGTAGTAAGCACAATTCTTATTGTAGGATTGGCTGTTTTTGCCATTACAAATATCCAGCAGAAAATCTCCGAGGTTTATTCGGGATTCGGTGAAATACTGACAAAAACACTGGCTATAGAGAGTGTTGAAATAACGAAAAACGTTCAGGAATTTGAAAAATTTTCCACCCTTCAAGCCCATACTCATTCTATTATCAACAGCAATAATGAAATCGCCTTTATTGAATTTCAGGATGATAAAAATAATATAATTTATTCAAGCAAAAAAGAATATCCAAACCGTGCACAGCAGGCAAAAATAACAAGCTCTGCCCAGATGATAGTTAACAATGACGGTGTAAAAACAACTATAGGAAAAGTTACGGTAGGGCTGACCGGCGGAGCGACAAAAGACATCTCTCATGCAACCAGAAACTCTATGCTTGTTGTGTTTACTGTTGCGTGGCTGGTGTTTACTTTTGTAATTTTGATAAACACAATACTGATTACACGTGAACTCAGCATGCTGCATCACGGAGTAAAAAAGATTACAACCGGGCAATTCGGCTATACTCTCGATGATAAAAACACTTCAGGCGAGATAAAAGACCTTATAAATGCATTCAACAATATGTCTTTAAGGCTGCACCAGTATGAAGAGCAGAATATTGACCAGCTTACTCTTGAAAGAAATAAATTTGAAGCGGTATTGATGAGTATTGTAAACGGTGTTGTTGTATGTGACAACTATGACAATGTTGTTCTTGTTAATAATGCTGCCAAAAAGATGTTAGAGGTAGAAGATTCTCAAATTTTGAATACAAAAATTCAAATGTACTGCGATACTGACGGCGAGTTATGTTTTAAAGAAAAAATAGAACAGTTTAAAGATACTCCGCTCGATGTTATGGAGAATAAGCCTCTTGAATTTAATATAGAAGTTGATTCAAGGGTAATAAAAGCTGTTATATCTCCTATGTTTTCTTCTAATCAAGAATATGTAGGATACGTGATAGTTCTGATTGACGTGACAAAAGAAGTTGAAATAGACAGGATGAAAAGCAACTTCATATCAAATGTCAGCCACGAATTAAGAACTCCCGTTACTGTTTTAAGAACATATATTGATACCATATACAATCATTCTGATGAATTTGACGAACAAACAAATAAAGAGTTTTTTGAAGTAATTAATAAAGAAGCTGCAAGGCTCCAGAAAATGGTGAATGATATTCTTGATTTTTCAAGACTTGAATCAGGCAATGTTAGTGTAGAAAAAGAATTGACGGATATTGTTCCGCTGATTGAATCTGAAATAAAATCAATGCAGATTCTTGCAGAAGAAAAACATATTACATTCTCTTTAATCAAAGAGCCTGACCTGCCCCAAATTCCTATCAATGCTGACAGCATAGAAAGAGCGTTGAATAATCTTTTATCAAATGCGATTAAATATTCACCGGAAAACGGCAGAATTAAAGTCCGTGCAGAAATCGCCAGAGATCCGAAATACGTGGAAGTTTCGGTTGAAGATCAGGGCTGCGGTATATCAGAAGAGCACCAGAAAAAGATTTTTGAACGTTTTTACAGGGTGGAAAATGATACACACACCGTAAAAGGCACGGGACTGGGGCTGCATCTTGTTAAAATAACAATTGAAAAACATCATAAAGGAGAGGTTTTTGTAAAGAGTAAACCCGGAGAAGGCTCTACTTTCGGATTCAGGCTTCCTATAAATCCTCCTGAAGATACAGAAGAAGCAGAGATAAATAACTAAATTCCGGCACATACAATGTATGCACCGGAATAAAATTTTATGACCTAAATTGGTACTAGGACAGTTTCTCTGTTACTACAAAATATTCTTTCGGATGTTTACAAAACGGGCAGTTCTTTGGAGGTTCTTTTCCTTCAAAGCTGTAGCCGCATTTTGAACATTGCCAGAGCACTTCTTTTTCTTTTTTTAAAAGAGTGTTATTTTCAATCTCATCAATAAGAAGATTGTATCTTGTCATATGCATTTTTTCTATACTTCTTATTGTTTCAAACAGGCAGGCTATTTTGTCAAAGCCTTCTTCTCTTGCTTCATCTGCAAATTTTGCGTACATATCTTGCCATTCATAGCTTTCTGTTCCGGCTGCAGTTTTTAAATTGTCTAAAGTTTTAGGTATCTTTCCGTCATTAAGCAGTCTGAACCAGATTTTGCCGTGTTCTTCTTCATTGCCAGCCGTCTCATCAAAGATGTCAGCAATATGGATGTATCCCTCTTTCCTAGCCTGTTTGGAGAAAAAAGTATATTTATTTCTTGCCTGTGATTCACCGCACAATGCCTCCTTTAAGTTTTGTTCCGTTCTTGTACCTTCCAAATTTTTATTAATAAATTTAGAAAAATCATCTTCATCGCCAGTGCTCATCAATTGCCGCCTTTCTTTTTAGCTTTTACGATTCTAATTTGAACACAAAACTTTATTAAGTTAGTAATACTGTACAGCTAATACACACAGGCTATTTTTGAAATACTGTATCAAAATAAAAAAATAAGGCCGCTTATTAAAATAGAATTAAAAAGCAGCCTTATTTTTTCGATTATTAAGGATTTTATTTTGAAATTCTTCCGGGAACTACAACCCCGCCTTTTAAGTTCTTTTTATAGAACTCAACATGCGGTTGAAGAACACTGTCTAAAACTTCAGGAAATTCGACATTCTTCATAATTTTTTCAACAATTTCCTGATATACGGTAGCAAATGCTCTCAATTGTGTCATTGCACCTGCAGCAGAAGGAGTAAGCCCCATTCCTTTTGTTTGTATATGTTCTACAAATGTTGCACCTGTAACTTCATAAGATTTTGTAAGCGCACCGATATAAGCATCGGCATTTTCTTTACATACACCGTTATCAACAGGTACAGTCAGTGCAAATACCAGTTTGTTTGCAGGATTAAAGTGAGCTTCTGCACTGTGGTGCATAGCATCAGGAACTTTTGCAACCTGTTTTAGGGTATCTTTTACAGATTCGTTTTGCATTTGAGCATGCCAGTATACGGTATTTTCAAAAATAGCACCCATATACTGGTGAACAGAAGCTTCTATACCGTTTAATTTAGCGTCAGCCCAGAAAATACCTTCTTTCAGTGCATCATTAATTTCTAAATCAGAAGATAAAGAAAGCTCTGACATGTCTTGTGCAGCTTGAAGCATTTCTTTCATATCTTCTTTTTTCATGCCTGCATAAGCAAGAGCAAACAGTGCATGATCGTCAAAAGCAGAAAATCTTCCGCCTACATCATCGTGGATGTACAAATCACCGAGCCAGCCGTTTTCGTTAGAAGTTCTTCTGAGTTCGCTTTTTTCTGCATTAGCGTCAGTTACAGCGATAAAATGTTTGTTGGCAAGTTTTTTAGCTTCTTCTTCAGATTTCCCCTGAGACTTGTATGCATCAACCAGCATATCCATAACTCTTAAGAATCCGTCTTTTGTTTCAAATGTTGAACCTGATTTTGATGCAATCATAAAGTTTGATTTTGTAACATCATTACCCAATCTGTAGAGGAATCGTTCCAGACTTGCCGAATCAACATCAGAATAAAATTCAATTACATCGTGACGAACATTCAATCCGTTAATGGAGAGCATGTGTTCTACAGTGTGTTTAGAACCGCCGATACCCATAACGCTCAGCTTTTTTGCGCCTGTTTGTGCTTTTAATTTATCAGCAAGTTCGTAAATTTCATCCACTCTTTTGAGTTGTTCTGATGGCAGGTTTACCCAGTTCAGGAACTGTCCTTTTTGATTTGCTCTTTTTGAAAATTCATTTACAAATTCAGAAACTTTAGAAGAGTATTTTGAAAAATCAACTCCGCTGAAGTTTGTTTTGATATCGGAATTTTTTGTTAACACGATTTTTTCTCCTTTATATATTAATACTAACTATACTTATTCGCTCTCAGCTACAACATCCGTCAAGAGTTCTCCGTAGCTGTTAAAATGACCTGAGGTTTCTTCGATAATATATTTTAAATCAGGTTTGCCTTCGATTGATTTTTCGGCACAATCAAAAGCCTCTTCTAAATCTTTAAAATCTTTAATCAATGTTTTTGTCAAATCCGCACCTTTTTTTTGCGTGTAAACGTGGAACATAATATACTCCCTTCTTTTCTTTTATCATACTACAGAAGCAAAAAAGTATGAATTTTATCAAAAAAATTGTATACTTGTTTTTATGAAAGAATTTACATTATCTGAAAAACGTTTATTTTTTGGAATAATCGGAAGTCTTTACGGTGCAGGATATTCTTATACAGATATTTTTAAGACTTTTGAAACATCAACAACAAACAAAAAAATCATACAGCTTGCATACATAATAAAAACCGGTCTGGATGCAGGCACACCTGTCAGTACTCTTATTATGAGATACAAAGATATCCTCGGCATACAGTATGCAATGCTTTTTTGTGCCGGAGACAGCTCGGGAAAGCTAGAAGAAACAACTGAAACCATATTAAAAGACATAAGAAGAACGGAAAATTTGAAAAGTTCAATAATAGCGTCACTGACTTATCCCGTACTTTTATTATTAGGCGCACTTGGAGTTTTAATGTTCTGTCATTTCTTTTTCTTTAAAATTTTTGAAAATATGACTGCGAATATTTGTCTTTCTTCTCTGTTTTTCAGCGCAATGATAAAAATATTAGCTGTTTACGCTTCAATTTTTGCCGTGATTTTTTATATAGTGTTTAATAAAAAGCTGTGTGCTCAAATTGCAGATTTTATTAAAGAGCATACTTTCTTTTCTCCTCTGATAAAAAACATATATTTTACAAACTTCTTTGCCGTTCTTGCAGCATTTTATGATGCGGGAGTGCCAATCAGAGAATCTGTCCAAACGGCGTCAGAACTTTTTAAAACAAAAAGAGAAGTTTCTGGTATGTACAGGACAAATAATATGCTTGCCAATAATTGCGATTTAACTGCTGCATTCAGCGCATCAATGCTGTTTGACAACAACACAATGTCTCACATATCAATAGGAGAAAAAGCGGGTAAACTCGGACAGGAATTTCGAAATATTGCAAATATTTACGAAAAGAACATAAAAACAGCACTTGATGTTATAATGAGTATAATCCAGCCCGCAGCAATTGTAGTTGTAGGATTACTGGTAGGTTACATAGCCGTAAATTTTTACGCCCGTTTATACGGCGGTATATTTAACAGTTTATAGGTATGGAAAATGATTAAAAAACTTTTGGCAACAGCATTAATAATAATGTCATCACAGATTGCCGTATTTGCTGATGAAACAATAACAACGGAAGAACAAATTGCGCAGGAACAGTCTATCCAATCGAGAATCAACGATATCGGCTCTAAGCTGCTCAATGCAAATAAAATTGATAAAAGGATTATTTTTGTATATGACGAAAATGCAAAAGATACATTTTTGCAAATCAATCCGGAGCTTACCCGAAGGCAGGTTGTAGTATACAAAAATGAATATAAATTTACACAGAATGATGATGAGCTGGCAGCCTGTCTGGCCAGAGGGATTTTGATTGCTGCAAAATCATATGAAGGCTTGTTTAACGGATATTTGAGTGCATTTGAACTTAAAGCCGCACCAAAAAAATTCGAACTTGCATCAGACAAAAGAGCTGTTGATTTTATGGTAAATGCCGGATATCATCCGGTCGGGCTTATTACATTACTGCAAAAAAGCTGTCCGCAAAAAAGATTCGATAAGTTTTCAAACAAAAATTTAACTTCTAAAAGACTTGCTCACATATATGAATATATTTATACAAAATACCCTTACTATCTGGCTAACAATCCGTATTATGAAAATGAACATTACCAGAATTTTTTGTTAACATCTATTGAAAACAGAAAACTGCTTGAAGAAAAAATCAAAACAGGTTCAAAAGAAGAACTTGATTACCAGTAAGGTCTAAACAAAATTATGGATAAATTTATTAAAGCTACTCTAATATTTTTAATATCAGGTTTTTATACAGTGTCTTATGCTGCCGGATTAATAAAAGATGAACTAGCAGAAGCATTAAAGACAAGACATCTTGAAAAACCGCCCGTAAATAATAAATACGATTATAATGATACAAAAAGAATACCGATTCGATTATCCGTAATTGCGGATATAGAATCGGAAAAAGAATTAAACGAAGGACAGACAATAGTATTCAGAGTTTTAGAAGATGTATGGTACAAGGGGAAATGCTTTGCAAAAAAGGGCGAGCTTGTATATGCTACGGTAGAAACAGTAATATCAAGCGGAATGAATGGTATTCCTGCAAGTATAATCTTTAGTGACTTTAAATTTAACAATATAGAGAGCAACCAGCTCATAGATACATATGAAAAATTCGGACAGGACAGAAGTCTTTGGGTATACCCTCTTAAATGGGCGCTAACAATACTGCCTCCCACCGGTACTCTGACAAACTTTATCAAAGGCGGGCATGCAAAGCTTAAGACAAGAGAAGTTGTTGAAATTTATTATTTTCCGAACTGGTAAATTTTTATATACCGCCAATTATGTCCGAGAAAAATTCGTGATAAGACTCTGCCGAACAAAACAATCCTGTGAATTGTTTTGTGAGAGGGAAATGACGTGAACGAATTTTTTGAGTGTCATGCGGTCAGCCGGCGGCAAATGCGACACTAGATTAGATTTATAAAAGCAGCTGTGTACCTACCATAAGTCTGTGTGAATCATCAATACTGTCATTTTTGCAGAATACATAATTAAAAATCAGTTTCAAAGCCTGACCTTTTAAATAATAATTCGTTCCTAATGTAATTTCTCTGCGATTATCATTTGAAACATCTCTGTCCGGATCAAAATGGTCGTATCTTGCAAGCAATTCCAGCTTTTTTGTTAATCTGTATGCAGCAGTAACAAACATACCCTGAGAGTGTTTATTTGTAAGACCTGCCCCGCCGTTAGAACCGTTTGCTCTGGCATATTCAAATTTTGTCCAGAATTTTTTATATTCGTATCCGGCATAGGCACCTGTCATATAGTAGCTTGTATCATGCTTTTCACCGGATTGAACCCCTGCCCCGGTCACGAGTTTTCCGTATTTTCCGTCGGTTTTTCCAAGAGGTTTAAGATTTATCCATGCATCAAACTCATGTCCCGGGAAAAAAGAGGTAAAATTAGTTGAAGAGCTGTATATACCCGCATCATAATTCATCAATGAATAATCACCTCTTACTCTGACGCCGAATTTACGCATATTAGATAAGTTTCTTGAAATCTGGGAACGGTTAATAAAAGAAAGGGTATAAGGTGATTGAGCACCTTCTATGCCGACTCCCGGTCTGGAATTACCTATAAGAACTCTTGTATGGGGAATTCTGTTTGTTTCTATATACATATCCTGAAAAAATGTCTGCATAAAAGGTGTATGACTGCTTCTATGCGTAGGATCAAGCATTATTCTAAAGTTTTCTTTGCCGCCTCTTAATTTACCGTCAATGAGCACATTAATTAATCCGACATCAAAATTTGAATTTGCATCACTGTTTTCATTTATTTCAGTTGTAAAGTGGCTTTGAAAAGCTGTCCAGAGGTGTACACTTTCAACGGGTCCTTCCTGTATATTAAAAGTCAGTTTATCTTTTAACAAGGCAGAAGGGACATCTGTTCTTTCTATTTCGAGATTATAGATATCTTTTGCTGCATTCGAAAGAATATTTAATAAAAAGAATTTAGACGAAAAATCCTCTGCAGAGTAATCAGCAATACCGCTTTTAAAAGTTTGTTTATTTTGTTTAGTATAGTCAGTAGATGTGTTTTTATTTTCTGTATTTTGAATTTTACCGTATATGCTGTTTTCATCAATACCGGAAACAGGATTGTCATCAGACTCTTGAATATCAAGAACCGTATCAGAAAAAAACGGTCTTGAATCAGTTTCCAGAGTAATTGCATCTAGTGCGCATACAGGTATTTGACTAAGTCCAAATATTAAAATTAAAAATAAAAACTTTTTCACGATATTCACTAATAAAAATCTAATCCGGTGTCGCTGTTGCCGTCTTGAGTCTTTAAGCTGTAACCGTACATAATTAAAAACAGCTCTTTTATTCTATACCAATCATACAAAGATTTTCAAATTTCATATTGTTAACCGGTTCCGACCTAACTACCATAATTCAAGAGATGATTAATAATATTGTCCGAGAAAAATTCGTAATAAGGAGCAAAGCGACGTGAACAAGAACTCTGTTCAAAATGATTGAGTATCATTTTGAATAGAGACTCTGCCGAATAAAAGCAACTAAATGTTGCTTT
>CASFNW010000022.1 GCA_949296245.1 uncultured bacterium
GGAATTCCGGACGGGTAAAACCCGGTGAGCGAGTGCGAAGCTGACGGCAGCGAAGCGAAGTCAGCGGCAGCAACGAGCGGGAAGGAATTACAAGACAGCCGGCGGCAACTGCGGCACTAGATTAGATTAATACGGTACAAAATAAGGAGATTTATTATGTCAAGAAGACCTGTTATCGCCGGTAACTGGAAAATGCACAAGTTACAGGCAGAATCTGCTCAACTGGTTAATGATTTGATGGCAGAATTAAAAGACATGGACAAAGCAACTATGCCAGAGGTAGTTGTTGCGCCTGTATTTACTTCACTTTATGCAGTAAATAAAGCTATGACAGACTGCGGCTGCGGCAGAGTAAGACTTGCCTGCCAGAACTGCTACTTTGAAACTCAAGGCGCTTTTACAGGCGAAGTTTCTGTTGAAATGGCCAAGGATGCAGGCTGTGAATACATTATCATAGGCCACTCAGAAAGAAGACAATACTTTGGCGAAACTGATGAAATGGTAAACAAAAAAGCTAAAAAGATTCTTTCAGAAGATCTTGTGCCTATCATCTGCTGCGGTGAATCTCTTGAACAAAGAGAAGCAGGTGTTACAGATTCTCACATAGCTTCTCAGATTAAAGCAGCATTAAACGGACTTACACCGGATGAAGTTGCTAAATCAATCATTGCTTATGAACCTATCTGGGCTATCGGCACAGGCAAAACCTGCGATTCTGTTGAAGCAAACAGAGTAATCGCAATGATTAGAAATGTTGTTAAAGAAGTTGCAGGTGCAGAGGCTGCTGATAAAATCAGAATTCTATATGGCGGAAGCGTAAAACCTGAAACAATCGAAGAACAAATGGCTCAATCAGATATAGACGGAGCTCTTGTAGGCGGTGCAAGTCTTAAAGCAGACAGCTTTGCTAAGATTGTCAGAGGTGCTTTAAAATAGCAACATAACAAATATTTATAAAGACGCTTTCTTTAATTTTAAAGAAAGCGTCTTTTATTTTTATCTGTAAAATGTAAAACAAAACAGCTTTTTTTATTTTTGACCTGCTGCTTTTAGTCTTGCCATAGCTTTTGCAAGAGCAATCTGTGCACGTGCCGTATCCACTTCAACTTCGTGAGAGCCGAGTCTTGCTTCTGCTCGTTCTTTAGCTGATTTTGCACGTGTGACATCTATATCAGAGCCGCTTTCAGCCAAATCGGTCAGAATAAGTGCTTCATTGTCTTTGAACTGGAAAATTCCGCCCATGGTTGTGAAAGACTGCATTTTACCTTCATTTTCCGCTCTTGTTACACCGATATCCAGCGCTGACATAAAAGGCTGGTGGTCAGGCAGTATACCGAATTCACCTTCTACGCTTTTGGAATAAATCGCATCTACATTGTCATTATAGAGCTCTTTTTCATGTGTAATAATTTTCAAGTTTATTTTTTTTGACATATTTAATTCTTCTTATTTTTTGAAATTCTCTAAATCCTTGTAATAATTTTTTAGATTCTTATTAATTTTGTGAAATTTAACAATTGCATAAATACCAAGTATCACATACAAAAACGTAATTATTGAACGCCAGATTGTTATATCATTCATTATCACTCTCCATGCTGTTGAGATAATTCTTAATATAGTCACATTTCATTCTTCTGTCAAAATAGTTCATAATAAAACTCGTACAAAGAAATAAACCAAATATACATAAAATTATTTTTAAAACATTAATTTCTGTATAAAGAAGCGCAAGAGCACCTCCGCCTGTGATAAAAATACCTGTCCATAGACAATTCATTTCATTTAACAGGATTTTTAAATCTCTGTCCGTATATTTTATCTTAACTTTTTGTTCAAGTACGTTCATAAATTTACGCTTTTTTCATTTCTTCAGCTTTTTTCATGGCTTCTTCGATTGTACCAACCATATAGAAAGCCTGTTCAGGAAGGTCGTCGTGTTTGCCTTCGAGAATTTCTTTAAAGCCTTTGATTGAATCTTCAAGTTTTACGTATTTACCGGGGATACCTGAGAACTGTTCTGCTACATAGAACGGTTGAGACAGGAATCTCTGGATTTTTCTTGCTCTGTTAACAGTTTCTTTATCTTCTTCAGAGAGTTCATCCATACCGAGAATTGCGATAATATCCTGCAAATCTTTATATTTTTGAAGAACTTCAAGAACCTGTCTTGCTACAGAGTAGTGTTCTTCGCCGATAATAACAGGGTCAAGCACTCTTGAACTTGATGCAAGCGGGTCAACAGCAGGATAAATACCGAGAGATGCAATCTGTCTTGATAATACCGTTGAAGCATCAAGGTGGGAGAATGTTGTAGCCGGTGCAGGGTCTGTCAGGTCATCCGCAGGTACATAAATAGCCTGTACGGAAGTGATAGAACCGTCTTTTGTAGAGGTAATACGTTCCTGCAATTCACCCATTTCCGTAGCAAGTGTCGGCTGATAACCTACAGCGGAAGGCATACGTCCGAGAAGCGCTGATACCTCTGAACCTGCCTGTACAAATCTGAAAATGTTATCAATAAATAACAATACGTCCTGTTTTGAAAAATCACGGAAATATTCCGCTGCGGTCAAAGCAGAAAGACCTACTCTCATTCTGGCTCCCGGAGGTTCGTTCATCTGACCGTAAATCAAAGCTACTTTATCAAGTACGCCTGATTCTTTCATTTCGTTCCACAGGTCGTTGCCTTCACGTGTTCTTTCACCTACACCGCCGAATACTGATACACCGGAGTGCTCCATTGCGATGTTGTGGATAAGTTCCATAATTAATACGGTTTTACCTACACCTGCACCGCCGAATAAACCGATTTTACCGCCTTTTTGATAAGGTTGTAAAAGGTCGATAGCTTTAATACCTGTTTCAAAAATTTCTACATTTGTATTCTGATCAACAAGTTTTGGAGAAGGTCTGTGAATAGGAAGTCTGTTTTCAGTATTTACAGGCCCCATTTCATCAACAGGTTCGCCGAGAACATTCATAATTCTTCCCAGAGTTGCCTGGCCTACAGGGATTGAGATAGGTGCTTTTGTATTTATAACTTTCATACCTCTTTGCAAACCGTCCGTAGAAGACATTGCAACGGAACGGACTTTGTTTTCACCGAGCAGCTGCTGTACTTCGGCTACTGTTTTTTGACCGTCCTGTGAGTAAATTTCTAATGCGTCATAAATTTCGGGCAAATTACCGTTGGAAAACTCAACGTCTATTACAGGCCCGATAATCTGGGTGATTAAACCCTCATTCTCTGCTAATACTGTCATATTTATCCACCTTTATTAATTGAATATGTTTCTATTATACATTTTTAATTATCATTATACAAATATGAAAAATTTCAATGATTCAAAAAGAGGAAAAATATTTATTTTTGTTCGGCAGAGTCTTATCACGAATTTTTCTCGGACGATTTTCGGCTGCTTTGTCAAAGTTGATTGTATCTTAAATTCATTAAAATTTAACATCAAAAAAGCGGGCATTAATTTTGCCCGCTTTTTATTAAAAGTAATCAATTATTCATTGATATCTTTTACGCTCAATGCGATTCTGTGTTCTTGCGGAGTGAATTTTTTGATAAGAACTTTAATTTCGTCACCGTTTTTGTAAATATCAAACGGATTTGCGTTAGAGTCTTTCATTTCTGCAACAGGCAGCAATGCTTCCACACCGGGGAAAATGTTGATAAATGCGCCAAAAGAAGTAACTTTGTTTACAGTACCTGTGATAACCTGTCCTTCTTCAAATTTGTCTTCAATTTCTTCCCATGGATTGTCGCCGATTCTCTTCAAGCTCAGGCTGATTCTCTTAAGGTCTTCGTCAATTTTGAGAACTTTAACTTCGATTTTTTGGCCGAGTGTAAGAACATCGGAAGGATGTTTGATTCTCTGCCAGGAAATTTCAGATATCGGAAGAAGTCCGTCAACACCGTTGATATCGATAAACGCACCGAAATCAGCGATTCTTACAACTTCACCTTCTACAATTTGGTCAACTTCAAGGTTAGAAATAACTTCGTCAACCAGTTGTTCTCTTTGTTCTGCAAGAGCCTGTCTTTGAGAAAGGATAAGTTTGTTTCTTTTTGCATCAGCTTCAAGAACCTTAACTTCGATTTCCTGATTCATAAGACCGTCAAACGGCATACCTGTTCTTAATTGAGAAGCAGGGATAAATCCTCTCAAGTCTTCAACTTCAACTATTACGCCGCCTTTAACAAGAGAGACAACTTTTGCAGTGATTGTTTCACCGGAAATTTTTGCATTCTGTAATGTCTGCCATGCTTGAGCACAAGCCACTCTTTTAAGAGAAAGTATCATTCCGCATTTTTCGTCTTCTTCTTCTTTTAGAATATAAAATTCTTTGCAGTCGCCGATTTTAAGTTCTTCTGCCTGTGAAGATGGGATTTCTCTTTCAGGAAGAAATCCTTCTGATTTTGCACCTATATCAACAAGATATCCGTCTTTTTCTTTTTTAACCAGCTGGCCTCTAACAACATCAGCCACGCTTAATTTTGAAGTAAAAGATTCTTCCAGTAATCTTTCAAATTCATCCATTTCTTTTTCTTTTGTTGCCATTTTTGTTTTTTCCTTTCGTTAATAATTATTCAATTTGTTTATAACATTTTCAATTATCGCATCGGGGGTGGAAGCACCTGCCGTTACGCCTATATTCTGAGCATTTTTGATAAGTTCATCAAAATTTTGCAATTCTTCATCTGTTTCTATGTGAATAGTAGATGTGATGCCGGATAAAATTTCTGCAAGATGAGTGGTATTAGCACTTTTTTTACTGCCGACAACAACCATCAAGTCAGATTCTTTTGCCAGATTTTTTGCTTCTGCCTGTCTCATTGAAGTAGAAGCACAAATCGTATTAAAAATTTTGATTTCTTTTGTAACTTGCAAAAGATAGTTCACTATACTTTGTAAATTTTCTATACGCTGTGTTGTCTGAACAACCACACCTGCTCTTTTATGTTTTTTTATTTCTTCTTCAAAATTTTTCAATGTTTCCACATCCGGTGCAACTACAATATTGTCACCGTAAGACTGAGCATTAGCCTTTATTGCACAAACTTCCGGATGTTCGGGTTTGCCGACAATTATAAGAAGAAATCCTTCCTGCACAAGCTGTATTGCCTTCTGCTGCACTTTTTTTACGTCAGGACAGGTCAAATCAACGATTTCATATCCTTTTTGTTTAGCATTTTCAAAAACCTCGGGTGCTGCTCCGTGGCTTCTTATTATACATACTCCGGTTTGGCTGCAGGGAAGTTCTTCTACAGTATGAATACCCAGATTTGAAAGTTCATTTATAACATGCGAATTGTGAATCAATTCGCCCAGAACAAAAATTTCTTTATCCGGATTTTCTTTCTTTAGTTTTTTTGTAGTTTCAACGGCTCTTTTTACGCCGTAACAAAAACCTGCCAGTTTCGCCAGTTTAATATTTTTTTTCAAACGTCAATACGTCCAATCTTTAAGACTCATATGATAAATCACATGGTATTAATATCAATACCATGAACATTTTTTATTTACAACAGAGGTTGTTTATTATATTTTTTATGAAAGTTTAATGGGGTATTTATGAAAAATTATCAGTTCTTTTGTGACTTTGACGGAACAATTACAAAAGAAGATACACTGAATAAATTCCTTCGCGTTTATGCAAATGTTGAATGGACGGACATAGAAGATAAGTGGCTGCGAGGGGAAATAGGCTCCAAACAATGCATAGAACAACAGATGCAGACATTCCCCCTGATGGAAGAAAAAAACGTAAATGATTTTATTGATTCTATCGAAATAGACGAAACTTTTCCTGATTTTTTGAATTATATAAAAAGCGAAAACATAGATTTTTATATAGTTTCTGACGGCTTTGATTTTTTTATAGAAAAAATTCTTGCCAGATATAAAATAAAAGATTTAAAAATTTTTTCCAACAAGCTTGAATTTAAAAACGGCAGCTTTAAGACTGCTTTTCCGTTTTTTACACCCGGGTGCAAACGAAAATCAGGCGTGTGTAAATGTAATGTAATAAAATCAAACAGAATTGTTACAAAACAAATTTTGTATGCAGGAGACGGAATATCTGACTTTTGTGCTGCTCAAAATGTTGATTTTTTGTTTGCTAAAGGCAGCCTGTTGAAGTATGGTATGAATACTAAAATTAATAATCTGGTTGGTTTTAACTCTTTTAATGAAATAGAAACTTATATAAAAAAACGGCTGTAAAAATCACAAAAAGGAGAGATAAATGCTCGACACAAAATTTAAGTTGTCCGATGAAGAAATAAAAGCTATTGACAAAGAATACTGCTCCTGGGGGGATACTGTTCATTATCATGATGATCAGACAATTTTCAGAGACTGCGAAGGCTCATATATGTATGACGGAAAAGATACGCCGTATCTTGATTTGCAGATGTGGTATTCAAGCTGCAACCTCGGGTATAAAAATAAAAGAGTACTGAATGCCGTAATCGATCAGTACCAGACTATGCCTCAGATTTCTTCCAGATTTGTGTATGATTACAAAGCTCTCCTTGCAAAAAAGATTGCCCAAGCAAACCTCGACAGATACGGGATTAAAGGTCGTGTACAGTTCAATGTAGGCGGTGCTCAGGTAAATGAGGATATGCTGAAACTTATCCGTAACTACACGAAAAAATCGAGAATGTTTGCCTTTATGGGCGGGTATCATGGCAGGACAATCGGTACAACGGCTGTTACTTCGAGCTACAGATACAGAGAGCATTTTGGCCGTATTTCCGATACGGCTCATTTTGTTCCGTTTCCGTATTGTTTCAGATGTCCTTATGACAAAAAATGCGAATCCTGTAACTTGTACTGTGTAAAACAGTTTGCAAAACTTTTTGAGAGTGAATACAACGGTGTTTATGACCCCAAAACAAAAGACTGTGAATTCGGCGGCTTTATAGCAGAGCCTATTCTCGGTACGGGCGGGTACATTGTTCCTCCAAAAGGCTACTTTAAAGAACTAAAAAAAGTACTTGATGAACACAACATACTCTTTATGGTAGATGAAGTACAAATGGGCTGCTTTAGAACAGGCAAACTATGGGCAATGGAACACTTTGGCGCCAAACCTGATGCGATGACTTTTGCAAAATCCATTACAAACGGTATGAATCCTTTAGCAGGCATGTGGGCAAAAGAAGAACTCATAAATCCTAAAGTATTTCCCGCAGGCAGAACACATTCCACATACGCCGCAAATCCTATAGGCACGCGTGCAGGATATGAGGTAATGAGTATTTTTGAAGAAGAACGCGAAACTCTGGAACGTGATATAGCAAGAAAAGGCGAAAAATTCCTTGACGGTTTAAAACAGCTGGAGAAAAAATACAAAAATATCGGCACGGTGAACGGGCTTGGCTTTGCATTGAGTGTTGAAGTTACCGAAAATGACAGATTTACCCCTGCCAGAGAACTCTGCGACGAAATTATTGAAGCAGGTCTTAAGGGTGATTTATCTTACAAGGGTAAAAAATGCGGTCTTATTCTAAACAACGGCGGATATTACAAAAATATTATAACAATCGTTCCGCAGTTGTATATTTCGGATGAAGAGATAGATATGGCATTAGAGCTTATGAATCAATTATTCGAAAGATATATGGAAAAAGCATAGTTTATACACAGCCAAACGGGTAAATATCTTTGGGAAAGAGTTTAGACTTTGAATTTATACACAAAAATAAATGCAAAAGAGCTGTTCTGTTATTCCACGGAATGACAGGCAGCCCTTATGAAATGAAGAAAATGGGCAAAGCTCTCTTCAAAGCTGATTTTGATGTTTTTTGCCACTGTCTGCCGGGACATGGTACAAGCCCGGTAAATATAAAAACAGTAAGATGGCAAGACTGGTACACTGACTCCGTCGCGCATTACAAAAATCTTACGAAACAATATGACGAAGTTTATCTGGGCGGACTATGTTTGGGAGCTGTTCTGGCACTTGCCATTGCAGGTGAATACAGAGATGTGCGAGGCATCTTGTGTCTTTCTACCACTCTATTTTTAGACGGATGGACAATTCCCTGGTACAACTTTCTTATGCCGGTTGGTGTATACACTATTTTGAGATATTATTATTCATTTCCGGAAAGAGAGCCATACGGGCTTAAAAATGAAACGTTAAGAAAAAAAATTGCAGCTTTGCAAAAAAGAAATACGGAAGCTCTGGATAATTATCCAATGTCATGCATTTATGAATTATTAAAATTTTCCAAATTTGCGCAAAAAAACATGTCAAAAGTGCAATCACCGGTACTATTGATTCATGCAAAAGAAGATGACCTTACAAGTCCTAAAAGTGCAGAATTTGTATATAAAAACATTGGTTCTGCCATCAAAAAATACATCAGGCTGGAGAATAGCTATCATCTTGTTGTTATGGACAATGAGAGAGACTTTGTTTTCAATGCATGTATAGAATTCTTAAACGGGCTTTCCGAATACGGCTCACAAACCCAGAAACTGCCGCATGTTGATGATAACTTTACAGAAAGTGCAGGTTTATTATGAATATAGATATTAAAGAATTAATAAAAATTATTCATACTCTGCCTGTATCTTTGATTGCTCTTATTTTAAGCAATATCTTTTTAATAGCAGGTTTTGTTATCGGAAAGCTGGCTATGTACAAATACGAAAATGCAGTCAAATTTTTTGCATATTTTTCTGTTGTAATGTGTATTCTTTTTGTCTTATACTTTATATCTGTATTGTGGTTTGCAATCAGCAATTTGTATTTCGGAAATATGCCATATGCAGCAATATTCCTTGTATTTCTGTTTTTACCGTTTATTATAGGACGATTTGCTTCTTATGAAAAAATTCATCTTTATACAAATATACAAATACTGTCATTAATAGTAAGCCTGCTTTTGGCATTATCGTTTATATAGGATAATTAAATGAAAAATATACTTGAAAGTTATAAAAAAGAATTAAAAGAAATCCATGAAAACTGCTGTGACCGAAAAATAAATTCCTTTAAAAAAGAAGGAAAATATATTTTTGAAGAAAACAAAAGATATCTGAATCTTTCTTCAAACGATTATATGGGAATAGCAGAAAACAAAAAAATACTTAAAAGATTCATGGCAATTAATGAATTCTCTCTGGGTTCTGCTTCCTCAAGGCTCCTTACAGGAAGCTCTTATGTCCATGCAAAGCTGGAATGTCTTCTTGCAGCTCTTTTTCATAAAGACAAAGGTCTTCTTTTTAACAGCGGATACCATGCAAATACAGGTATAATGTCTGCACTTTTAACAAAAAAAGATGTAGTTTTTTCTGACAAATTAAACCATGCCAGTATCTTAGACGGAATAAAACTTTCCGATGCAAAAATGTTCAGGTACAAACATCTTGATTACAATCATTTGGAAGAACTTTTGCAAAAACACAGAAACGAGTATGAAAACGCAATAATAGTCTCGGAATCTTTGTTCAGTATGGACGGAGACATAGCGGATTTAAACAAACTTGTTGAATTAAAGAAAAAATATAATGCGATACTTGTTGTTGATGAAGCCCATGCTTTCGGTATATACGGTGCAAAAGGTCTTGGTATTTCGGAAACACAAAACTGTATACAGGATATTGATCTTATAGTCGCAACGTTCGGCAAAGCAGTCGGCTCTGTTGGTGCTTTTTGTACGGGTAATGATATTCTTATTAATTATTTAATCAATAAATGCAGGCCGTTAATTTTTTCTACGGCATTACCGGAAATAAATGTAGCTTTTTCTTACTGTATAATTACGGAAATTTTACCAAATTTACAGCACGAGAAAAAAGAGCTTTTAAAAACAGCGGAAAAACTGAGACAGGATTTAAAAAATGCGGGACTGCAAACGCTTGGCGAAAGCCATATTGTACCCGTTATTCTCGGGCCAAACGAACTGGCTGTTAAGGTTTCAAAAGAACTTATCCAAAACGGATATTACCTTCTTCCTATCCGCCATCCGACGGTTGCCGAAGGTTCTTCACGTATTAGAATTTCATTAAGAGCAGATATAAGTTATGATGAAATTAAAGAAATTCCAAATTTAATTAAAAAAATTGTTGATAATTCTTAAACCATCATTAAAATAACTCTGTAGCTAAAAATTCTAAACGGCGGGAAAAATTGAACCAGTATTATCAAAAAGATTTATATTCTATTCTCGGAGTTGAGCCTGATGCGGATATGGTAAAAATAAAATCTGCATACAGAAAACAGGCACGCATCTGGCATCCTGATGTAAATGATAATTCTCAGGAAAGCATTATCCGTTTTAAAGAAATAACAGAAGCCTACGAGGTATTAACGGATTCGCATAAAAGAAGCCAGTATGATATCTTAAAAGGCTTTAATACAAGAAAAGAGAGCTCTTATACTTCAAACACATCAAATACTACAAAGTCACAGGCAAAAAAGGCCTACGGCGAAACAAATTCTGCCTATACACAAACAAAACCACGTACTGAATCGCAGCAAAAAAGCCGCAAAGAAGACTATTACACACCAAACGAAGAAGAAAAATCCTCTTTTTCACAGGTGTTTGAAAATATTTTAGACGGCTTGTTTACATCTGATACACGCAGAGAAAAAAAGACCAAAAAACCAAAGCCGGAAAACGGCAGAGATATAAATTTAAATGTAAATATAAAAGTATCAGAAGCAATATCCGGCACTCACAGAACGGTGAATGTGCTGCACAGCGAACGCTGTCCGAAATGCGAAGGCAGAAGATTTATAAACGGCTCCAAATGTCCTCTTTGCAAAGGTACGGGCGAAGTGTCCATTCACAAAAAACTTAATGTAAAAATTCCTGCAGGCGTAAAAAAAGGTGCAAAAATAAGAATTGCAAACGAAGGCAATAAAGGCTACAACGGTGGTAAAAACGGAGACCTGTACCTTTTTATCAACATTGAAGAAAGCAAATTTTTTAAATACGACGGGTTGAATGTAATTTGTGAAATTCCCATAACACCTTTTGAAGCAGTACTTGGTGCGAACATAGAAATTCCGACTCTTTGCGGAAATGTTTCCATGAAAATTCCGGCTAATACAACAACGGGACAAAAATTTCGCCTGTCAGAGCAGGGGCTTTCCGATTCGAAATCCAAGAAAAAAGGAGACCAGATTGTCACTGTCAGAATAGAAATTCCAAAAGAAATGACATCTGAAGAAATTAAATTGTATGAACAGTTGAAGAATCTGTCCTCACACAAAATTAGGGAGAATTTATTAAATGACTGAAAATGCAGACAATAATGCAAAAATTGCAAAAGTAGCCGAGATTTTTGATTCAATACAGGGAGAAGGACCTTATATAGGATACAGACAGCTTTTTATAAGATTCTGCGGCTGTAATCTTTTGTGTAACTATTGCGATACAGAGTTTGATAAAGGCGAAGAATATACAGTTTCAGAGCTTATTGAAAAAATTAAAGAATTTAATCTTCATGCTTTTCATTCCATAAGCCTTACAGGCGGGGAGCCTCTTTTGCATTACGAATTTTTTAAACAATTTCTGCCGGAGATAAAAAAGCTGAATCTTAAAGTTTATCTGGAAACCAACGGAACAATGCCAAAGGCGCTCGAGAGTATAATTGACTGTGTTGATATAATTTCCATGGATTTTAAGGTTGATTCCAGCGCAAAAATCGGGGATTTGTTCCTCAAACATGATAAATTTTTGCAAACAGCAAAAAATCATAACAAAGAAATTTTTACAAAACTTGTATTTGATGACAATCTGCGGGATTTTGAGATAAATGAGAGCATAAATCTTGCACAAAAATATAATATAGAGCTTATTCTTCAGCCAGAAATGGAGGGAGACAGAATAAAAGTTTCTCACGAAAAAATTGTGGAAACTTTTAACAAATTTTCTGAAAAATACCACAACACAAGACTAATCGGTCAGGTGCACAAGTTTTTTGATATCAGATAATTTACATTCTAAATTATTTTGGCCGGTCTGAACTCTTCAGACAATATTACTGTTGGCAGGATAAACCCTTACAAATTCAGTATAATCCATCCGGCCACTGTTCTAAATATGTCCGGAAAAAATTCGTTCATGTCATTTACCTCTCACAGAACAATTCACGGGATTGTTTTGTTTGGCAGAGTCTTATCTCGCATTTTCCGCGACAAAGTATCATCGCTAAGTACAAGATAAAATATTAATAAATGTTACAATAGTAATAAAAATCTTAAAGTTTTATAAAACATGGCCGATACAGTTCATGTAAATATTATAAGCCGTCACGATAATAGAGCTTACGATTTTAGAATCGGGGCATATTATAAATAGCGTATCAGTTAAGAAGAAAGTCAAGGAAGAAAATGATTCTCGAGTATTCTGTAAATGAAGCACAGGTTCAGCCGGCATGGCTAAAAACACTTTATGATTTAGTCGAAGAACTAAATTGCAAGTGCAAAACTTACATTGATGAATCTTACAACAGAAGTTTTAAACAATTTACAAGAACGAGAACAATTGAAGTGTATGGTTCAGATACAATGCTTTCGTGGTTAAAGCTGAGAATGGAAAGATACTCCCACTTTATCAATGAGTTTAACGATAAAGCGGAAATTCAGGCAAACATGAAAGAAGACGGACGTTCTAATGAATAAATATCTATTCTTTGCGTAATTTTCTGTTCATGAGTTTTTCGAGCAGTTCCTGAGGCGTTATATCTGTGTATACAGCTTCATAAATCGCAGAAGAAATAGGAACTTCTATGCCGAGCTTTTTTGCCAGCTCACAAACAGCTTTTGAGGTTTTAACACCTTCGGCAACGGAACCGAGTTCTTTTAAAATATCGTCTATTTTTTTGCCCTTGCCAAGCATAGAACCTACTGTAAAGTTTCTGGACATCGGGCTGGAACATGTTGCAATCAAATCCCCCATACCTGATAATCCGTATAAAGTGGATGGCTTTGCACCTAAAGCAACGGAAACTCTGGTAATTTCTGCCATACCTCTTGTTAAAAGAGCTCCTCTGCAGTTATCTCCGAGTTTCATTGCATCTGCAAAACCTGATGCAATAGCAATTACATTTTTTAAGCTTCCGCCAAACTCTAATCCGACAACATCATCATTTGTATATAGTCGAAATTTTGACGGAACTGTCAGTTTTTCCTGTAAAAATTCTGCTATCTCCGGTTTGTTTTCACACGCAACAGATGCAGCAGTAGGACAACCCATAAGCACCTCTTTTGCCAGTGTAGGGCCGGATAATACAGCAATATTAGCTGCCGGCAGCTCTTCTCTCATAACCTGGCTCATTCTCATAAGAGAGGGAAGCTCTAGACCCTTGGAAGTATTTACAAGTACCTGACTGTCCTTTAATCCGATTTTGGCTATCTGTTGACAGACATCTCTTATACCGGATGTTGCTACAACAAGCAGGATTATATCGGCATCTTTTATAGCTTCTTCCAGATTTGATGTAACCTCAACTTTGTCTTTCAGTTGAATTTCCAGTGGTTTTGAGGTGTGTTTTTTATTTCGTAATTCTTCAGAAATGTCGCAGTCTCTGCCCCATACACAAACTTTTTCAAAATTATCTGTCAAAAGCCATGTAAGAGTTAAACCCCAGCAGCCTGCACCCAAAACCGTAAGTTTCATATTTCGTCCTCTTTTAGTCTGTCGTAGCTATATTAATTATAGTGTTATTGTACAGAAAAAAACAAGTTTATCGTTTTTTGAAGACAATATCTTAGCCTGTTACATAGAAAAATCCTGATTGTTAAAAAGATAAAGCTCTTGTTTCACAGGCCGGAATATATACGATAAAAAGAATACCGGTAACTAAAATTTGATATTAAACTGTTTTTGCGAGAAATTCTTCTTTTCTTATTTTTCTGCCGCAGCATTTGTCTTCGTCACAGTAGCCGAGTCGTTCGCACTTAGGCACCAGATAAGAAGCGAGCCAGGGCTCTTCTTTCAAGAGCTCTTCGCACATCATTTTTACCATGGTACGGATTTCATACTGTGCACGTGTACATAGTCTGATATTTGCAATATGTATAAGTTCTCTGAGATTTAAAGAGGCTACCATAGAGCTTGCAGCAGCATTTGGAAGAACAAATCGAGCATCTTCTGCAGGAATCCCTGCTTCTGTCATTTCCGAGTAAAAATCAGCGGTTTTTGCCATAAAATCTTCATATTTTGCACGCAATTCCGGATTTTTTTCTATTGTAGGCGGAACAATGTAATCAAACTGTCCTTTTTCTTTAACATAGCGCTGTGATTTCTGGGAAAAAGATACATGTCTGTGTCTTACAAACTGATGTGTACAGGCTCTTGATACATTTGATATTGCAAAAGACACCTGTATATGCTCGATAGTTGAATAATGACCGGAAGAAATTACTCTTTCAATGAGTTTTAGCATTTTTTCTTCGTCGTCTGCTTTATCATAGATATTTATCGGTGAATCAGCACTGTAGCATGTTCTACATGCTGTATAAATTGTCTTTAGCATATTTTGCGGTTTTGAAATAAGTTTTACAACCGGTTTATTATTATTTTCCATAATTCTCCTCTTACAAAATTCTTTATACCATAATATCATTCGTAAAATTTTTTGTAAAAATACTTAATCTTTTTTAATTCCGAGTCTTATCATGCTTGACGGTAATGTTTTAGGTGCTATGCTGAAATAACGATAAATAATTTTATTGAGTTTACGCCACCAACTTAAACTTACTAAAATTAGGAAAAGGAACAACAAAATGGCAATAAATTTAGCAAAAGAAGAAAAAGCAAAAATCATCAAAAAATTCGGCAAAGATGCTAAAGATTCCGGTTCTGCAGAAGTTCAAATAGCTCTTTTAACCCAGAAAATTACAGAACTTACAGAACACTTGAAATCTAATAAAAAAGATTTTCAAGGCAGACGCGGTCTTTTGATGATGGTAGGTCAAAGAAAAAGACTTCTTGCTTATGTTAAAAAACAAAACCTTGAAGAATACAGAGAACTTATTAAAAAACTTGGTATCAGAGGTTAGTTTTAAATTTATTAAAATTTTAAAAAGGCTCTGCAGTTTATGCAGGGTTTTTTTAATTTGATAGTATATCAGGTTGTTTGCCCGTTAGCAGAGCATATTAAATATTTACATAATTTAATAAGCTGAAAAAAGCTGTGTATTGTATAATTTTTTTATGGGACGGAATTATAAGAATTATAAGAGTGATAAAGAGAAGTTTAAAGAGTTTGACAAAAAACTTATTTTCTGGCAGATAATATGCATTCTTGCAAGTTTTGTTATAATCGGCTATTTATTTTTAATAATGGTTGTTGATGTTAAAAATTACCGTGCACAGGCAAAACGCCAGAGAAGCGCAAAAAGTTTTGTCATGAGAGGAGCAATTCTTGACAGAAACGGTATTAAACTTGCGTCTGACAAAACATCTTTTGATGTGTATGCGCATCAGGAATACTATGATCACACCCCGAATGAACTTGCAGCAATACTTGCTCCGATTTTAGGATTGAATAAAAATCAACTGGCAAAAAAGCTTGCACAGGATGAAAAAATAATTGTACTAAAAAAGGATGTCCCTAGACTTACTGCACAAAAAATCAGAAAACTGGGTCTTAGAGAAATCAGCCTTGGAAAAAAGAATGAACGTGTGTACCCGCAGGGTACAATGGCCGCTCATATTCTTGGATATTACAATCCGGATGCTGATGTAGCTGCAGGCGTTGAGTTCACTGCCAAAGATAAATTAGAAGAGGTTGAGCAGGATGTAAATTTTGAAAAAACTCCTGACGGCGATATTATCTATGAGGTAAATACAGATCCTGCTGCAACAACCACTCCTCTAAGAGGTAAATCAATTACCCTTACCATAGATTCTGCTATTCAGCATGTTTGTGAAGTTGAGCTTAATAAAGTAATTAAAGAAAAAGGTGCACTTCGAGGCACGGTTATTGTAATGAACCCAAAAAACGGGGAAATCCTTGGCTATGCTGTTTATCCGACATATAATCCAAACAACTATAAAAAAGCGACATTAACACAGCTTACAAATTGGACTTTGAGTGATGTTTTTGAACCGGGTTCTACTTTTAAAGTTTTAACAATTGCTTCTGCTATAGAAAACGGCAGATTGCAGGAAAATTCAAAAATCCTTGATACCGGCAAATTAGAGATTGATAAATGGACAATCAAAAATTATGACTACAGCGTAAAGCCGTTCCCCGGCAATATAGATTTGTATTATCTTTTTGAACATTCGAGCAACGTTGCAAGTGCAAAAGCGGCGCTGATGATGACAAAGCAGGAACATTATAATGTACTGAAAAGATTTGGCATAGGAGAAAAAACAGGAATTGACCTGCCGGGTGAATCAAGAGGCATTATACCTCCGGTTAAAGACTGGCACAAATCAACCCACGCTTCTGTAGGATACGGTTACAGTATTTCTGTTACCGCGATTCAGATGGCATCTGCCATTTCTGCAATTGCAAACAACGGTGTAAAAGTTACGCCCCATGTTATAAAATATTCTCCGGAAGAAGAAGCTGAGAAAATCCATCATGAACAGGTAGTTAAGCCTGAAACCGCACATATAGTTACACGTCTTCTTGCCGGAAGTATCGGTCGTTCAAAATCACCTGTAAATCTTGAAGATTACCATGTGGCAGCAAAAACAGGTACTGCAAGAAAATCTTCAAACACCGGCGGATATACAAATAAACTTGTTACTTCAATAATCGGATTTTTACCGGCAAGCAATCCGCAGGTTGAAATATATGTCGTAATAGACTCTCCGTCAAAGGGGGCCCTGTGGGGAAGTACTGTAGCCGCACCGGTGTTTAGAGAGGTTGCTTTGCAGACAGCACGTATTATGAATATCGCACCTGATAAGAAAAAGTAATTTTTAAAGTTAAAAGAGGAATATATTATGAAACTGAAGGAGTTAATTAAAAATATAAAAGTTAAAAAATTTATTAATGAAAAAGATGTTGAAATACAAGGAATTTCTTATAATTCTAAAACCATACAGCATGGCGATATTTTTGTGTGTTTAAAAGGTGAACACACTGACGGACATGAATTTGCAAAAATGGCAGCAGAAAACGGTGCAGCTGCATTATATTGTGAAAAAGAACTTGATATTGATGTTCCTCAGGTAATAGTAGAATCTACAAGACATCAAATAGCAGACCTTGCCGCTGCATTTTACAATTATCCGTCCAGAAAAATCAAATTAATCGGTGTGACGGGTACAAACGGCAAAACAACAGTTACTCATCTTATTCAGAGAATAGTTGAGGATGCACAGCATAAATGTGCACTAATAGGAACTCTCGGTTACAAACTTTCCGGCAAAGATACATACCACGATGCAAAACACACTACTCCGCAGGCTCCGGAACTTCAAAAAACACTCGAGATGATTTGTGAACAAAATATAGATTATGTTGCAATGGAAGTAAGCTCCCATGCTCTTGAGCAAAACCGTGTAGGCGGATGTGACTTTGACGGAGCCGTCTTTACAAACCTTACGCAGGATCATCTTGATTACCATATAACAATGAATAACTATTTTGAAGCAAAAGCTCTTTTGTTCAGAGGTTTGAAAAAAGGAGGATTTGCAGTAATAAATAATGATGATGATTATGCCCAGCGTTTCAAATCAGTTGTTCCTGAAGGAGTAAAAATTTATACCTACGGCATTAAAAAAACTGCTGATATTACAGCTTCACATATTGATTTTTCTATTCATGGTGCATCATTTGAATGCAATATAAAAGGAAAAACCGGAAAAGTTAATCTCCAGATGAACGGAATGTTCAGTGTTTACAATGCACTTGCTGCGCTGACTGCAGGTATTGCAATGGGTTTTGATGCTGATATTTGTGTAAAAGCGCTTGAAGAAACAAAAAGCGTGGATGGCAGATTTGAGATAGTAAGCAAACAACCGCTTGTTATAGTTGATTATGCTCATACGCCGGATGGATTGGAAAATGTACTAAAAGCAGCAAGAGAATTGACTCCGAAAGACGCCAGACTTGTTTGTATGTTTGGCTGCGGCGGGGACAGAGACGCAACAAAACGTCCTAAAATGGGGAAAATTGCCGACGAAAATGCAGACATTGTGGTTGTAACATCCGATAACCCGAGAAGCGAAGATCCACAGCTTATTATCTCAGACATTCTTGCGGGAATAAAAACAGTAAATACTCAGAAAGTTTTTGTAGAATCCGACAGAAGAACTGCCATTTCTATGCTTAAAAATATTGCAAAACAAAATGACGTTGTTGTGCTCGCAGGTAAAGGACACGAAGATTACCAGATTTTGAAAGATAAAACAATTCATTTTGATGACAGAGAAGAAGCAAGAAAAGTATTCTGTTAATTTCCTTGAAAATATTTGAGTGTATCTAATCTGGTGTTACAGTTGACTCCGGCGGTCTTAAAATTCCTTTCCGCTCGCTGCTGCCGCTGACTACGCTTCGCTGCCGTCAGCTTCGCACTAGCTCCCCGGATTCACCTGTCCGGAATTTCGCTGTCTTAGATTATTGGCGTTCGTAAAGTTTAGTATTTTTTACAAATAAAGCAATTTAATAAAGTGATTTGTTTTTATATATATAAGGTTAGATTACAGGTAGTTTTATGCTTAATATCACAAGAGCGGTCAGTACTGCGAAAAATTTTACAAGAAAAGGCTGCAGACTTTTATCAAAGGATTTAAATCTCCCCGCTGCACAGATAAATAAAATTGCTATGCCCAAAAATGCGGTGACAATGGATGTTGTTCAGATAGAAAGTCACTTTGGCGAAGGTTTAAAAAAGATTGTCAGGTTTAAAGATAAAGACGGCAAACCGGTAAAACACGTTATGGAAGAATATTTTCATAACAATTGCACCGGTTCTGTTACCAGAGATTATGACAGGTGCGGGAAAATTCTTGAAATTAATACAACAAAACGAGATGGTCATGGCAAAACAATTGAAAATATTAAAGATGCTATCTCAGTAAAATGGGGACAGCAAAATGAAGCAGGGCAGATTATAAATACATCCCCTCATGCTATAAGAACACAGCTTAAAACAACTTTTCTAAAAGATGGTACACAGCAGGAACATCAGGTTATCGAACATCTCTATACAGGAGGAAAAAGAGATTATATCGAAACAAATGCCCTCAGAACGAATGATGGAAAATTAAAGAAAAAAAGCGGAGAAGGTAATCTGCCTAACACAAAAGAACTTGCTAAGGATCCTTACCTTTATATAAGAAATTATTCTAAATCCGATTTTGCTAAATATGCAGCGCCATATGCACAGCAGGAACAACAGATTGTACACAGACAAGTTATAACTACTGTAACGCCTATATCTTCAAAAAATATATTAGGTTCTGCTTCACCCAATGGTAATATTAAAATAGATACTGAAAAACATGCAACAAAAATGGATATTGTTGATACATTGAATCATGAAATGAGACATCAATACCAGTTTGATAAAATTAAAGCTCTGGATTTTTGGAGATCATTGATAGGCAAGGGCAGGTCTACATTGAAGTGTGAAGAAAAGAAAGCCGCCATGAGATTTTTCAAAGCAAGAATCTTTTATTGTCCGCCGTTTATAAATAGAAGGCTGTATCGTAAAAACTGGCTGGAGGTTGATGCAAGAGAAGCCGGAGCAAAAGCGGCTGAAAAGTTTGAAGAATATTCAAAAAAACTTGCAAAAAGTTTCGGTGCGGATAGAGAACAATATCCTCTTTTTCAGCTAGAAAATTTAGCTGTCAAAGAATTAATATCAGAAATGATAAAAAATGCACCGAAAGTTACTATAAAAAATTTGAATATTAGAAAACTGTCTTAGTATCCGTTATCCAGCCAGGGGCGTTCTCTAAATTTTGCACCGAGTGCTTCTGTCTGTGACTTGCAGCTTTCTAGGTCTACTTTATAATTTTTGTAGCCCGTAACTATAGTTGCAGTTGTTTCTATGCCTTCTTTAACACATTCTTTTATGAATTCTTTCATTCCTTCATATGCATTTTCTATTTTCGGTAAAGAAATTGCGTCATAAACCTGTTTATTTTCACCGTTAAAACTTATAGAGACACTGTCTATAATACCTTTAAGTTCCGGTACAATATTTCTTTTGTAAATAAGATTACCCTGACCATTTGTGTTTATACGTGTTTTAATATGAGGATATTTTTCTTTAATATATCTTGCAACTTCTTTTAGTTCTTCCAGTTTTAAAATCGGTTCACCGTATCCGCAGAATACAATGTCTTTGTATTTTACAGGTTCAAACGAATCCAGCTGTCTTTTTACTTCTTCAACATCAAGTTTTTCTGTATCCAGAAAGAGGTTTGCACCTACTACATCGTCTTTTATTGCACGAATACAGAATACACAATCATTTGTGCATAAGTTTGTGAGGTTTATATAAATTTTGCCTTCTAATAAATAAACGTAATTGTTGCTCATAGCACAATTTTTACACAACAAACCTAAGCAATCAAGAAATTTTTCATATCGTCAACTGACTCCGACTACTTCTTAGATTTTCTTCACGCTCGGACAGTTTCGCCTTTTGTGCTTTGCACAAGCCGACTCAATGTCCTCGCTCCTCGGGTTTCACCCGTCCGAAAATCCGCTTGTTGAACCTGTGCAATAAGCAAGTTCAATATACAACAACAAGTCCGGCACAGCCAACAGCGAAATCTGACTGGCACGCCGTGTGAGGCTCTGCCGAACCCAGTGCCATTGTGAGGGGAAACCACGCTTTTCCCGAACGTCAGATTTCAAGACGGTGCATGGGGTCACTTTAGCTATATTTATGCATATGTGGCATCGCTACCTCTCATAAATATGCCGCCGGCATATTTATTTAGCAAAGTGTGTACCACTTCTGATTTGAGATGTAGGAGAATTTACAAGCCAAACAAATAAGTATCTCTTGAGTACAAGTGAGGCCACCTCGGACGGTCTACAGAAGAGAAGAATCGCCCGATTTTTTTACATAAAAACCTAAGCCAAGAGCTTTGAAACGGCTGAGTTCGTTTTTCAGGTTGTAAACTTCTTTGTTCAATTCGTTCATCTTGTATCTTAATGTTTCGTTTTCAGTTTTACATCTTACAAGTTCTACAACAACCTCGTCCATACCGTCCAGTTTTTCATCAAGCTTTTTTTGGATAATATCAGAGATTTTACCCGTAATATTATCTTCCATTTTTGATAGAGAGGTACAAATTTTTTCAACAACGACTGCTCCGGAATTCTGTTTTTGATTGGCGGGAACTTTAACAGGTTCATTTACATGCGGCTGAATAATATGTGCCTGTGTATATTTAGGCTGATTTTTTACCGTTTTCATAGGAACTGTTGCGTAAGATTTTTGTGTTTTTTGTGAGTTTTCATTCTTGCTTTTTGTTCTTCTCAGGATTTCTACATCATCTTTTGTAAAATAAGTTCTGCCCATCGGGTCTTTCTTTGGCATCAAAGAAACCTGAGCGCATAATTTTGCAATACCTTTATTATCCATATTTAAAATGTTTCTGACTGTTTCAACAGAGAAGTTCTGGATTTTTGTTCGTACCTGTTCATTAAATGTGTTAGCCAATGCAGCGTTCCTCTTGAACTTTAGAATGATATATTATTTATAGGTATTATATTTCAAAATGATTTTGTTTTAAACATGAAAGTCAAATATCTTTACAATCTTAATCAGGAAAACGGATTTTTAGGTTTGTACTTTGAAGAATCGTTCTTCACAATCAACCCGCATTTTGAACAGGCAAGGGTTTCGCCTGTACTGTCTATAGGAAGAAAAACATGGCTGCAGGTTTCTGTATAGTCAATTTCCTGAGGCATATCCGGCTTTTTTTTCTTAAACGGTTCTTCTTTTTTTATGAGTTTTGAAATTAATTCAATGATATACATAAAAATATTATACATAAGAAAAAGCCTTTAATTCTTCGATTAAAGGCATACTTTTTTATAAATATTGGAGAAGTTTAATAAAGAAAGGACTTTTCGCACTCTATCTTAATGCAGTTGGTTTATTTTACCATTGCTGCTGCAATTTCGTATTTCGCTGCTTCGCTCAAACCGGAATTTTCACCGAGTTCTTCATTTATTGCAATCAAACCTTTTGCAACCTGATCTTCAAAACTTGTAACAAAGCCTGCAATACGTGCTGCCTGTTCGGGAGTTACGTATTTGCTTACATCATAAGTTTTTTGTGCTGCAACCTGAGGATTTACAATAGCAGCGCTCTGTGCCATATATGTTAATACATCATCAGGCTTTACCTGCGGGGAAGCCGGTGCTTTAGGCTGTGCTTCCGGTTTTGTTTCTTCCGGTTTTGCTTCACTGCCTTTTGCCTGATTTCCGTATGGGTTTACTGAACCTGTATTGATACCAATTCCGCGTACATTTTCTGTCATTTATCTTCTCCTGTTTTTCTAATAAATTGTTTCCACAAAATTGTTATCGGCTTACAGTTTAATGAACTTTAGAAAAAAGTAGTGATTTTGACAAATAAATTTACATAAGTTTACAAAATATCGGAAATCAACCTGTATATAATGCCGAGTTTTTCATCACCTGCATTATCTAAAATGCTGTTTATCTCAGCAATAATTTCGTCTCTGGACATATGGTGTGTTATATTAAAAAAAATGTTGTACTCTACATTTAAAATCTTTGCAAATTTTTCTATTAAATCAGCTTTGGGAAAGCTTCGGCCGGTTTCTATATGGCTCATATGTTTTGCATCAATTTCTGCTTTTTCTGCAAGCTGAAATTGTGTAAAGCCGCGCTTTTGCCTGATTTCTTTCAATCGTTTTCCAAAATCTTTTTTTAATGACATATGCTTTTACCTTAATAAATATTATTTGCAAGTTGCTGTCATTTTAAACTTGATTAAAAACATATTTTTGGGCAATAAATATGTTTTTAATATTGAAATACCGTATTAAATATGGTAAAATTAAGAAAAAATATAGCTATAATATATACATTTGAGGTTTTTATGAAAAAGATTTGCATTCCTTATGTTAAAAAATTCTGCGCCTTTTCTCTTGCCGAAGCGTTAATTACATTATTAATTGTTTGTCTTATTACACTTGCATCCATACCTGTTTTGACAAAGAAAAAAAGAGGTATGAGTGATACCGGTCATGGCACCTATATGTGTACAGCGGTATCAACTATTGTTGAAAATGAAAACGGTGAATTAGAAAGAACCAAGGTAACATATAAACAAAGGAATTCTAATACAACCGATGAATGGGAACAGGTTGAAAAATGTGCTTTTGTTGCTCCTATCAATGCGAGTAATTTTGTAGTTACTTTAATTGGCGGCGGAGGCGGCGGCGGTGCTGCCCAATCACAAAAAGATTATGTTGTAACAGCAAGTGCCGGAGCTTCGGGTTCTTTTAATCCTCCTAAAGACGCATATTATAATTTTGAAATGGTAAGCGGCGGAGGCGGCGGTGCAGGTGCTTCTTATCGTGCACGTAAAAATGATAGAGCAATTTGCGGTGGTGCCGGCGGTTCCGGTGCTTATGCAGAAGGGGCATTATATCTTCTCAGAGGTACAAATTATTTTTATACCGTTGGTAATGGAGGCGGTTCTATAGGAGCAGGATTTAACGATAAATCCAGCAGAGCAGGCAGCGGAGGTGAGTCATATTTTAGAGACGGCACAAACGGTGACAGTATTTATGTAAAACTTTCCGGCGGGCAGGGCGGGCAGAATGCCAGCTGTAAGCGTGCCAAATGGAATAACTGCTGGGGCGGTAATCCCGGTGCGGGCGGCAGTATTGTTATGAATAGAGCCTCAGAACCATCCGGCGGGAAAGGTTTATCTTACGTTTCATATATAAACGGTTATACCGGTTTAGGTCCAGGTGACACTGGGAACTATGACTACGCTCACTGCTGGTATCGTACCTGGACACCTTTTGGCGGTATGGGCGGCTGGGGCGGCTGTCACAGAGACGGTACGCCTAAATATCCTACATATACACGTCATGCTGTTGCGTTTGAGGATCCTTTTACGCATGAACCGGTTACAGATCCTGACTTTGATGTAAACAGAGGCAGTGAAACTGGAGGTCAGGGCGGCAGTTTTAGCCTTTATGAAATCCAAAAATGGCATGGTACAGGCGGTAAGGCAGCAGAACCCAATAATATTGTAGTTGGCTCCATAAAACCTAACCAAAAGCTGACTATGACTATAGGCCTTGGCGGTGCTACAGGTGAAAACGGCGGTGATACAAAACTGGAAATCTCCAGTCTTGTTTCTTCGGCTGCCCCGAGGGTATTAATTGGCAAAGGAGGCAAAGGCGGGGTTACCGATGAAAATATTGATGCTCCTGAATATGGTGAAAATTCCGGCTGGACAAGCAAAGGCGGCGGAAAACCAGGAACTTGTACTGAACCGTCTAATCAACCTTATTATGAAAAAATAAGAATTCCTTATTTTGAAGAAACAGATAAGTGCAATCCAGAGACTTATGTCTGTTCCAAAACAGTAGATAGCACAGGTCTTGCTACAGAACAGCCATTTTTAATGTTGTATGACGAGATTATGTCTGATAATTGGACTGATGAGGAGATGCAAGGTATTATTAAAGAGTTAGAGGATGCTGGTATAACTAAAGAAGCTTTCTTTGGAAATGGCTTGGTAACGCCTATGTTTGTAAAAACAGCTGACGGATGTTTTAAATCTAAAATGGGGGGGTACGGCTCTATTATATATTATAAAGGCTGTACAGAACATCTTATGGAAAAAAAATTCAAAGAAGAAAGCAAACGTCACGACGTAACACCTGCTCTGTGCCAGAACGCAGGCAATGGTGATGCTGATGACAGAGAAAACTATGGTGCCGGCGGCGGCGGAGCTATGGCCAGTGAAACACTCGGTGTATATAGTAAAAGCGGCGGTTTTGGTGCCAATGGCGTAATCATTATCGAATGGTAATTAATAAAAAAATTGCTAAACACACTCCTTATATAGATAGACAGTAAAATAATGTGTGTTTAGATGTTTTATGACCCTTGCAAAACAAGGGTCTTTTTTTTAATGATTTAAATGTTATTTATGATTACAAATCAATCCGCTATCCTTCGGCACTGCTCTCAGGGTGACGGATTATTTTCTGACATGTCTCATTCGTCATTCTGAGGAACAAAGTGACCGAAGAATCCATATTGATAAACAATATGTCATCCTGAGGGTGAAACCCGAAGGATCTTAAAGCAAAGAAAGAAAAGAACACTGGTACAAAAGAGCTTTTAGAGCCTTTGTTCGAAAATTTTTCAGCACAAGACTGAGTAAATTTTCTCCAAATCCTAAAAAGCTCTAATAAAAGCTTCGCATAATAGGGGGGACACCCCCTATTACCCCGTTTAAACTAATCATTTGTTTTCAATTTTTACATAATGAATATTATCAATATATAAAATCTGTCACCAAATTATGTTACATATACAAGGATGACGATTGAAAATAGAAATAGATTCTTCGGCTAAAGCCTCAGAATGACATATGGAAAGATTTTTTGCCTTCTCACAAAACGATACTTAGTCGTTTTGTTCGGCAGTGTGCTCAGTATGACACGGTTTAAACATTTTTAGCGGAATTTGTTGTATAAGACCTTGAAAAACACTGTTGCAATTGAAAAAATCGTAAATATATGCTATTTAATATGTAGAAAATTAAACTGGAGGAATATATGTTTAAAAGTTCAAATCCTATACTTTCAAGGATGGATAATTCAGAAAATACAGTGGTTTTGGATGGTAAGCCAATGACCGTATCAGGGACTATCGGCAAAGTTTTTGCGCTGCTTTTGATAGCATCTGTTGCCGGTGCTGCCGTAATATATGAAGCAATGATGGGATATGCTGACAAAGTTATGATGATTCTGGGTATTGCATTGGTTGTTGGTCTTATTACGGGACTTGTCACAGCATTTGTGCCTAAACTTGCAAAATTTCTTTCACCCGTATATGCATTTGCAGAAGGTGCTTTGCTTGCAGGTATTTCTTTGATGGCAGAGACCATGTTCCCTGGTATTGCCCTGCAGGCTGTATCAGCTACATTTGTTGCCTTTTTTGTTGTTCTGTTTTTATACAGAACAGGTGCTATTCGTGCTACAGAAAAATTTAGAGCAACAATAATGTCTGCATTGTTTACTATTTTGATTGTATATCTCGTTGATTTTATAGGTTCATTTTTTAATTTTCATATACCATTCTTGAACGGTTCAGGCCCGATAAGCATTTTAGTAAGCGGCATAATAGTTGTTATTGCATCTTTGAGCCTGATATTGGATTTTGATTTTATTGAACAGGGCGCTAAGAATCTTTTACCAAAAGACTATGAATGGTACGGTTCTTTCGGGCTTCTTGTGACACTTGTTTGGCTCTATATAGAAATACTCAATCTTCTGGCTAAATTGAGAAATGATTAAATACTTGTAGAATAGCAAAGTGGTTAGATTCTTACATACTGGATACTCAATTACTTAAGTTGCAGGCATCTGCGCACTAGATTAGATTATAAATCCACTAAATTATCTCACTTTAAAGTTTCGATAAGCTCATTTATGGCTTTAATTTGAGACTCTAGTTCATCAGCACGTGCCTTGGTTTCTTCAATAAGCTCTTTCGGTGCTTTTTCTACAAAGTTTTTGTTTTTCAGGCGTCCGTCAAGACTCATTTTTTCTTTGTCCAGTTTTTCGATTTTCTTGTTCTGACGTGCAATTTCTTCGTCAAAGTTAATCAAACCTTCAAGAGGAATAATTATTTTTGAATTACCAACAACAGCAGAAGCTGATTTTTTAGGCATTTGAGTGTCTTCCAAATCTGCATTTTGAAATTCTACGCTCTCAATTCTTGCAAGACGTTTAAGATATGGCACTACAGCTTCAAAAATTGGTTTTTCACTGCTGCCTGCAAGCACTGTAATATTCATCTGAGCACTTAAAGGTATGTTCAGGCTCTGACGGACATTTCTTAAAGACTTAATGGTTTCAAAAACAAGCTCCATTTCTTTATTTTCGGTTTCGAAAACAAATTCATTTTTATAAGTCGGGAACTGTGCTTTTATAATACCTATAGCCTCTTTTTCCTGCGGAATCAGCTGCCATATAGCCTCTGTAATATGGGGCATAATCGGGTGAAGCATTCTTAATGACATATCAAGGACGTATCTTAGGACTCTTTGAGTGTTTGCTTTTTGAGCAGCATCTTGCAGCTGAATTTTTGCAATTTCAACATACCAGTCACAATACTCATTCCAGAAGAAATCGTACAACACATGTGCGGTTTCGCCGATTCTGAATGATTCGATATTTTCGTTAACGAGTTTTGCAGTTTCATTCATTCTGTGCAGAATCCATCTGTCTGCAATTGTCAGGTTGTGTGTATCAATTGCTTTATTGTCAACGCCTTCGAGGTTCATAAGAACAAATCTTGAAGCGTTCCAGATTTTGTTGGCAAAGTTTCTGCCGTATTCAAACTTATCTTCGCTGACTTTTATATCCTGACCGCCGTAAGTACACATAGAAGTCATTGTAAATCTCAAAGCATCACAGCCGTATTTGTCAATTACACCTACAGGGTCAACGGTATTGCCTTTGGATTTTGACATTTTTTGTCCTTTTTCGTCACGGATAAGCCCGTGAATATAAACGGTTGAAAAAGGTGCTTTACCGGTAAATTCCAACCCCATTGTAATCATTCTTGCTACCCAGAAAAATATAATATCAAACCCTGTAACAAGAGTGGTTGTCGGGTAGAATTTTTTGAAATCTTCGGCTTCCGTATTTGGCCAGCCCATTGTAGAAAACGGCCATAACCCTGAAGAAAACCACGTATCAAGTACATCTGTTTCCTGTGTATAATTTTCGGGATCAGGATTTTCTTTTGCAACAACCATCTCACCTGTCTGATTGTGATAATAGGCAGGTATCTGATGTCCCCACCACAACTGGCGTGAAATACACCAGTCACGGATATTTTCCATCCAGCCGAGATAGTTCTTTTCCCATTTTTCGGGTACAAATTTTATATCACCGGTTTTTACGGCTCTTATTGCAGCTTCAGCGAGCGGCTTCATTTTTACAAACCACTGCTCGGAAAGTAACGGCTCAATAGTCGTATGACATCTCTGGCACTTACCGACATTATGCTCAAGGTCGGTTATTTTAACCAAATCATTGTGATAACGAAGCATATCAACAGTTCTTTTTCTTGCCTCGTCACGGTCAAGACCATGGAGTTCTGTTGGAACCTCGGCACAGGCTTTCATTTTGCCTTCGCCGTCAATAACCCAGATTGGTTTTAAGTTGTGGCGTTTTGCAATCTCATAATCGTTAGGGTCGTGTGCAGGTGTAATTTTTAGCGCACCGGTACCGAATTTTTTATCAACATACTCGTCTGCAATAATCGGAATTTCTCTGCCTGTTAAAGGAATTACAACAGTTTTTCCTATTAAATCTTTATATTTGTAATCAGTCGGATTTACGGCAATTGCAGCATCACCGAACATTGTCTCAGGTCTTGTTGTAGCAATTACAATAGCACCGGGTTCATCTTTTAAAGAATAGCTTATTTCCCAAAGGTGGCTGGCTTCTGTTTCATATTCTGTTTCTACGTCAGAAATAGCTGACTGACAGCGGGGGCACCAGTTTACAATATATGAACCTTTGTAAATAAGCCCCTTTTCGTATAATCTTACAAAAACTTCTTTTACCGCATCAGAGCACCCTTTATCCAGAGTAAATCTTTCTCTTGAACGGTCAAAAGAGGCACCAAGCCTTTTGCACTGGTCTAAGATTGCACTTTTGTGTTCATTAGCCCATTTCCATGTGCGCTCCAAAAACTTTTCTCTGCCGAGTTCGTGGCGGTTTGTGCCTTCTGCGCGCAGTTGTTTTTCTACAACATTTTGTGTGGCTATGCCTGCATGATCTGTTCCGGGAACCCAGAGAGTTTCATATCCGGCCATTCTGTGATATCTTACAAGAATATCCTGCAGTGTTTCGTCAATAGCGTGACCCATATGCAGGACGCCGGTAACATTAGGCGGAGGAATTACAATTGAAAAAGGTTTTTTGGGAGATTTTGCGTCAGCTTTAAAGCATTCGTTATCTTCCCAGAATTTATAAATTTTTTCTTCCGTAGCTTTTGCGTCATAAGTAGTCGGCAATTCGCTGAAATTAATACTTTTAGTATTTTCCATTCCTCAACCTCTCTTTGTTTTCAATTGTCTATAAAATATCACAAAGAAAATCAAAATTCTAACAAGAAATGGAGAGATTTATACAACAAATTCCGCTAAAAATTTCAAAACTGCGCCATACTGAGCACTCTGCCGAACAAAACGATTAAGTATAATTTGCGAGAAGGGGAAAAATCTTTATTAACATATTCAAGAATGACTGGCTTTTATAATATCTGTGGAATTTGCTATATAAGTTTCCAAATTAAAGGTTTGTAAAAAAGAGATTTTTTTGATAAGATTAATTTGCATTGAAATTTATATATGGAGAAGTGGCCGAGTAGGCTGAAGGCGGCACCCTGCTAAGGTGTTAGGTGGAGTAATCTGCCTCGAGGGTTCGAATCCCTCCTTCTCCGAATCTTAA
>CASFNW010000023.1 GCA_949296245.1 uncultured bacterium
GACTAAATGTCAATTTTAGATGGAGACTCTGCCGAATAAAAGCAACTAAATGTTGCTTTTATGAGAGGTGCTAAGTGAGATACGAAGTATCTCCGTGCAGTATAAATAATTATGACATATTAAGCCGGCGGCAACTGCAGCACTAGATTAGATAATTTATACACAGAAATGATTTAGATATAGCAATTTTAAAATACTTAATAAACACATAAAGAAAAATTTTTGTATATTGACATTTTATAGACAAATGTCTATAATAAGATTATGTTAAACGAAAACTTAAGCAGCAAACAAAAAAACTTCTTTGATAACCTTAAAAAACTATACGGGAAAGAACCTCTCCCCAGTTTTGAAAAGATTGCACAGGACTGCGGGTTTAAACACAAAAACTCGGTCTGGCAGTACTTTAAAAAACTGAAAGAAATTGACCTGATTAAAGAAAAAAACGGAAAATTTTTTATTAATCCGGAATGTTTCGGGGCTATACTCTTTTCCTCTGCAGTCAGAGCAGGATTTGCAACGGTTGCTGAAGATGCAATAGAAAGAAGAGTTTCGCTGGATGAAAGTTTTGACCTAGATAACCCTTCCGTATTTATGTTTACAGTGTCGGGTGATTCTATGGTAAATGCGGGTATTTTTGACGGCGATAAAGTTATTGTAAAAAAAACACCCTATGCAAAAGACGGAGATATAGTCCTTGCTTTTGTAGACAATGGCTATACTCTAAAGACCTATCGTCAGAAAAACGGCAAGATATGGCTTCAGCCGGAAAATCCGGCATATCCTGTGATAGAACCGAAAGAATCTCTTACAATTTTCGGTGTAGCTACAGGAATAACAAGACAGTTATAACTTAAACCCAAGATATCCTTCCTAATAGATAAAAATTAAAATCTTTAAAGGCGGCGGAGCCTCATGTCAAATTACTCCGCCGGATTTTTTTAAAGAAAGAAAGGCAGGATATATGGCAAACTAATAGGTAAAACATTTATCCTAAAGCAGCCGGCGGCAACTGCGACACTAGATTAGATTTTTATATTGAACATTTTTCATGCCGGCTTCATTAAATAGTTTTTACACATAAAAGTTTAGATAAAAGGTTAGGCAATATGACGGAAATAGCACTTGTAGACTGTAATAATTTTTTTGTATCCTGCGAACAGCTTATGAATCCTCTTTTAAAAAACAGGCCTGTCTGTGTTTTAAGTAATAATGACGGGTGCATAATCGCTCGTTCGAAAGAAGCCAAGGATATGGGAATACCCATGGGTTATCCTCTTTTTAAAGCACGTAAAGAGTTCAAAAATGTAATCTATATTTCAAGAAATTTTGGTCTTTACCATGACATTTCAAAACGTATTATGTTAAAGCTGTCCAAATTCACTCCGGATGTTGAGCAGTATTCTATAGATGAAGCTTTTCTTGACCTTACAGGATTGAAAAAGCTTTACAGATGTTCTTATGAAGAGATAATAGTCCGTATAAAAAAAGAAATAGAAGAGGAAGTAGGCGTACCTGTTTCTATAGGACTTGCTCCGACAAAGACACTGGCAAAACTGGCATGTGAATGTGCAAAAAAAGTGAAAGTGCTCAACGGGATTTACAGAATTAAATACAGAGAAATTGATGAAATATTAAAAAAAACTTACATAGAAGAAATCTGGGGCATAGGTAAAAATACAACAGCTCTTTTTCACAAGTACGGAATTTATAAATGCAGCGAAATTACAAAACAAAACGAATTCTGGCTAAAAAAAATCTGGGGCAAGCGCGGCGTGGAACTAAAAGCAGAACTGACGGGTGTGAGTGTGTATCCCGTAAACAGCAAAAGTGAAGCTCCTAAATCAATACAAAAGACAAGTGCGTTTAGTCATTTTACCAACAACAAAGACTATATAAAAGGTTCTTTACATTATCATACCCATCAGGTTTGTACAAAATTGCGCAAATTAGGACTTTTAACGGAAATTGTCTATGTAATGTTAAGAACAAAAGATTTTCAGGTATTTACAGAGAAAATGGTTCTTTCGGAAGCTACGGACAGTGAATTTTTAATTAACCAGTATGCGGACAAACTTTTTGAAAAGCTTTACAATCCCGATATTATTTACCGCTCATCAGGCGTCTATGCTGACAAGTTAAGTGAAAAATCAGCTGCACAGCTGTTTTTATTTGAAGATAAAAAAACACAAAAAGCACAAAAACTTTCAGAATTATGGGATAAATTTGAGAATAAATACGGCAAAAATTGTTTTTATATAGGAACAATGCAAGATCCTCAAGAGGAAAGTAAAAAACACGGTCAGAATTATTTTTCATAAATTTTCCCCGGGTAATATTTCATATCGTCAACTGACTCCGACTGCTTCTTGGATTATTGGCAGTTCAAAAGTTTTTGCACTCCGTTTAGATTTGCTTTGCAAATCACACTTCGTCAAACTTTTTCACAGGACAGCGTTCCCTCATTTCATTCGGTCAGCCTTGCCAAAATCCGCTCTTGGATTATTGACGTTCGTAAGGTTTGGTATTCCATTGCGAAATTTTATTCTAAAATTTCTTCACTTTAACAACCTTACTCACATGGGCACTCGCTCGGCTTTTAAGCCTCGACTTCGTGCCTGCACTTTCACTGTTTACAAATCAATAATACAAAGAAAAACTATTGATAATTTCGTGAAGCCATTTTGCACGTTTCGCCTCAGCTCAACGGCAAAAGAAGGCAAGATTTTCTTCACGCTCGGACAGTTTCCAATTTTTATACTGCACTGAGATATTTCGTATCTCACTTAGCTGCTCTCTTATTTTTTGATTAGTGAAGCATAAGGTATAGGATTTAGTAATTCTACAGAAAATATTATACTGTATTGCGTGAAGTCTGGGTTGTAGTTTTTATTAAATTAAGTCTGTAATATTATTACGGACTTTTTTGTATATTAGTTGATAATTCAAGGTTTGTAGTATAATGTTAAAAAATAGATTTTGACAAGGGGTATAAATATAAATGACTTTAAAAGATTGGTTTGAAACCAGAAAAGAAGAACAGCATGCTGCACGACCGATTGACCCTAAGATTGATGATTATATTGGCAAATTGTGGGTAAAGTGTTTTAATTGCAATGCGCAGCTGCCGAGAAAAGAGCTCGAACACCACATGATGGTTTGCCCTCAGTGTGGTTATCATTTTAGAATAAATGCAAGAACAAGGATTCAACAGCTTTTTGACGAAGGTACTTTTCAGGAATATTTTGAAAACATTGCGCCTTCCGATCCTCTGGAGTTTTTTGATACGGAAGCATATACGGAAAGACAGCAAAAAGCCAAAGAAAAAACAAACCTGAACGATGCAGTTGTTACTGGTATTGGTAAGGTTGAAGGCGAAGAAATAGCCTGTGCCATTATGGATTTTGAATACATGGGCGGTTCTATGGGCAGTGTTGTTGGTGAAAAAGTTACAAGAATCATGGAACTAGCAATAGAAAAGAGAATCCCTGTTGTTACAATTACAGCTTCAGGCGGTGCAAGAATGCAGGAAAGCGCACTTTCTCTAATGCAAATGGCAAAAACAAGCTGTGCTGTTGCACGGCTAAACGACGAAAAAATCCTCTATATTAATATCCTGACTGACCCTACTTACGGCGGTGTTACGGCAAGTTTTGGCACAATAGGCGATATCATTATTGCAGAGCAGGGTGCACGTATCGGTTTTGCCGGCAGACGTGTAATTGAGCAGACAATAAGACAAAAACTTCCTGCAGATTTCCAAACTGCGGAATATCTTATGAAACACGGACAGCTTGATATGATTTGCAAAAGAAGTGAGTTAAAAGAAACCCTTGCAACATTGTTAAGACTCCACAAGCATTAATATTATTAGGATAATTGGTGATATGAAATTAGATTTTGAAAAACCTATAACGAAAATAGAAGAAAAAATAGAAGAACTGAAGAAAATGAGTGAAGAATCAGGTATGGATCTGTCAAAAGAAATAGAAGTTTTTGAACATCAGTCACATGAATATAAAAAAGAACTGTATGAAAACTTAAAACCTTCTCAAAAATTGCAGATTGCAAGACATCCTAACCGCCCGAATTTTTTGGACTATGTAAATCTGATTACATCTGATTTTATTGAAATGCATGGTGACAGAGAAGGTACGGATGACAGGGCAATAATAGGCGGTGTTGCAAAAATCGGTGACACACCGGTTATGCTGGTGGGTACGATGAAAGGCAAGTCTACAAAAGAAAACCTTGTATACAACTTCGGTATGCCCCAGCCGGAAGGATACAGAAAAGCCTTGAGATTGTTTGAACACGCAAACAGATTCGGTTTGCCGATTGTTACATTGATAGACACCCCCGGTGCTTACCCGGGAATCAAAGCCGAAGAACACGGTCAGGGGATAGCTATTGCAGTTAACCTCAAAGAAATGGCCAAACTCGAAGTTCCTGTAATTGCAGTTATTACAGGCGAAGGATGTTCCGGCGGCGCTCTCGGTCTTGCTGTTGCAAACAAGGTTCTTGTTCTCGAGCACGCTTATTATACGGTAATTTCACCGGAAGGCTGTGCCTCTATTCTATGGCGTGATGCATCAAAAGCTGCAGAAGCAGCAGAAGCTCTTAAGATTACAGGGCCGGATTTGTTAAAATACAATATTATTGACGGTATAGTAAAAGAACCTTTGGGCGGAGCGCATTATGACTATGAAGCAATGGGCGATGAACTTAAAAAAGAAATCTTAAATGCGCTTGATGAATACAAAAATATGACTCAGCAGCAGCTTAAAGAAGACAGATATAATAAGTTTAGAAGAATGGGTGTATTTAATTCTTAAAACAATTTAGTATAAATTATTTCTTCTTTTTTCAGAAGAATCCTCCTGTAGGTTACCGGGATTTAAGTCATTGAATTATGTAACATATACAAGAATGACGGTTATTGCGTTATTCTGAGGCTTTAGCCGAAGAATCTATTTCATTAGACTTTGTGTCATCCTGAACTTGCTTCAGGATCTTACCGGTTTTTGATATACATATCAGATTGGTAAGATTCTGAACACAGCACTATCATTATAACAATGTGCATTTGATGCTTCAGAATGACATTTTACATAATAAGTTTTATCATCACATACATACATTTTAGTTTTTACTTTTATTATTTCTAATAAAAAGAAATAAAAATTTTGTCACCGAATTATATAACATATACAATCCTGAGGGCAGAGCCAGAAGGATCTATTTTATATAGTAAGTCCGCTTTATTAAACTAACAATACTAAAATCCGGTGCAATAAATTGCACTCTAGGGCTAAAAAGTATGGTAAAATAAACATGGTTTGCGCCTGTAGCTCACCGTTGTAGCTTTAGCGGAGCTAAAGTACAACAATACTTTAGATTTTTATCCGGCTGAGCTACAATGAAAATTAAAATAACACATTAAAATAACACAACAATTGCGCCTGTAGCTCAATAGAGCGTCAGTCTCCGAAGCTGAAGGTCGGGGGTTCGAATCTCCCCGGGCACATATATTTACAAAAAATCCCTTGATTCGAACCCTCACGGGGTTTATAATCTGAAAGGTTCGAGCTGTGCTCAATGGTTAGAATCAAACTTAACTCAATATTTGGAGATAGATAATGAATCGTAAAGCTGTCATCATATGGGGAACCGATAACTCCGGCAAAACCAGCACTATAAAACATTTGGTCGGTTGTCCCAAACGATTAAATAATCGTATCTTTAAAATTTCGAATATTAAAAAAAAAGAAGTTGAAGTTTTTGTTCTGGGACAATCTCCAAGTGAAAAAAGACAAACTCTGGAAGAATTGATAAAGAAAAATTACAAAAAAGAGGCTTTACCGGATAAAATTATAGTCGCAGAACAAATCAACGGTAAAAATGCAGGAAATACAATAAATTTTCTAATAAAAAATAAATACAAAATTACATTTTTTGTGATAAATAATCCGGAAAAATATAATAGAACACACTGGGATTATAATACCGACAGCATACCGTCAGAAACTGTTTTCCTGAAACGGGTAGAAGATATAAAAGCAATTTTTTAAAAATTATATATAAAATTTATTATAATAATTTTTCTTGTATAAACTTTAACTTAATTAGAATAAACCTGTAAAATCCGTTGATAAAATGAAATATTCAGTTATATTTCATGATAGAATATTGTCGTTGAGTTTGGTTAGAAAAAGTTAAGGACCCCTTCCCCATGGGTGATGAAGACAAGCAGTTTGAGGCATCTCACCAAAAACTGGAAAAAGCAAGAAAAGAAGGTCAGGTTGTAAAATCAAAAGATTTTTCAACTGCTCTTGCAATGATAGTAATGTTTTTTGCTATTGCTAAACTTGCTCCGTTTATATTTGACCAGATATCAAGGCTTTTTGTACTCTGCTATGAACAAATACCGAATCACAGCTTAGAAACCATAGGACTTCCTTACCTGCTTTTTATCACGCTGGTTCCAACCATATTGATTATTGCTCCTATCCTTGCACTCGCTATGTTTATTGCGATAATAGGAGACTTTATACAGGTCGGGCCTTTATTTACAACCACACCTCTGGCGCCAAAGCTTGATAAACTCAACCCTACCAAGTATTTTAAAAACCTTATGTCAATAAAAACACTTTTTGAACTTGTAAAAAATATTATAAAAGTGCTGATTCTTGGCTATGTAGGGTGGTCGGTATACAGCAGCCATTTTGAAACCATATTGAGCCTTGCTGCAATTGACAACAACTTTGCCGTAATGCAGGAATTCGGCGCTTTGATTATGGACTTTGTAATCAAGGCCAGTATTGCTTTCTTAATAATTTCTGCTGCAGACTACGGGATGACACGCTGGAAATTCTTGCAGGACCAAAAAATGTCCTTCAAAGAGGTGAAAGATGAATATAAAAATACAGAAGGAGACCCGAATGTAAAAGCTGCATTGAGACAGCGCAGACAGCAGATGATGCAGCAGGGTATGATGGATGCAGTGCCTGATGCAGACTTTGTCGTTACAAATCCGACACATATTGCCTGTGCATTGAAATATGATCAGGAAGAAATGGAATCGCCAAAACTTGTTGCTAAAGGTACAGAGCTTTTTGCAAAAAAAATTATAGATATTGCCAGAGAACATGGAGTACCGGTTATAGAAAACCCTCCTGTTGCAAGAGCTCTTTTCAGACTGGTTGATATTAACCGTGAAATTCCTCCTGATTTGTACAAAGCTGTTGCGGAAATTTTATTGTTTGTATACAATTTGCGAAAAACACAAAAACCTAGTAATATAAATACTAAGATAGATAAAAAATAATCATGATTAATAACGTTTCTCAAAATAAAATTAAAGAATATATTTCAATTGTTGAAAAAGTAGCCAAAGTTGAACACAGACGTATTCCGTCACATATGGTGGACTATGAGGAGCTTGTGTCTATAGGTATTATTGCCGTGCAGGCAATGATAAAGAACAAAACACCGGAACAGCTTGAAAAATACAATAGTTCTTATATAGGAACTGCCGTAAGATGGGCTATCAGAAACGAACTCAGAAATCGTTATAAATGGTATACTCTAAAACACAATAAAACAGACGAAGATGAAACAGAAGCAGGCTCAGACGGTCTTGATGTATCGCCCGGTAAAGTCAGAGAGGCAATCTATGAGACAATCCTGTCTATAGATTCTATTGCTGCAGCTTCTTCGGATAATGATTCACCGTTTGATTTTATCAAAGACCCTCATGCCCTGCCGGACGAAAAAGCAGAAATCTCTGAACTAGGTAAAGCTATAAGAGAAGCTATTGCTACACTTCCCCAAAAAGACAGACTTGTTGTGGAATACAGGTTCTACAGGAACATGCAGGTAAAAGAGATAGCCGAGCAGGTAGGTTTGTCTTCTTCACGTATTACAAGAATAGTTCAGGCTGCACTGAATCATGTTCGAGAATACCTTATACAGCATGAACATTACGGTTACTAAACAGGATTGGTCTTTTGTATAGTTTATTATCAGTACTAATACTTTTGCTCTGTGCTTTATTGGCTGCACAGATTTATTTGTTTGTAAAATACCGAAAAATAAAAAAAATACATTTCAGAAACATAAAGCTTTTAAGAAGTCTTACAAAAACCATTAATTCAGTGAGATATGGCAATTTGTATGAAAGAGTTAATGATGAAATTTCCGAAATTTTCCCAAATCTTGCACAAAGCGTAAACTCAATGATAGAGTCCATTGTTGACAGAGAAGATATGATAAAAGAATATCAAAATGACCTCAGCAAAAAAATTAATGTGCTAAAAGAAGTTGAAGAACTAAAAGAAGACTTTGTTGCAACATTGACACATGACTTGAAAGTACCGATTCTTGCAGAAAAAAACATGCTGAATTTCTTGCTGGACAAAAGATTTGGAGAGCTTAACGAAAAACAGACAGAAGCACTTTTACATCTGAAAAACTCTAACAAAGAACTTGTTGAACTTGTTGAAATTATTCTTGAGACTTATAAACTAAACGAAACAAAAATAGAGTTAAACCTTGAAGAAACAAATGTAAACAGCCTCATTGAAGAGACTATAGAAGAAATGAGACCTATAGCCGATACTGATGCCATACAAATAAAATACTGGACAGAATTTGACAGAAAGATAAAACTGGATAAATTTTACATGAAAAGAGTTTTAAAAAACCTTATCCTAAATGCAATATCTTTCAGCACTCCTTCTTCTGTTGTTGATGTTGCACTTTGTAATGACGACAAAAACATATACATAAAAATTACAAACTACGGCAAAGGAATTAAAAAAGAAGAGTTGAAACACATTTTTGACAAGTATTACACTACTGCAAAAAAATTTCGTAAAGTAGGAACAGGACTGGGGCTTTATCTTTCAAACAAAATTATACAGGCACACAAAGGCAGAATTTTTGTCGAATCAGAATCTGACAAAAAGGAATATACAACTTTTATAACAGAACTGGCTATAAATTAATCCTGCTGCCATTTTTTTGCAAGTTCCTCTGTTATTTGAATACCCGAAGGTGTAACAGCAAGTCCTGCTTCGGAACTTTCTTTCAGTTTAGGTGACATCATTTCTCCGACCTGTTTCATTGCATCAACAATCTCATCTACTGGTATAACGGATTTTATACCGGCAAGAGCAAGTTCAGCACCCGTCACTGCATAAATAGAAAGAAATGCATTTCGTTTTACACAAGGGATTTCAACAAGCCCTGCAACAGGGTCACACACAAGCCCCATAATATTTTTGAGTGTAAGTGCTGCAGCATTAAGTATTTGCTCATTTGTTCCTTCACACATTTCCACAAGTCCTGCTGCTGCCATTGCTGCAGCAACACCGCATTCACTCTGACAGCCTGCAACTGCTCCTGCCAGAGCAAGTTTTTCAGAGACAATTTCTCCTATGAGACCTGCTGTAATTAGTGCATTTATCTGCTCTTCTTCATCAAGATTCAACGACTCTGCCATAGCAATTATTACAGCCGGTACAATGCCGCATGAGCCTGCTGTCGGACAGGCTGCAATTTTACCCATTCTTGCATTTTGCTCTATTGTTGCCAGTGAATAGGTAAGAACTTTTTGATAAGTTTTTGAAAAGAGAGATTTTCCGCTTTTGTATTTTTCAACAAGTTTAGCACAATTATCACCGCTCAAACCGCTTGAAGATTTTTCTGCAGATATAAGCCCCTGTTTAATTGCCTCTTTCATAGCGTCAAGGATATTTTTCACCCTGTCTCTAATTTCTTCCTGCGCAATTTCCAAAGAATCCGCTTCAAATTTCTGGCTGATTTCATAAAGTTTTTTATTTTCTGTTTCGGCTAATTCCAAAATATCTTTAAATGTATCCGGTTTTATCATTTTTTTAACATCTCTATATTTCTGATTAAGTATACCTCTTCTATTTCCTTAAGTTTGTCTAATATTTCATTAGAAATAACACCGTCAAGACAAATTCCCATAGATGCTTCCTGGCCTTTTGCGTTTCTGTCGCAGTGCATAGTGGCAATATTAAGGTTTGCTGATTGAATCAGTGCTGTTACTTTATATATCATTCCGGGTTTGTCCTTATATATCAACACAAGTGTGTCATAATCACCGTTAATATTAAAACTGTAACCGTTAATTTTTGTAATTACCACTTCTCCGGCACCTTTTGATATAGCGCTGATTTCCATTTTCTGTACATTCTTTCCCTCAAGAAGTATGTCAACAGAATTGGGATGTTTGTCGTAGCTTTCCAAATATTCAAAACTGTAATCAACATTTAATTTTTTTGCGATATCAAATGCTTTTTTGATAGATTCGTCATCAACATCCATGCCGAGAACTCCGCCGAGAAGCCCCTTGTCCGTGCCATGTCCTTTGCCTGTTTTAGCAAAAGAATTATACAGTTTAAAACATACTTTTTGCGGGATTTCACCAAAAATTTTGCCTGACAGAAGTCCGATTCTCACGGCTCCTGCAGTGTGAGAACTGGACGGTCCTATCATGACCGGTCCTATTACGTCAAAAAGTGTTTTTACTTTTTTCATTGCCGCTCCAATTTTTTATTATGTCACAGCCGGCTTGTTTGTAAGACGATTTTCGGTTGTTTTCTGCGCAAGCTCCGGCAAATCTATTTTAGCTGTAAAATCTTACTATAACACAATTTTTGTTCCTTGAAAATAAACAATACAGGTAAAATGCAGAAATAAATTCAGGATTATATATGTTACGTAATTCAATGACTGATTTAATATATTGATAATATGTATTACATGACATATACAATTTTGAGTATGAAATTATTTTGACCTATATACGCTGCTTTACTTTTTTAGAATATTCTATAAAAATGCTATATAAGCTCAGTTTCTTTCATGTGGTTTTTCATATATGACTGTTATATAATTGCCATGGACTTATAAGAAAGGATATGTGTATGGCTGAAAATCAATCCGCAGCAAAAATTAAAAAAGGTCTTATTGTCACAGGAATGAGACCCACAGGTAAGCTTCATCTTGGACACTATATCGGTGTTTTAAAAAATATGGTGAAACTGCAGGATGAATACGAATGTTTCTTTTTTGTTGCAGATTGGCATGCATTGACTACAAAATTTGACAGCACTCAGGATTTGGTTGACAACACTAATGATATTGTACTTGACTGGTTGGCTGCCGGTATAGACCCTGAAAAATGCAGTATATATATCCAGTCTCATTTACCTCAGACAGCGGAGCTTCATGTATATCTCAGTATGATTACCCCGCAAAACTGGGTGGAAAGAGACCCTACTTTAAAAGATTTGGTAAAAATGATAAAAACTCCCGACGGTGACTCAAAACCAAATGTCTCTTACGGTTTTTTGGGATATCCGGTTTTGATGTCGGCTGATATTCTGACTTTTAATGTTGATTATGTGCCTGTAGGGATTGATCAGGTTGCGCATATAGAAATTACAAGGGATATTGCAAGAAGATTTAATAATATCTACAAAACAGAACTCTTTAAAGAAGCAAAACCGCTTCTTACCAACATACCTATGCTAAAAGGTGTGGACGGGCAAAAAATGGGCAAATCTTTCCATAACGATATAAAAATATCTGATGATGATGAAACCACAACAAAAACTATTATGAAATCAATCACGGACAGAAGCCGTGCAAGAAAAGATGACCCCGGTCATCCCGACAAATGCGAAGTAGCTTTTGAATACTGGAAAGCATTTGCTCCTGAAGAAAAAATCAAACAGATACAGCAAGAATGTATTGCAGGCAAACGCGGATGTGCTGACTGCAAACGTGAACTTGCTGCTTTGATAAATGAATATCTCCGTCCGATAAGAGAACGCAGAAAATATTATGAACAGCACCCCGAACTTGTTAAAGAAATAATCAGGCAGGGTGACGAAAAAGCAAGGACAAAAGCAGAAGAAGTACTTAAACAGGTAAGAAAAACAGTGGGAATGTATCAGGGATAATCCGTTAAAATCCGGCAGGAATGGTATTAATGAACATTACAGGCAAGAACATATTAATAGGGATAACAGGCGGTATTGCAGCATACAAGATATGCGGGCTTGTTCGTATGTTCAAAAAACAGGGCGCAAATGTTAAAACTGTTTTAACAAAACATGCACTGGAATTTGTTACCCCTCTTACACTGAAGACACTGTCTCAGGAGCCGGTTTATGTAAATCAGTTTGACTACGAGGACAAAAAACCGGAACACATTGCGCTCTGCGACTGGGCGGATGTGTTTTTGATTGCACCTGCAAGTGCTAATACAATAGGCAAAATAGCAAACGGAATCTGTGACAATCTTTTGACTTCTTTAGCATGCGCTTTTCAAAAACAAATAATTTTTGCACCTGCAATGAACACCGGCATGTGGAACAACAAAGCCGTTCAAAAAAATATAGAAGCCTTAAAAACTTACGGTTCTGTTTTTATAGAACCAGAAGAAGGCTATCTTGCCTGCGGAACAAACGGACAGGGCAGACTCGCTGATTTAAATAAGATTTTTGATACTGTGTGTAATATATTAAATAACTCAAACTTATTTTTGAAAGGTAAAAAGGTTATAATTACAGCAGGAGGAACAAAAGAAAATATTGACCCTGTCAGATATATAGGCAATTACAGCTCCGGTAAAATGGGTTTTGCTCTTGCAAAAAAAGCTGCAGAAGCAGGAGCACAGACAGTGCTTATTACAAGTGTTGTGCTTGCAGAAAAGATTGCAGGAGAAATAATAAATGTAACTTCTGCAAAAGAAATGTTTGATGCAGTAAAAAATGAGTTTAAAAATGCGGATATTCTTATCATGGCAGCTGCAGTAGCGGATTATCGTCCTGAAAACACTTCGGATTTAAAAATAAAAAAAGAAGATGCCGGTGAATTTACAATAAAGCTTGTAAAAAATCCGGACATACTGTTTGAAATGTGTAAAATAAAAAATCAAAACCAGACTGTAGTAGGTTTTTGTGCTGAAAGTAACGACTTAATCGAAAACGCAAAGAAAAAGATTGCAAAAAAAGGCTGCGATTACCTTGTTGCAAATGATATTTCCCGAAAAGACACAGGGTTTTCAAGCGAATATAATGAAGTTTATGTACTTGATAAAGATTTGAATATTACAAAATTAGAAAAAAATACTAAAGATAATATTGCACAAAAGATATTGGAGCATATATGGCAAGAACAAGTGAAATAATAAAAATTCTGGAGGATTATGCACCGCCCGAGCTCGCAGAAAGCTGGGATAATTCCGGCTGGCAGGTATTTTTCGGCAATGATAATACCACAAAAGTTTTAATATGCCTCTCTGTTACCGATGAAGTCATAAATCAGGCAGTGGAACTAGGGTGCAACCTTATTGTCTCCCATCATCCTGTTATATTTAAGCCGATTAAAGTCATTAAAGATTCAAAGCTTATAAAAGCAGTCCAAAGAGGTATTCAGATATATTCACTTCACACAAACTGTGACAAAACAAACAACGGAACGAGCGATTTAATAGCACAAAAACTTAATCTAAAAAAAACAGCCGTTTTGAATGATTTTGTGAGAGTCGGGCTTGCTCCTCATGAAATGGGTCTTGGAGAGCTAATTTCTTACGTAAAGCTTGCTTTTAACGTTGAGAGAGTAAAGCTTATAAATAATGCTAACAAAACAAGAATTAAAACAATAGCAGTGTGTGCGGGCGCCGGTGCTGATTTTATACAGGAAGTTGAAAAATACAATATTGACGCTTATATCACATCAGAAGTAAAATATCATGACGCACTTGATTCCAGACGGGCTGCTGTTTTGGACATAGGTCATTTTGAATCGGAAAAACCTTTTGTGGAAGAAATAAAATACATTCTCGAAAGCAGTAAAAAAAGAATAGAGGTTGTTGTTGCAAAAGAAAAAACGGCATGGGAATACGTTTAGGATAAAAATATTCATTGTCTTTTTTTTACTGATGAATATTCTTTCTCCTGCTGCAAATGCTTACCAGACAGCACTTATTACATATCCTGATTACAACAAGAACTGGAAACAGATATATTTTGGCAAACAGTATGATGAAACCATATCCCAGTGGATTCCGTCGTATTCATATCAAAACGACTGGACAGAATCAGTGGTATTCCACGCATATAATTGGGCAAAAGGTAATAACTGCTACAAATTTATGTCGAACCTGCTTGCAAGTGTTAGCTCGCAAAATAAAACAATGCGAAGCACAATTATAAAAGCCCGTCCCGAGGATTCAGTTGCAATCTGGTGTGTGGACAAAAATAAAGTTATGCCTGCCCAGTGTGAAATTTTAAGAGTAACATCAGCTTATGAAGGTATTGTATCTATTCATTACATAAATAAAAATCCAAAATATTTTCTTCAATACCAGCAAAAAGACTGGCTGAATATAATAAGAAATGTGCGTATATACTACAGCTATTTTCGCTGGGACAGGGTAACGGGCAAAGAAACCTCTGTTCAGCTTCAATAGTTAGATATTTATTATCAATCTATATAATTTCGATGCCATAGCTGCACAATTGCAGAGCTATTGGCTTTGAACAAAAAAGTTATTATTTTAGAAAAGTTAACAGCTAAAAAAGCTCTAAAACTTATACTGCAGCGAAAGTAATTGCATATAATACAACAATGGCAACAGCACTGAGCATTATCCAGCCGTTTATTACCGGATGCTGATTTGCAAATACATCAACTATGGTAAATTTTCTTTCATTAAAATCTGAAAAATCTGCTGAATTTGTTTTCATAATAAATACCGTTTTCTTGTTAAATAAACATTTATTAATAGTCTACACTTTGATTTTATCGTTTTTGATATAATTTTCATCAACTGTTTGAGGGAAAATTTTAAATTTTTTGAAATTTATGTATTGATAATATTCATTATGCAGCGGATTTTGCGCAGAGTGAGTGCAGAGCCCGTAACTCGAAGAAACGCCGAAAAAGTGAGCGGATATTTTGTGAAAACAAAATAAAGCGAACGGCTTGAAGGCGTGAAGCAATAATCCAAGAGCGGATTTTCATTTTAGAAAAAATTTCGAAACGGAATACTAAACCTTACGAACGCCAATAATCTAAGAGGCGGATTTTGAGCGGGCACGGAGTCGAGGCTTAAAAGCCGAGCGAGTGCCCATGTGAGTAAGGTTATTGAAGTGAAGAAATTTTAGAAAAAATTCTGATGGTGAAACCCGAAGGATTTAAAGATTCTTCGGCTGACGCCTCAGAATGACGGATTATTTTATGACATGTCTGATGTGTCATCCTGAGAACAAAGCTCGAAGGATCTTAAAGCAAAGAAAGAAAAGATCACTGGTACAAAAGAGCTTTTAGAGCCTTTGTTCGAAAATTTCTCAGCACAAGACTGAGTAAATTTTTCCCAAATGCTAAAAAGCTCTAGTGGAATCAGACGGGCACACCGTGGGCGGCAATACCGAACCCAGTGCCCTTGTGAGCCAAAACCACACTCTTCCCGAACGTCTGATTTCAAGACAGCCGGCGGCAACTGCGATACTAGATTAGATAAATAAAAAACGGAGATTAACTCCGTTTTTTATTTATCTATTTATTTTTTATCTAATTTCCGGGAGCAAGAATAATTACAAGGTTTCTGCCTTCCATAGCGGGCTTTCTTTCAACATTTATAGGTTCATTTTCCAAATCCGTAAGGAATCTGTTTGCCAGATCAAATGCCAGCTCTGAATGCTGCATTTCGCGGCCTCTGAGCATAATAACAATTTTTACCTTGTCACCCTGAGAAATAAATTTTTTAATGTTTTTAATTCTTACATTATAATCGTGTACATCGATTTTATATCGGATTTTAATTTCTTTTACTTCTACGGTATGTTGTTTTTTCTTGGCTTCTTTAGCCTTTTTTTCCAACTCATATTTGTACTTGCCGTAGTTCATTATCTTAGCAACCGGCGGTTCCTGATTGGGAGAAACTACCACTAAATCCAAATCTTTTTCATCAGCCATTCTTTGAGCTTCTGCTGTAGATATGACTCCATAATTTTCGCCTTCGCTGCCTATAAGTCTTACTTCTTTACATCTAATATTTCTGTTGATTAAAGCAGCATCCTTACCGCCTGAAAAACCTTTGCTAATAATTATTCTCCTTTATTACACTATTATTCGATTATCTATTGTAGTGTGCTAAACAGGAAAATGTCAACAAACATACGCAGTATAGACTATGTATAAGTATGTCAGGGAAAATACGCAAGTTTTATTATTAAAGATTCTTCGGTCACTTTGTTCCCTCAGAATGACGTATTTTTGTCATCCTGAGGGTGAAACCCGAAAGATCTTTTACTTTTAAATTCTTGCTAAAGGCAAGAACTCTTAGAGAAATTCACTAAATGTCAATTTTAGATAGAGACTCTGCCGAATAAAAGCAACTAAATGTTGCTTTTATGAGAGGTGCTAAGTCAAAAGCGAAGCTTTTGCGTGCCGTATAATAATTATGACATATTAAGCCGGCGGCATCTGCGACACTGGATTAGTTTATCCTTATAAATTGTTAACAAAAACGGTATTAGTATTTTTCTTATATTATATTTTGTGTTAAGATTTTATACATCAGAAAATGAGGACAATTTATGATATCAGTAAATGACTTAAAAACAGGTTTGACACTTGAACTGGATAACGGTTTATGGTCAGTTGTCGAATTTTTACACGTAAAACCGGGTAAAGGCGCAGCTTTTGTAAGAACAAAACTCAAAAATGTTGAAACAGGCAACGTTGTTGAAAAAACTTTCAGAGCCGGCGAAAAAGTTGCAAAAGCTACTCTTGATAAAAGAGAAATGCAATACCTTTACAAAGAAGGTGCTGACTATATTATGATGGATACAGAAACCTATGAACAGCTTGCTGTTACGGAAGACCACATAGGCGACGGCGTAAAATATTTGAAAGAAAATATGAACGTCAATATCCTTCTTCACGATGGCAGAATCATTGGTCTGGATATGCCAAACCATGTTGAACTTGAAGTTGTTGATACACCTCCGTCAGAAAAGGGCAACACTGCTCAGGGCGGTACAAAACCAGCAACACTTGAAACAGGTGCTGTGGTTAATGTTCCGTTCTTTATTTCTAACGGTGATAAAATCCGTGTAGATACCAGAACTAATGAATATCTCGACAGGGTATAACGGATTTTGAGCGGCTGTAAAATCGAACGAAGTGAGTGAACAGCCATGTGAGTAAGGTTGTTGAAATGAAGAAATTTTAGAATAAATTTCGAAACGGAATACCAAACCTTACGAACGCCAATAATCATTTTGTACGGGGCATTAAGACTTAAATAGCTGCTTGGTGCCGGATAGGAAAAAAATTAGGTCATAAAAGGACAAAAATTATGAATTTTGATTTAGAATATATAGAAAAGCTGGTAAAAATGGTTTCTGACAGTGAATTGACGGAACTTACGCTGGAAGAAAAAGAATCTGCAATTGTAATCAGAAAAGAAAAAGAACTTGTGCAGGCTCAAACTATAGTACCTCAAACAATTGCAGCACCCTCTGCAGCACCGGCTGTATCAGCAGCAGTTGCTGCTGCTTCTTCTTCAGAAGAAAAGAAAGAAGAAGTTTCTAAAGGTACTCCTATTACCTCACCTATGGTAGGTACTTTTTATACAGCTTCTTCACCTGGAGCAAAACCGTTCGTTGAAGTAGGACAGACTGTTTCTGCAGGGCAAGTAGTTTGTATTATAGAAGCAATGAAGCTTATGAATGAAATCGAATCGGAAGTTTCCGGAAAAATTAAAGAAATCTGCGTAAAAGACGGTGAAGCCGTTGAATACGGACAGGTTTTGATGTATGTTGAATAATATTTATTATTTCTGCATTTATTTATATAAAATCTTTAGACCCGCTTTTATAACTTATACCGTAAAAGCGGGCTATGATTTATCTAATCTAGTGTTGCAGTTGCCGCCGGCTTAATATGTCATAATTACTATACTGCACGCAAAAAGCTTCGTTTCTGACTTAGCACCTCTCATAAAAGCAACATTTAGTTGCTTTTATTCAGCAGAGCCTCCATCTGAAACGTGCCACAGGCTCCTTTCTCACAGAGTTCTTGGCACGCAAAAGCTTCGCTTTTGCGCGCAGTATAAAGATTAACGAGCCGTACATATCAGGATGCCCTTCGGTTACACATTTGTTCAAAATGACGTATGGAAAGATTCTTTGCCCTTTCACAAAGCAATTCACCGGATTGTTTTGTTCTGCAGAGTCTTATCACAAAATTTTTCTCGGACAAAATTGTAAAAGATGCTAAAAAATTATAAAATTTAATTATGGCAATAGCATATTTATGTTTGGGCACAAATTCAGGAGACAGAAAAAAACTTATCGAACAGGCGGTAAGTTTCCTTGATATGTCTGAAAATATTAAAATTATAAGGACATCAGCTTTGTATGAAACAGAACCCTGGGGGGTTAAAAATCAAAACTGGTTTTTAAACCTTGCTTTAGAAATTAAAACTTCGCTGAGTCCTCAGGATTTGCTTGTGAAGTGTTTGAATATAGAGAAAACTCTTGGCAGAGACAGGAGCAAAGAGTTTCGCTGGGGAAGCCGCCCTATTGATATCGATATAATTTTTTATGACAAATCCATAACAAAATCAGATGTTCTTACAATTCCGCATGAAAGAATGCACTTGAGGGCTTTTGTTCTGGTTCCTTTGCTTGAGCTTATTCCTGATTTTGTACATCCAGTTTTAAACCAAACCATCTCAGAATTGTATGATAATCTTGAAGATGTAGAAGATGTTTATCTGTACGGAACAAAACCATGAAAAAAATTTGCATAGCAGGAGGGGGGCCTGCAGGAGTAATGGCGGCAATATTTGCCTCAGAAAATCCGGAAAACGAAATTCATATATTTGATAAAGGAATTATTTTAAATACGCTTTTGCCGACAGGCGGCGGTAGATGCAACCTTGCTTACAATGAATATAATTTTAAAGAGCTGGCAAAATTCTATCCGAGAGGCGAAAAATTTTTATACAGTATTTTTTCAAGATTTTCTACAAAAGAAACAATAGATTTTTTCAAAAGTATAGGTGTAAACACATACATACAGGAAGATTCAAGAATATTTCCGGTTTCTAATTCTGCAAAAGATGTAAAAGAAGCCTTGCTAAAACAGATTGATAAAAAAAATATAAAAAAAGTCTTTGAAAAAATAGAAGATATAACCAAAACGGACAAAGGATTTTGTGTTAAAACAAATAAAAATATTCATAATTTTGATGTCGTGGTAATAGCCTGCGGGGGCAGAGGCGCGGGTCAAAAACTAGCGAAAAAACTGGGACACAATATTATTGATTTAAAACCTTCATTATGTGCTCTTATTACTCAGGAAAAAGATTTTTATTCACTGTCAGGTGTAAGCCTGAAAAATACAGCTGCGCAGGTGTTTTTTGAAAATAAAAAAGTAAAAATACCTGATTCAATGCTAACAGGAGATATTTTGTTTACGCATACAGGAGTATCCGGCCCTCTTGTATACAGAATATCTTCATATTGTGCGTATCTGGACTTTTCAAAAGCAAAACCTTTAAAAATTGTGTTTAATATTTCGGGCAAAAATTTTGATGAATTTGACGGAATGTTTTTGAATGATTTAAGAGAAAATCCGCAAAAAGAAACAATCAATGTTTTATCCAAATATATCCCGAAAAATCTTGCAGCAGCATTGTGTGAAAAAGAAAACATTGACAAAACACAAAAGGCCGGACAGCTTACAAAAAACGACAGACAAAAAATATCAAAATCAGTAACAGCTTTGTCTCTTAATATAATTTCCGTCGAAAAGAGAGAGGAGATTGTTACTGCAGGCGGTGTTGACTTAAAAGAAATAAATCCCAAAACAATGGAGTCAAAGCTTGTAGAAAATCTTTACTTCTGCGGAGAAGTTCTTGATATAGACGGCCTAACCGGAGGTTTTAATCTTCAAAACTGCTGGTCAACCGGTTTTATAGCAGGAAACTCCGTTAATATAGCCGTATAAAACAAAAAATAATACCCATGCATAATCTTTGATTTTTTCAAAATTTTGTTTGTATTTGATTTGAGTTTTTTGTAAAATTTTACCGATAGCAGTTGCGCATGTGTGGATTTTTTATGAAGTTTAAATTTGAAGAATTAGTAAAAGCGACAAATGCTCAAGTACTCCAAAAAACAAATACGTCCGGTACCTTTAGTATTTCTACTGATTCTCGTAAAATAAATACTTGCGATATCTATATACCGCTAAAAGGCGAAAATTTTGACGGTCATGATTTTATTGAAAGTGCTGTTCAACAGGGGGCAAGAGGCTATTTTACAAGTGATAAAGATAAAATCATTCCCGGAGCAAAATTTATACTGTATGTAGAAAATACTTTGATTGCATATATGCAAATTGCACTAATGTATAAGAAAAAGATTAACCCTATAGTAGTTGCAATTACCGGCAGTTCAGGAAAAACTACGACCAAAGAAATGATGGCATCTGTTCTTTCTGAATCATATAAAATTCATAAAACGGCTCTAAATCATAATAATGAAGTGGGACAATGCCAGACAATACTCTCTATGCCGGAAGATACAGATGTTTTAATACTCGAGATGGGTATGAGAGGACTTGGCGAAATTGAACTTTTATCAAAATACTCCGAACCTGATATTGCATTGATAATAAATACCGGCACAACTCATATCGGACGTTTGGGTACAGTACGCAATATTGCAAAAGCAAAATGTGAAATTTCAAAATATTTGCATGAAGAAGGGCTTTTAATTGTTCATGATACTGAATTGATAAGAAAGGTCAATAAATTCAAAGGTCATACATTATATGTGAGCCTGGAAAGTCCGGAACTGCGGGATATCAAGCTGTACCAGAATTCCAGTGATTTTGTGTATAAAAACTCTAAATATACTTTGAATATTGAAGGCAAACATAACATACAAAATGCCCTGTTTGTGATTAATACCGCTTTAAGGCTCGGCATGTCCGCGGAAAAAATAGCGGCAGGTCTTGCAAAATTCAAGCCTATCGAAAAAAGATGGGAAGTTTCAGACATTTGCGGATTAAAAATAATCAACGACAGCTATAATTCTAATCCTGAGTCTTTAAAAGCTGCAATATCAACATTCTTGTCTACACAAGAGCCGCCGAGATGGCTGGTGCTGGGAGACATGAAAGAACTCGGGAAAAAAGAAAGGTCTTATCATAAAGAAATAGGCGAATTTTTAAATAAATTTGATAACTTAGAATTGATAACCGTCGGCTCTCTTGCAAAATTTATTGCTGTTGAAACAATTCATAAATATGAGTGTTTCCCCGACAATAATGGAGTAGCAGAGTTTATAAAAGAACATGCACCGCAGGGAACAAAGCTTTTGTTCAAGGCATCACGTTCTATGAAATTTGAGGAAATAATCAAGGAGTTAGGTAAAAAATGATTCTGTCAATAGTAGCAGCACTTGTGGCATTTGTACTGGCGCTGCTTTTTGGTGTTCCTTATATAGATTTTTTAAAGAAAAAAATGCTCGGGCAGTACATAAGAGAAGAAGCCCCTGAAACGCATGCACAAAAATGCGGAACCCCTACAACGGGCGGTGTTTTTCTTGTTACGGCTTCTGTAATTTCTGCCGTTGTATCTCTGTTTATGGCGGAAAAAACATCTACCGGCGCATTTTTGCTTTTAATAACTTTTATTTTTTATATGTTTGCGGGATTTCAGGATGATGCCCAAAAATTTGCCCATCACGAAAATAAGGGACTGAGTGCAAGGGGAAAACTTCTTTTGCAGATAGCTATTGCGTGTCTTCCTGTTATGTTTGTGACAATAGGCGGAAGAACTTTTCTGACTTTTGGTGAATATGCTATTAATCTCGGGTGGTTGTATCCGGTATTTGGAATCTTTTTGATTACCGGAGTATCAAATGCTGTTAATCTTACGGACGGGTTAGACGGTCTTGCTGCATCTAATATGGTAATCTCAACCGCAGCTTTGACAGCGATAAATTTAATAATGGGAAATGTTGATATTGCTATAATATGTGCATCGGTAGCAGGTGCATGTCTTGGATTTTTGTATTTTAACAGACATCCTGCAAAGGTATTTATGGGCGATACGGGCTCGCTTGCTCTTGGCGGGGTGCTCGGAACCATCGCAGTTATGGGCAAATTTGAATTGTGGCTTATACCGATAGGATTTATATACTTAATCGAAACTCTGTCTGTTATGATTCAGGTAACAAGCTATAAGCTGACAGGCAAAAGGGTTTTTAAAATGAGTCCTATCCACCATCATTTTGAACTCTGCGGGTGGAAAGAAACAAAGATTGTAAAAGTATTTACTTTTATAAATTTCATTTTTTGCGCAGGTGCAGTAATATTATTCTGGTATTTGAATAAATAAGGCATTAATTATGATAAGAAAATGGTTTGATAAAAAAGTACTGATTCTCGGATTGTCAAAAAGCGGTATAGCTGCCGCCAAATACCTCAATTCTAAGGGCGCTGACTGCTATATTACAGAGAAGAAACCACTGGATACTAAAGACGAACAAATTGTTAAAGAATTAAATGATTCAGGGATAAAAACAGAATTTGAACATCACTCTGACGAATTTATGGAAGATGCTTATATTGCGGTAACAAGCCCGGGCATACCTCCTAAATCAGAGCTTATGCAGAAGCTTAAAGAAAAAAATATAATGGTTATAAGCGAGATAGAGCTTGCTTATCTGGAAACCCAGATTCCTTTTATTGCAATTACCGGCACAAACGGAAAAACAACAACAACGGAACTTACAAATTTTATAATTAATAAAGAATTTAAAGCGGAAAAATGCGGTAATATCGGCATACCGCCATGCTCGCTGCTGGAGGATAAAATTGATTATTTTGTCTGCGAGGTTAGCTCTTTTCAGCTGCAATACAGCCCGAGCTTTCGTCCGCAAATAGCCGTTTGGATGAATTTTACTCCGGATCACATTGACTGGCATGGAGGGCTTGAAAACTATTTTGAAGCAAAGGCTTCTTTGTTTTCTCCCAATAAAAGACCCGGCTTTGCCGTATTTAATGCGGAAGACGAAAGGCTGCTTGCTTTCGGTAATGAATATGCAGGAGAAAAATTCTTTTTTGGCAAAGAATTTGAAGAAAACTGTGCATATATAAAAGATAATGCTATATTCTACAAACGAAGCAAAGGTACAGAAGAAAAAATAATTGATCTGGCAGATGTTCCGCTTGTCGGAAACCACAATTACCAGAATGTAATGGCTTCTTTGATATGTGCCAAGCTTGTCGGTGTAAGTACGGAAAAAATAGCGGAAGCAATTAAAGAATTTAAAGCGCCGGAGCACAGATGCGAGTTTGTTGCAAATATACAGGGCAAAGATGTGTACAATGACTCAAAAGCAACAAATCCTGAGGCTGCAATTTTTGCGCTAAAATCTTTTGAAGGCCGCACACTGACACTTATAGCAGGCGGAACAGATAAAAATACGGATCTTACAGAGTTTTGTGAGACTGTAAAAAAATATGTTAATAATGTGGTACTGCTTGGTGCTGCAAGAGAAAGATTTGAATCCGAATTACGCAAAAACGGATATGAAAATATAATAATGGTGGACGGCAGCTTTCAAGACGGCGTGGACAGAGCATTTGAAACGTCTGATGAAGTGATTCTGCTTTCACCGGCATGTTCAAGTTATGACATGTTCACAGGATATGAAGAACGGGGAAGAGTTTTTAAAGACTATGCCTTATCGAAAAAATAACAACAGAAATAAAAGATATAACAGATATAATAATATAGAACATCAGCATTCCGGCAATACTGATGTAGTGCTGTCTCCTCCGGATACAACACTTATGGTTGTGGTTGCATTCCTTGTTGTAATAGGGCTGATGGCAATATTTTCCGCAGGAGCGCCAAAAGCAATGGATCTCGGGCAAAATCCTGCATCTTTTGCTCTAAAACAGTTTGCATATCTTATAGTCGGCTTTTTCGGGCTCAAATATTTTATGAAGCTCGATTATAAAAAGCTCAAGGACTGGGCTGTGCCTTTTGCATGGTTCGTTATCATAATGCTTGTTCTTGTTGATTTTACACCTCTTGGTGTTGTTGTAAACGGTGCAAGACGCTGGATTATGCTCGGGCCTATTCAGTTTCAGCCCTCAGAAATGACAAAATTTGCAGTTATTATGCTTCTTGCCAATGCATTTTATCGTGATTCGGATATATTCAGTTCAACAAAATGGGTAAGATATTTTATACCTATTTTGATAATGGTTTTTCTTGTTTTTAAACAGCCTAACCTGTCTATGGTAATTTTGCTGTTTTTAACTTCTATGGTTATGTATTTGAGTGTTGCCGGTTCTATAAAATATATGCTTGCAACAGCTGTTGCAGGTATTTCAATGGCAGCGGCAACATTTTTAATGTTCGGAAAAAAACTTTTGCACGGATACCAGATGCAGCGTATACAAATATGGCTGAATCCTAATTCCGACCCGTACGGTGCAGGATACAATATTATACAGTCATTGCTGGCATTTGCAGCGGGAGGCTTCTGGGGCGTGGGCTACGGAAACTCAAAACAAAAACTTGCCTGGCTTCCGGAAGGTCATACAGACTTTATTTTTGCAGTCATTGCGGAAGAATTGGGATTTTTGGGATGCTTCCTTATAATAGGTTTGTTCTGGACATTTATTCACCGTGGAATTATAATTTCTTCACGGGCAAATGATATGTTCGGAAAACTTCTTGCGGTTGGCATTACACTTTCAATCGGTTTGCAGGCTTTCATTAATATGAGCGTATCAAGCTCGCTTATTCCGGCAACGGGTGTCCCGCTTCCGTTTATCAGCTACGGCGGTACATCTTTAATTGTTTCTTTATGCATGGTCGGAGTATTATTGAATATTTCTAAAAAAAGGATAAAAAGGATAAGAAATTATGAACGAAACTACTAATAACAAGGATAAAATATATTTTGTTACAGGCGGCGGTACTGGCGGGCATATCTATCCGGCTGTTGCCGTAGGCTTTGCGCTGCAAAAAGAAACAGACACAGACAAAGTCTATTACGTGGGCAATCCTGACAATCTGGAAAAAAAGATAGCGGAAGACAAAGTCTTTGACGACTTTTTGCCTGTGAATATTACGGCATTACCACGTACTTTCAGTTTTGATTTTCTCAAATGGTCTTTTAAACTGACCTGTGCAACAGTAAAATCCATAGGATATATTCTAAAATATCATCCGAATCTTATATTTGGTACAGGTGGATATGTTAGTGCACCAATGCTTTTTGCAGGAATTCTGACAGGCACACCTGTTGTAATACACGAATGTGATGCAATTGCAGGCAAAGTTACAAAGCTTGTTGCGCCTTTTGCAAAATCAATTTCAGTTGCATTTGAATCAGTCAAAGATGAAATCAAATCAGACAAAATTCATGTAAACGGCAATCCGATAAGAGAAGAATTTTTAAGTACTGACAGATATCATGCAAGGCAGGAATGGAATCTGAAAGACAAGCTTACTATTATGGTAATGGGCGGCTCTCAGGGTGCGAAAAAAATTAATACGGTTCTTGTGCAATGCCTGAAGGATTTATTTAAAAAATATGATATTCAAATTATTCACCAGACAGGACTGAAAAACTATGATGAAACAGTAAAAGAACTGAAAAAGATTTATCCTCATTACACGGAAAATTCACAGTATTTGATAAGACCTTATTTCAAAAAAATGTATCTGCCTATGCTGGCATCTGATATTGCTGTGTCTCGTGCGGGTTCATTGAGTATTTCAGAAATTTGTGCTTCCGGTTTGGCATCTTTGCTCATACCTTATCCGTATGCATCTGCAGACCATCAGAGAAAAAATGCCAAAGAAATGGAAGAACAGTGTGCTGCATTATATCTTGATGATACAGATTGCACGAAAGAAGCATTTATGGAAAAACTGGAAGAAATTATAAATGATACACAAAAAATGATAGAACTCCAGAATAATGCAAAAAAACTTGTCAAATATGATGCAACAAAGAATATCGTAGAACAGATAAAAGCCGTTGTAAAATAGCTTTTTAAGCGATTTTAAACCGCAAAATGTCTGAGTCCATGTAAACAGAAATTTTGCGGAGGTGACCCCATGCACTTGTTGCCTGTGCCGGACTTGTTGGTAAAAACGGACTTGTTTATTGCACAGGTTCATTAGGTAGTCGGAGGCAGTTGACAATATGAAATACCTGCCTGATTTGCTTTTTAGGCTTGTTAAAGTTATAATGTCAAAATAGGCAATATGTTAGGGGTTGGACAGTGAATAGACCTGATTTAATTGAAAAAACTCAGGAAAAGAACAACAAACGTAAAAACAAAATACGCTTTTATTACTCTTTCCTTACAATAGTCCTTTTGATTTGTCTTGTACAGATAGGTATAAGTGCATTCAACAATATAACAAAAAGTATCAGCTACCATGGTAAAATCAAAAAGATGAAAGCGCTTAATCAACAGGCTTATGCAGAAAATCAGAGGCTTAAAGAGGAGCTTGAAGACTTCAGTTCATTAAAAAGTCTTGAAGCAATTGCCAGAAATAATCTTAAGATGGCAGGAGAGGATGAGGTTCTTGTAATTATAAACAAGCCTCAGCCGGCTGCGGATAGCACAGATAATAAAAAAAATGTAAAACATAAGATACAAAAAACGCAAAAAGTTCAAAAAACTCAAAAGCCGGCAAAAACAAAAATATAAAAGAGAAAGCTCCTTTGTAATCTATACTCAAAGGAGCTTTGTTAATAATGTTGCGACATCGAAGTAAAAACCTTACTTCTTCTTGCTTTTCAGCATTTTGTTATAAAGCGAACCGCACATCCCTGTTTAGTTTACTTTACGGCTGCAAGCTTTGCAGAAATGCCTATATCTGAATTAATCATTTTTGCACTTGCTATTGCCATTGAACGTCTTTTTTTAGCCCCTCTTAAAAGAAATGCTACGCCTTCACTTATATTGCTTGTTGATTTGTTTAATTTTTTTAACATCAATTGCACCCCTATTTTTGATACGCTTCCTTTATATTTTTTTTATCGGGACAATTAAGATTTTCTTTAGGATTTTGATTCTCTTTGTTACATAAGTTTACAATGAGATTCTGATATCGCATTAGCAAATTTTTCCGCATAAAATAAAAAGCCTTTAACATTGAGTCAAAGGCGTTAATTCGGTTAGTAATTTTGGTAGTTAGGTTATAGAGTTTATGGAGTTAATAGTTTCACACTTCATAATTTTAATTTGGCTGTTAAAATCAACAGTTAATTTTTAAAACTTTCAAACACTTCTGTTTTTTTAAAGCTTATGAAGAAAAAAAATTTACTCATTTAAAAAGATTTATTACAAAAGTTAACAATACCCGGATAAATTTTTATAAAATATCAATCGGATCAACATCAATTGTCAGCCTGATATCTTCGGGGAGTTTTATTTGAGCAAGAAAATTGAGTATAAACCTTCTTCCTTTTTCTTCGAGCTTGTTTTTTATCAAAATCTGGAATCTGTAATACTCCTGCAAACGTTCAATCACACAGGGATTTGGACCCAAAACGGCTATGGGCTCCGTGAGTTGTCTGTTATCGACAATATCGTTTAATCGCATTGCTATTTCCTGTGCACTGCGCTCTGCCCTGTATTGATTTTTAGAGGACAGGATAATCCGTATAATCTGGCTGAACGGAGGATAATCAAAGTTTTCTCTTGCCTGTATTTCGGTTTTATAAAATGTCTCATAATCCTGCTCTTTTGCTGTTTCTAAGCCGAAAAAATCAGGGTTGTAGGTTTGAAAATAGACTTCTCCGGGGTTATCGCCTCTTCCGGCACGTCCGGCAACCTGTGTCAAAAGCTGAAAACCTCTTTCACAAGAACGAAAATCTGGAAGATTAAAGCCGTTGTCAGCATTTATTACCCCCACGAGTGTTACATTAGGATTGTCTAAACCTTTGGCAAGCATTTGTGTGCCTATAAGTATATCTATTTTCCCTTTTCGAAAATCATTTAATATTTCTATATGTTGATTCTTTTTAGACAGGGAATCGCTGTCCAATCTTGCTATATTGCAGTCAGGGAAAAGCTTTTGCGCAACAAGCTCTACTCTCTGGACTCCCGTGCCGCAGTTTCTTATTGCATCGCTTCCGCATTTCGGGCATTCTGTAATCATCGGTTGTTCATGTTCACAGTAGTGGCATTTTAGAGTTTGTGTCTGTGAGTGGAATATCAATGGTATGGCACATTTCGGACATTGGATTACTTCACCGCAGGCCATGCACTGTGTATATGTAGAGAAACCTCTGCGGTTCATAAGCAGTATTGTCTGCTTTTTATCACGGAGATTCTGCTCGATTGCGCTGACAAGCGCACGGGAAAAAATACCGTTGTTTGCTCTGAAACGCTCTTCTCTCATATCCACCACACGCACCTTAGCGAGCGGATAATCATTGTAGCGTTTTTTCATTTCAATAAGATTACCCGAGTTTTTTGCATAATAATATGTGTTTATATCAGGTGTAGCGCTGCCGGACAGCACGGGGCAGTTATTTAATTCCGCAAGTTTTTGCGCCACCTTTTTGGCATCATAGCGGGGAGACGGCATTGTCTGTTTATAAGAGCTGTCGTGTTCTTCGTCTATTATAATAAGCCCGATATTTTTTAAAGGTGCAAAAACAGCAGAGCGTGCACCTGCCAGAATACGGATTTCATTGTTTTTAATTTTATTCCATACATCAAATTTTTCACCGTCAGAAATGCTTGAATGCCATATGGCTGTTTTTTCTATGCCGAATCTTCTTGCCATACGCTGTGTAAGTACAGAGGCAAGAGCGATTTCCGGTGCAAGAAACAAAACATTTTTCCCCTGCTCCATCACTTTTTTTATTGCTGCAAAATAAACTTCTGTTTTGCCGGAGGAAGTTACCCCGTGCAGAAGAATATTGTTATAGCTGCCAAGTCTTTTTTCTATTTCATTATAAGCGTTTTGCTGCTCCTCAAGCAGTTTAGGAAACGGTTCTAATTCTTGCTGCTTAAAGATTTCCAGAGGATTTCTGAAAATCTGCTTTTCTGTTATCTGTGCACAGCCGAGATTTACAAGTTTGTTAAGTGTTGCTCTTGTTGTTTTTGCCTGTTTTTCAAAGTTAATAAGCTTTGTTTTGCCTGTTTCCTGTAAGATTTTTAAAATTTCAATCTGTCTTTTTGTTGCATTATCAAAGGTTTTAAATTCTATAAATTTTTCTGTCTGTTCTTTTTGCATGCCTGACAAAAATTTAACAGGAACTGCACATTCAAGAACATTTTGAATAGAACAAAAATAATAATCTGCTACCCATTCAAGAAATTTTAAATACTTTATGTCAAAAATCGGAGTATAATCAAGAATTTTTGAGATATTTTTTGCTTTTATGCCTTCCGGCAGATAGTTAGAAAACCCTACAATATAAGCATTTATAAGTCCCATCCGTCCGAATGGCACACTAACCGGCTGTCCGACTTTTATAACCGGCTTCATATCTTCCGGAATAAGATAACTGAAAGTTTTGACCCCTATTCCTTTTATGGATGTAAGAACAAGGGCATATTTGTTCAACATGCCCTCTTGTTGTTCTTCAATTTTATTTTCTTTTTTATTCAGCGTCATCTGTTGTCATAAATTCTTGCATTGCTTCATCAATGGCGTCTTTTAGAAGTTCCAGATTTTCAGGAGACACTGTAACGCCTTTTTTAGTCGGAAGCCAGTTCAAACCGTCATCAGTTGTGTAATAGATTCTTAAATCAAGATAACTTTTACCTTTATATTCGTTAATAGAAATCTGCAGTTGTTCCGTTGCGCTTCTTGGTATGGTTGCGATAATTTTTGCTTCTGATGCCATAATTAATTTCTCCTCTTTTTCATCCAAGATTTATTTTATCATGTATTTTTCGCTTTGTAACTTTTATAAAAAATGATAAAATATTCACAGGTGTTTAAGCTTGTATATGTAAATGCAGAAAATTTTCACCATAAAATACGGGTAGTTTATGGCAAAGATAAGAAATTTAGCTCTTCGTGACATTCCTAAACTCAAAAAAATGATTTCTATGATATCAAATCTGAGCAGTGCCGATGTCGGATTTGGTTACAAGTCTTATGTACCATTCCCTTTAAACTGGATAAACAGACTTTTGCCCTTGCAGTTTAAATTTGCTTCTGATTCTTATGTTGCTTTTGATGAGAATAAAATTTGCGGACTTGTTACTTTAAAAAAACAGGAAAAAAACTCCCAGAGCTGGAGAATTTCAAAACTTTTCCTTGATGAAAACGGATATGATACAGGCAGACAGCTTGTCAGTTTTGTAATCGCAAGATACGGTGCAATGGGAGCCAATACCTTTACAGTAAAAGTAGACGAAAACCATGAAGAATTATTAGAACTTTTTTCAAAAGGATGCGGATTCAGAGTCTGTGCATCGGAACAATTATGGCAGATGGAGGATATAAAGCTTGCCCCTTCTACTTTGGACAAAAAATTTTTCAGACCCTTTAAAAACTCTGATACTCAGGCTGCTGCAGGAATTTATAATGATTTAATCTTTCCGCATTTCAGATATTCTCTGGCAAAAAAGCCTGCTGAATTTGAAAATGTATTTTGCAGCGGGTTGTACAAAACTTCGTTTTTCCGCTATGTTCTTGAGGATTCTTCAGAGCATTCCGTTAAGGGATATTTTTCTATACAAACAAGCGATAATGAAAATTTTATACTCAATGTGGATTTGGTCAGTGCGTTTGATGAATATCTCGGCGATGTGATAAATTTTGCAATCAGCCGTATTCTTATGCGTAAAAAGAATTTTAAACTTTATTTCAGAAACAAAAAATATCAAACGAACGGTGCAAAAATAGAAAAATATCTGGAGGAAAACGGTTTTAAAAATGTAAAAAACCAGATTGTGCTGGTCAAAGACTATTATAAAAGAATACAGGATGATGAAAGATATGCAAAACCCGCAATTGCGTTCTCCGAAATCTCAAGAAAACCTGCTTTTAAGATTTAGTCTTATTTATCCGAGAAAAATTTGTGATAAGACTCTGCCGAACAAAACAATCCTGTGAATTGTTTTGTGAGAGGGAAATGACGTGAACGAATTTTTTGACAAAGCGAACACGCGCAACGAAGAGCGAACACGCGCAACGAAGTGAGCAGTAGTGAGCCTGTCCTTATGAAGAGCCAAAGTGTCTGATTTCAAGACAGCCGGCGGCAACTGCGACACTAGATTAGATTTTAACAATTTACTTTTTCAGTTTACGTATTTTATTAAAATTCAAATCTTGAATGGATTTATAACAGAATAAGAGAAAATGAGGGGTTTAGAGCTTTAGTCAAAGAATAATTAAGCTATGTAACGTTGTCAGAAACCTTGTTTGACCTGTGTTTTCTTTTGATTTACCATGTTCACAATCCCGGAGAGTCACCCGGGTAGAATTATGAAAGGGAACATAACAAAATGACATCAAAAAGATTTCTTTTTACGTCTGAATCGGTTACGGAAGGTCATCCTGACAAAGTATGCGACCAGATTTCCGACGCAATTTTAGATGAATTTCTTACTAAAGACAGAAGCTCCAGAGTAGCTGCAGAAACCACTGTAACTACAGGCATGGCTTTAGTTTGCGGAGAAATTACATCTGACTGCTACGTGGATATCCCTGCAGTAGTAAGAAATACTATTAAAAATATCGGTTATGCCGGTGCGGAAGGCGGTGGTTTTGATTACAAAAACTGCGCTGTTTTAACATCTATTGACGAACAATCTACAGATATTGCAGGCGGTGTAAACAAAGCTCTTGAATCAAGAACAAACAACGCTGATACTTCTTCAAGCGAAACAGAAAATGTCGGCGCAGGCGATCAGGGTATTATGTTTGGTTTTGCATGTGACGAAACACCTGAACTTATGCCTTTACCGATAAGCCTCGCTCACAGATTGGCACACAGACTTGCTCAGGTTAGAAAAAACGGTTCTCTGGGCTACTTAAGACCTGACGGTAAATCTCAGGTTACCGTAGAATACGTTGACGGCAGACCGTCAAGAATCGATACAATCGTTCTTTCTACACAACATGACCCTGAAATCAAAGGCGTTTCTGACAATAAAGAAGTTCAGGAAATCATAAGACAGGACTTGATAGAAAAAGTTATCAATCCTGTATTTGAAAACGATGCAATCAAACCCGACGCTAATACAAAATATTTAATCAACCCTTCAGGAAGATTCGTAATCGGCGGCCCGCAGGGTGATGCAGGTTTGACAGGAAGAAAAATTATCGTTGATACATACGGCGGTTATTCACGTCATGGCGGCGGTGCTTTTTCAGGTAAAGATCCTACAAAAGTAGACCGCTCAGCCGCTTATGCCGCACGTTATGTAGCTAAAAACGTTGTAAAAGCAGGACTTGCACAAAAATGTGAAGTAGAACTCGGTTATGCTATCGGTGTTGCTGAACCTGTCTCTATAATGGTTGATACTTTCGGTACGGGTGTTATTTCTGATGATGAAATTTCAGCACTCGTTCAAAAGAATTTTGACCTCAGACCTGCTGCAATCATCAGCCAGTTTGACTTGCGCGGTTTGCCTGCTAAAAACGGCGGTAAATTCTATCAGCTGCTTGCTGCATACGGTCATATGGGCAGAACAGATATCGATGTTCCGTGGGAACACACAGATAAAGCAGACCTGCTAAAAGAACAGGCAGGTTTGAGCTTGTGCAAAGCATAACAATTGACTATAAAAATTGAAAATGAAAAGAAAGGGCTGTTTTTTCAAACAGTCCTTTTTTTATTTTTAATAAAAATTTATTAAAATCAGCTTATTTTTTTGTTTTTGAGGCAAAAAATGATAGAATATTATATAAAATTATGGTTTTGGAGCAATAAATGACAGAAACAGAAACAAAAACAACAAAACTAACCGGAGCACAAATATTTTTAGAATGTTTGAAAAAAGAAGGCGTTGATAAAATATTCGGCTATCCAGGCGGTGTAATTCTTTCTATATACGAAGCATTGTACAATCAAAGTGATATTACCCATTATCTTGTAAGACATGAGCAGGCAGCTATCCATGCAGCGGAAGGTTATGCAAGAGTGACGGGCAAAGCAGGTGTTGCTCTGGTAACATCGGGTCCCGGTGCAACTAACGCGATAACAGGTATTGCAAATGCATACTATGACGGATATCCGCTGGTTGTATTTACGGGTCAGGTCGGTGTAAATCAGATAGGCAACGATGCTTTTCAGGAGGCGGATATTATTGGTATTACACGTCCCTGCTGCAAACACAATTATCTTGTAAAAGAAGTAAAAGACCTGTCAAGAATTATAAAAGAAGCTTTTCATATAGCAACCACGGGCAAGCCCGGGCCGGTTGTAGTCGATATGCCAAAAGATATTTTGAGTGCATCTACTGACTTTGTATGGCCGGATTGTGTAAAATTACCCGGGTATAATCCGAATTATAACGGACACCCGAAACAAATATCCAAGGCTCTTGAACTTCTGTGTGAAGCGGAAAGACCTGTAATTCTTGCCGGAGGCGGTATTATTGCTTCTGATGCGATGGCGGAATTAAAACAGCTTGCTGATAAATTAAATATCCCTGTTACAAATACATTGATGGCAAAAGGCGCCTTCCCTGAGACAGATGAACGTTCTTTGGGAATGCTCGGTATGCACGGGAATTTCTGGGCAAATCATGCCGTTACAAATTGCGATGTGCTTTTTGCAATAGGTACACGTTTTAATGACAGAATTACGGGGTGTCTTAAACGCTTTGCCAAAGATGCACAGATTATACATGTGGATATTGACCCGTGTTCTATAAACAAAAATGTAAAAATAGATATTCCTATAATCGGCGATGCAAAAAATGTCATGAAAGCAATGTTGGAAGAGTTTAATTCTAACAATTATGAAATTAATTATGAAGTAAAACAGTCGTGGCGTGAACAAATCAATGAATGGAAGAAAAGACGTCCTTCGATAGAACAGCATTCTGATAAACTTAGCGCAATTACTGTTATCAGGAAAATTTATGAATTCACTAAAGATATGAATCCTATTTTCACAACGGAAGTAGGGCAGCATCAGATGTGGGCGGCTCAGATTATTAAAGCTGATAAACCCAGAAGATTTATAACCTCAGGCGGTCTCGGGACAATGGGATTTGGATTTCCTGCAGCTATGGGGGCTTGTATAGGTTCTCCCGATAAAGTTGTTATAAATATTGCGGGCGACGGTAGTATTCAGATGAACATTCAGGAGCTTGCTACCTGCGTACAGTATAAGCTTCCGGTTATTAATGTAATAATTAACAACGGATACCTCGGTATGGTTCGTCAGTGGCAGGAAAAATTGTTCCATAAACATTATTCACAGACAAAAATCTCGGGGCCTGACTTTGTAAAGGTTGCAGAAGCTTACGGTGCAAAAGGCTTTAGAGTTACTAAAGAGGAAGAAATTATTCCTGTATTACAGCAGGCAATAGAATGCAGGCAGCCGGTATTTATAGATTTTGTTGTAGAAGAGTGCGAAATGGTATATCCGTGGGTTCTTGCGGGAAATCCGATTAATAAAATACTTATGTCAAACGACTGTCCGATAAACTAAATTGGTAAAAGGGTAAAGATGAACAACAATAATAACAATAATAATAAAAATCATGTAATATCAGTAATGGTAAAAGATGAAGCCGGTATAGTGTCACGTGTGAGCGGACTGTTCTCCGGCAGAGGCTACAGCATAGAAAGTATCACGGCAGCCCAGACAAGTGAAAAAGGCTATGCCAGAATCACTATAGAAACCTCCGGCGGGGATGCCGATGTTATCGAACAGATTACAAAACAGTTGAACAGGCTTATACCTGTATTAAAAGTTGTGGATTTAGGAGATGTTGAATCTATAGAACGCGAACTTATTCTCTGTAAAGTGGTAGCAAAAGACGAGGATCGTTCTGAAATATTAAGAATAGCGGAAATTTTCGGTGCGGAAATTATAGACGTTACACCGAGAACTTATACGCTTCAGGCAGTTGGTGACGAAAGACAGATTCGTTCATTAATTGAACTTTTGCGTCCTATAGGGATAAGAGAACTGGTTCGCTCCGGAAAAGTCGGTATCACTCGTGCAAACCAGTTTTCGAATACAAAATCGGCAGAATAATATGACAAGGATTGCATTTATACCTATAGATAACAGACCCGTGTGCTATACGCTGGCACAACAGATTGCCGATATAGACAGAGATTTGGAGCTTTATCTGCCGCCGCGCGAGATGCTCGGTGATTTGACGAAAACAGCAGATGTAAACGGTATTTTAGACTGGCTAAAAGAATTATCCGGTATGGATAAAATAGTTGTTGCACTTGATACCATTGCATACGGCGGATTAATTCCTTCCCGCCGGTCGAATGACACTTTTGAACAGATAAAAGAAAGAATGGAAAAATTCAAATCTGTTTTGTGCCAAAAGTCCGTTCCGGCATTCGCTTTTTCGAGCATCATGAGAATATCTAATAACAATGTGAATGAAGAAGAAAAAGAATACTGGTCATTGTACGGCAAAAAGATTTTTCAATATTCTTATGAAACACACAAAAATGCTCCTGATTCTGTTGTTGAAACAGATATCCCTCAAGAAATTCTGCAGGATTATTTAAAGACACGAAAAAGAAACTTTGATATAAACATGATGTATCTTGATTGGCTAAAAGAGGGCATTTTTAACACACTTGTATACTCAAAAGACGATTGTGCACAGTACGGTCTGAATGTAGCCGAGGCACAGGCGCTTGAACATAATATTAAACAGAACAATCTTAATGCACTCGTCAAAACAGGTGCGGATGAAATCCCGCTGAGTCTTCTTTCAAGAGCAATAACAAAGAATCACAAAATAAAGATTGCACCTGTTTTTACACATCCTGATTATACTGACAGGACTTCTAAATATGAAGATGTTTCTGTCCGTGACTCTGTAAAAGGGCAGATAGAACTTGCCGGCTGTACTTTATCCGTGGAAAAAGATGCAGACATAATTTTGCTTGTAAATAATTTTAAAGAAGAACAGGGTGAGCTTGTTATGGGAGTGGATATTCCATTGTTCAGCGGAGATTTAAAACTGCCTGACAAACCTTTTTTGATTGCTGATATATTAAATGCAAACGGTGCGGACAACAAGTTTGTAGAAAAATTCTTTGAAAAAAATATTGATTGGACTATCTTTCTCGGCTATGCAGGCTGGAATACAACCGGTAACACACTTGGAAGTGCGTTGTGCTGTGCGATTGTAAAATATCTTTCAAAACATCCGGATATAAATGCTTTTAAAAAACTGCAGACAGTCAGATTTTTGGATGACTGGGCTTATCAGGCAAATGTCAGAAAAAGACTCAAAGAATATCTGAAAAATCCTGATATAACAGAACTGAAAAAAGCAATCATTCCTTTTGAAGAAAAAATTAAAACTATTTTGGGTATGGATTTTGAGGATATAAAATACTCTTATCCCTGGAACAGATTTTTTGAAATTGAAGTTAACGTTAATTAATATGACCGTGAAAATCCGGGATTTATACAGCAAATTCCGCTGAAATCTTTCAAAACTGCGTCATACTGAGCGTTAACGAGATATCTAAATAAACAAAGATTCTTCGGCTAAAGCCTCAGAATGACGTATTATTTTATAACATGTCTCATTCGTTATCCTGAGGGAATGCAATGAACGGAGGATCTTAATGCAATAGATTCTTCGCCTTACGGCTCAGAATGACAGTTATTGCGTCATTCTGAAGGAGTGAAACGACTGAAGAATCTTTATTAATATATACAATAATGACAGGCTTTTAAAGTATCTGTGGCATTTGCTATATAAGTTCAAAAAACTCCGTTTTATTTAAAACGGAGTTTTTTTGAAAGAGAGCATTTATATTTGGAAAGCTTATGTTTGTGTTTACTTATTGTTTTAAGCCTTTTTATATTCGTATATTCATTATCATATCAACATTTATTAAACGGATTTTTTAGTTAATACAAACGGGTTGGAAGCATTGGCATTTGTATTAGTATTTGCTGTGGAAACTGTTGATGTATTTGTATTAGCTGTGTTGTTTGCTGTACTTGTGTTAGAAGATGACGTTGATTGATTTGTTGTATATGGTACTTTTGATAGGTTTTCCCAGCCGTAAGTTGTGCCTTTTTTAATGAAGGCTAGTGTTTTATTAATTTCATTTTGGAATGATGCTTTTAAATAAGCGGGCATTTCTGATGTTTCTTCAGATTCGCTTGCCGCAGCCTGCTGTGCAAATGTTGATGCAAGTTGTCCGGCTCCGCCCAGTGCAGCTTGACCGAGGTTAAGCATACTGCTTATGTTATCCTTTTTAGAATTGCCTGCACCCTGTCCGGCCGCTGATTGAGAATTTTCTTCACCTTCTTCAAGGTCTTCAAGTACTTTTTCAAGCTTCTGGCTCAAATCCTGAGATTGTTCTTCAATCTGGCCTTTTACTGCTTCGTATGCTTCTTTTTTCTGAGCAAGTTCAGTTCTTGCAGTTTGAAGATTTGTTTTTGCTTCACTTACTTTAGCTTCTGCTTCAGAAACTTTGCCTTCGGCTTCTGTCAATTTACCTTCTGCCGTTTTTAAAGCTTCTTCATCATTTGCTAATTGAGCTTTTGCTTTATCTAGTTCTGCCTGAGCTTTCTCTTTTTCTGCAGTAGCTTTTTCAAGTTCTGCTTCGGCAAGTTTTACTTCAGCTTCTGCTGCTTTTTCTGCTGCTTTTGCTGTGTCCAGAGCAGTCTGTGCTGCGGTAACTGCTGCCTGTGAGAACGGTACTGCAGCTTGAGCTGCATCAAGAGCGCTTTGTGCTGCGCCAACTGCCTCTTTTGCAGAAGCAAGCTGTTCATTTGCGCTGTCTAAATGACCTTGTGCTGTTTCTTCTGCTTTTTCTGCTGTAGAGAGAGCAGTTTCTTTTGCTTTTACTGTTTCTTGTGAAGCTGTTACTGTTTCATCAGCTTTATCTCTTTTTACAGATGCATCATCTCTGACACCTTCTGCATTGCTTACTTCGCCTTCAGCATTAACAACATCGCCTTCAGCATTAACAACATCGCCTTCTGCATTTGCTACATTACCCTGTGCATTTACAACAGGTGTTGTACCATCTGCATCAAGACCTTTTACTCCGTCAAGAGCACTTGAAACAACGCCTGCATCTGTGCTGGAAAGTGCAGCATTTCCTGTATCGATTTCTGATACTGTTTCATCACCAGAGCCGGATGCACCTTCATCCTGTGAAGATCTTGTTGATGAAAATGAAACTTCATCGCCTACTTTGCCATAATTTGCATTATTGTCAAGGCCAAGGCTTGTGATATATTCATCAGCTTTGCCGTCTAAAAATTCAGGTACTTCAAAGTTAAATTTAAGCCATGGTAAATTACCTGTTCTGTCTGTGCTAAAACTGTATCCGCCACTACTCATTGTGCTGCTCTCTTTCTTTCATTTACTCTCTTATATATATAAAAACCTGAAACAGCCAATAATTGACAAAATAATATATACTTTTTATATATTATTTACATAACTTTACAATTGTAGACTTTTGTAACAATTTTGTATTTTGAGATGATATTAAGTCAAAAAAAAATTCGTTTTTTACTTATATTTACTGTAGGTAATTATTTAAAGGTGTGAATATGAAGATAAGTTTTGTTGATGATCAGACAACTAAAAGTAAGTTTAGAAAAACAGTAGATGCAGGTAAGGCATTTTATGCAAATAAAGTTAAACCTGCTATAAAAGATGGTGTAAAATATACCAAAAATCTTGCTAAAGATTCTGTAGAATTTGTTAAAAAGAATCCTAAAAAAGTCGGCAAATTTGCTGCATTGGGACTGCTTGCAGGTTCTGTAATCGCACTCGGTGTTAAGGCTGTAAAAGATTTTGTTGCTACAAAAAAACAGAATGCCATTCTAAAAGATGCGGTTCTTGCTCAAAGAGATACAATTAATGTAATGAAAGAAGTAAACGCAATCCACAAAGATATCATTGAAGCAAAAGACAGAACAATAGAAGAATTAAAAAAATAATTAATAGCCTTTTGAAATAAAAAAGTCCCTCAATAAAATCTCTCCTGAAATATTTTATTTGAAGGACTTTTTTTTTATTATATTTTTATTGTAATAAACCTGTCGGAAGAAATATTAATTGGAAAAGATTAACCCTTTAATAGTATTTTCATCTTTTTTTATCCTTGGTATAGTTGCATTTTTTACACATACCGTTATATTCTTAGCTTTTTTTCTGCTTCTACTTCTTATATTGGCGCTTTTGAACAATAAGATTTCCAATAAAGAAGCGGTTATCTATTACCTTGCATTTGCACTTGCTCTTCTTAACTGCAAGTTGCAGATAAAGAATTATGATGATTTGTCAAAATACATACCCTCAACTGCCGTTATAAAAGGTACCGTTGAGTCTATACCGACAACAAACAGACCTGACAGGACCAAATTTTATTTAAAAGTTGATTCCGGCGTATTTAACGGAGAAAAGGCAGAAAACCTGAATGCAAGAACTATTGTCACAATTTATGACAGCGTTGAAAATTATTCGAAAATAAAAATAGCAGATAAAGTGGAGCTTTCGGGCAAATTGTTGAGTCCGATAAAAGCAAAGAACCCTTCTCAGTTTGACTATGCCGCATATTTAAAGAATAAAGGGACTTTTTCTACGTTCTATGTGAGAAATTCTTCATGGAAGGTATCAAAAAACGCACAGACTTTTGTCGGAAAATTTTTACAAAAGCTGAATGATACAAGATCAAGAATTTTGAAATATCAGGCCAAATATATGAAGCCCGATAATCTTGAAGTTTTAGGAGGTATCGTATTCGGCGATGATGCGATAAACCCGCCCGAGCATATAAAAAATTCTTTTATAAACTCCGGTCTTCTGCATATTCTTGCGGCTTCCGGAATGAATGTGTCCATTATATTCGGAATATGGTTTTTTATAGGAACAAGACTGCGCTTAAATTATCGTTTTAATATACTGGCAGGTGTCTTTCTTGTCGCTTTTTATACTCTGATGACAGGGATGGGGCCTTCGGTTTTGAGGGCTGCATTGATGATTGAGTTTGTATTGTTGGGCAAACTTATAAACAGAAATGCGGATAGTATTGCGCTTGTGTTTTTTGTCGCATTCTTAATGCTTTTGTATAACCCTGCCATGATAAATGATGTTGGATTCCAGCTGTCATTTGTTGTCACTTTTGCGTTGATGTTTTATTGTCCTCCTGTTCTCGGCGGGATAAAAAACAGATTTTGGGAATTTCTTGCAGGTGCTGTTTTGATACCGTTTGTTGCACAGTTGTGGGCAAGTCCTATACAGATGTTTTATTTTAATACATATGCTGTTTATTCTGTGGCGGCAAATTTTGTTATTACGTTTTTTATTATGGTGATAAGTTTTCTGGGATTTTTGGGCTCTATACTTGCAATGGTGCCTGTAGATGCCTTTGCCGACAAAATATGCATGGTTTTTGCATTTATACTGAATCCTGTTGTATCAATTTTAATAAATATATCAAATTTCTTTGCATCTTTGCCTCATTCACTTGTCACTACAATACATCCGCATGCACTGCAGATGATTTTTTATTACAGTGTGCTTGTCGTTTTCGGGTTTGCTTTAAGAGACAAATTTCGTGATAAAAGAATTTTGGTTTTGTCAGGCATATTGATTTTGCTCCTTGGGTTGTCTTTTATAAAAATATCTCCAAAAACTTGTGAGGTAATTGTTTTTGATGTGGGAAATGCCGACAGTTTTCTTATAAAAACGCCTGAGCGGAAGTATATATTGATAGATACCGCACACGGGAAATATCCGGGCTCAAAAAATACATTTTCCCAGGCGGATTCTATCATGAATAAGTATTTTAAAGACAACGGCATTAAAAAGATTGATTTGCTTATTTTGACACATTTTGATGCGGACCACTCGGGCGGTGCAGTGGATGTTATGAAGGCAGTAAAGGTTGGAAATGTTATTTTGAATAGAGATAAAGATGACTCCAAAACAACAAAAGCCATTATGCAGTATATAAAAACGGCAGATATCCCTTATACCGATGCGGTTAACAACAAAACCGTTTATAAAGAGCAGGATGATTTTACAATAAAAACATATAACGCCGATTTTACACAAAATAAAAATGACAATGACAATTCCACTGCTGCTTTGTTGTCATATAAGGATTTTGACATGCTTTTTATGGCTGACGGCGGGGTGAGAACTTTTAACAAAATTAAAAAAGATATTGATAACACGGATATAGAAATATTAAAATCCGGACATCACGGTGCAAAAAATACCGTAACCTCTAAAATGCTGAAAACACTAAATGCAGATGCCGCAATAATCTCTACCGGTTATAACAGTTACGGACATCCCGCAAAAGAAACTCTCAGGACTTTTTCTAAGAATGACGTAAAAGTTTACAGAACAGATGTAGATAATGCAGTTAAAATACAATCAGACGGCAGTGTTTACAGAATTTATAAATACAGCACAACAGGCAAAAAGTTTGTAAAAGATTTTGAAAGAACCTGTAAAGAATAATTACTGGTCGGACTCTTTGTCATGCTTCATTAATTTTTCAAAATCAGAAGGCTTTATGGACTGAATAAAATCTCTAAACTCCTGCGCTTCTTCTTCATCTTTTGCAGCATCACAGGAAACAGAACCGTTTGCAAGAACGTTTGCCGTGACAAAAATCGGAGCGTCCACTCTTATCGCAACGGCAATTGCATCGGACGGACGGGCATCAATTTCTATTTCTTTGCCTTCTTTATCTTTAATATAAATAATTGCGTAATAGGTTTCTTTTTCTACATCGTTTATTTCTATACGGTCAATAGTTCCGCCTGTTTTTTCCACAATCTCTACTATAAGATCATGCGTCATCGGACGGCTGACTGATATGTTTTCGATTTTTCGAATAATAGCGCTTGCTTCCGCTGAGCCTATCCAGATAGGCAGGGCTTTTCTGTTGTTAATATCATGCAAAACAACAATCGGCGAGCCGGTTCTGGTATCCAGTGCTATTCCCATTACTTTCATTTCTATCATAGTGATATTATAATGCAAAATTAAAATTAGACAAAGCTAAAGTATTTAACAAATTGTCCGAGAAAATTTTGTGATTAATATGGACTCCGTTTTGAGTTCTGTAGGTTTGGCATACCTGCCCAATACAGAATTACGTAACATATACAAGAATGACGCAAGATAATACTTTGTTCAACAAAATATCATTGTGAGGCTTTATCATACTCTAAAGGATATACTGATTTGTAAGGTTCGTAAGCTCACCAACAACACAAGACAAAGTATGAAGTTTAGTCTGTCAAAAACACACCTTATATATTGCTGCATAAATCACATTGACTGTTGGGAGTATGAGAGGTATTTTGTTTATATGGAAAAAACGATTTTTGATGATACAAATTTTGTAAAAAAATTAAATGAAAAGCTTCAAAATGGCGGAGTTGTTTCTTTTGTAACAGATACTGTATGGGGTGTAGGATGCCTGCCTGATAATGAAAAGGGCATTGAAAATATTTATTTTCTTAAAAATCGTGACCGCTCAAAACCCCTTATACTTATGTCTGACAGTGTCGGACATTTGCTGCCTTATGTAAAAGATATCCAACCGGATGCCTACGGGCTTATGAAAAAATATTTTCCGGGAGCTTTGACTTTGATTTTTGAAAAATCAGATAAAACACCTGATTTTGTTACTTCTTTTAAAAACACTGTAGGAATAAGGGTGCCGGATAATCCTGTTTTTAAAAGACTGTGCGAAGTTATAGACGGGCATGTGCTGGCGACCACAAGTGCAAATCTCTCTCATCAGCCGCCGGCTTTAAATTATGATGAAGCCGTAAAATTTGTCGGAGCTCATGTTGATTATGTTTTTGAAGATTACGGATATCACTGTCAGGGGCTCGCATCTACAGTTGCGCTGGCTGTGAATGATGATATAAAAGTGCTTCGCCAGGGTGAAGTTTTGATTGATTAATCATTGTTAACTTTTTTATTTTTAGCAATAAAGCCTGTATTTTATTTAAAAATTTTATTTTTAAACGTTTTTTTACAGCAAAATTTTAAAAATTTAAAATATTAATATATTTTTTGTAAATTATTTTTGTTAATTTATGATTTTTTCTGAATTACACATGTAACAATTTTAAGTGTAATTATTACAATCGTTTGTAAAATAAAAAATATTATATTATAATAGTAGAGCTTAAAAAGCTGATGAATCATGTCTAAAGGCTTTTTATATAAGTTAGGGATGTTTATCGGTTTTGGTATATAACAATTAATATTAGTACTGGAAATCAAGAGAGAATGGCTTTAACCTTTCAAGAATTAATTTTAAATTTATCAAAATTCTGGTCGGATTACGGGTGTATAATTCAACAGCCTTATGATATTGAAAAAGGCGCTTCTACAATGAACCCCGCAACTTTTTTGCGTTCGCTGGGGCCTGAACCCTGGAATACTGCTATGGTAGAACCTTGTAGACGTCCTACAGACGCACGCTACGGCGAAAATCCTAACAGGCTGGGGCATTATTTTCAATATCAGGTTATTTTAAAACCATCTCCTGATAATGCACAGGAATTATATTTAAAAAGCCTGGAGGCTATGGGAATAGATTTATCTCAGCATGATGTCAGATTTGTAGAAGACAACTGGGAATCTCCGACTCTCGGTGCTGCCGGTGTAGGCTGGGAAGTATGGCTTGACGGTATGGAAATTACCCAGTTTACATATTTCCAGCAGGTAGGCGGCCTTGAAATTAAGCCCGTGGCCTTAGAGCTTACATACGGACTTGAACGTATTGCAATGTATCTTCAGAATGTAAATTCCGTATATGATGTTATGTGGAATAAAGAACTTAAGTACGGTGAAATTTATTTACAAAACGAAATTGAACAATCAAAATACAATTTTGAAGTCTCAAATGCAGACAGATTATTCAAAATGTTTGATATTTTTCAGGAAGAAGTTGAAAATTGCGTAGAAAATAAGCTGGTATTGCCTGCTTATGACTATGTCTTGAAGTGTTCACATACTTTTAACCTTCTGGATGCAAGAGGTGTAATCTCTAAAGATGAACGAATCAATTTTATCAACAGAGTTAGAAGAATGGCGGCAATGGTTGCTAAACTGTATGTTGAACAAAGAGAAGAATTAGGTTTCCCCCTGCTAAAAAAAGAAAAAGCTACAATTTAATATAAGGATACTTACATGAGTCAAAACAATGTAACAGAAGCCGGACTAATGGAGAATTTTGTCTCCAAATTATTGAAAACTAAAAATCCCGATGACATGCTTGCGCAATCCAAAGAAACAGGGTTGAACAAAACCTTGAACTGGGTGGATTTAATTATTCTCGGTATAGGTGCCGTTATAGGTGCAGGGATTTTTTCAATGGTTGGTACGGCAGTTGTAGGCGCGCATCATGACGGTGCAGGTCCTGCAATTGTAATATCCATGGTTATTGCAGCAATTGCGTGTATATTCTCTGCATTGTGTTATGCGGAATTTGCATCAATGATACCTGTATCAGGCGGTGTTTATACTTATACCTACGCTACATTAGGTGAACTGGCTGCCTGGATGGTAGGCTGGGTTTTGATGCTGCAGTATACTATTGGTAATATTGCGGTTGCATGCAGCTGGACAGGATATTTATTCCAATTTTTAAGAGGTTTTGAAGCTTATACAGCAAATCTTCCTCCTGTTCTGCACAGTATCTGCCACCATATAATGTATCCGCCATTGTGGCTTATCAGTGATTTGGGTTCTGCTAAAGCTGCTTATTTAAAGATGGGCATGAACCCTATGGATCACATACCGCATTTATTCGGTGTAATTCCGATATGCTTAAATATTCCGGCAATGCTGATGATATTGCTAGTTACATATATTCTTGTTAAAGGTATTTCAGAATCTAAAAATATGGCAAGTGTAATGGTTATAATCAAACTGCTTGTTATAGGTTTGTTTGTAGCTGTTGGTGCATTTTACGTAAAACCTGCTAACTGGGTGCCTTTTGTTCCTAACGGATTTGGCAGCGTACTTGTTAGTGCTTTTACTATCTTCTTTGCATATACCGGTTTTGATGCAATATCAACGGCTGCTGAAGAAACAAAAAATCCGCAGAAAGATGTTCCGATAGGTATTATAGGTACACTGCTTGTTTGTACAATTGTATATATATTTGTGGCACTTGTATTAACAGGTATTGTGCCATGGAATATGATTAATATAAATGCTCCTATTGCACACGCAATCCAGATGACAGGTCAGAGCTGGTTTGCCGGTTTGATTTCTCTGGGTGCATTGACAGGTTTGACTTCTGTTTTGCTTGTTATGCAGTTGGCGGCAACAAGAATTTTGTTCTCTATGGCGAGAGACAATTTCTTCCCGACAATACTTAAAAAGGTTCACCCTGTATACAAAACACCTCACATTATTACCTGGATTGTAGGTATTGCAATGATGATAGGCTGTTTGTTCCTTGACTTGAACCTTGCAGCACAGCTTTGTATTTTCAGTGTATTTACGTCATTCATCGTTGTTTGCGTAAGTGTGTTGATACTCAGAAAAACCGACCCTGACAGAGAAAGACCGTTTAAGGTTCCGTTTTCTCCGTTGTTTCCGTCTTTAGGAATTATACTTTGCGGCGGACTGATGTGTGTTGCAATCAGCAGTATGGGCAAAAATGCATTGCTGTTTCCGTTATGGCTGATTATAGGTTTGGCTATATATGCCGGATATGGATATAAAAGAAACAGACGTATTGAAAAAATAGAAGAAAAAAGAGAACAAAACAAAGCAGCTAGAGAACAGGCAGCTGCAAAAACAAACTAGCGGCACACAGGCAAATTGTCTAGGACGCGTTCGGATTATTTTGTATCCGAGAGCAGTTCTGAATCCTGGAATTGTATATGATGCATAATTCGATGACACAGAGACTGATGCAAAAATTACAAGTGCGATTTAATAAAAATAACTGATTTACAAATTCTGCTAAAACTTCTATCATTATCGTGACAGCACTTCTGCCGGCTTTTTATAAGAGGCAATCGTGATTAGAATTATAAAAAGGAGTTTTTAATTATGGCAAACAATATTGAAGAATTGAGACAGCAGAATAAACTTATAGACCTGTTTTGTACACTCGCACAGATTCCGTCTCCGTCCGGAGAAGAAGATAAAGTTTCCGCAAAAATTTTAGAAATTTTAACATCCGCAGGAATTGAAGCAAAGCATGATGATTTTGGCAATGTTGTTGCCAAACTTCCCGCAACGGATTCTTCTAAAAAACCGCTGCTTCTTTCTTCCCATATGGATGTTGTCGGGGATGCATCGCCCGTGAATATAAGAATTTCAGATGACGGGCAGTTTATTGAAACCGACAAAAAAAGAACACTGGGCTCTGATGACAAAGTGGGTGATTCTGCTGCTATTTATCTGGCGCTTTACCTGAAAGAACATCCGGAAATCAAGCACGGCGGGCTGGAACTTGTGTTTACAAAAGACGAAGAACAGAACATGTCAGGTATACACAATGTAAAATTTAACGAAATAGACTCAGAATATGTAATGGTGCTGGATGCCGATAAACTCGGGCAAATACAGATAGCAGGAGCAAGCTATACAAACGGCACATTGATAGTAAATGCCTTTAAAGGCGGCCATTCCGGTATTGATATAGGAGACATAACAAGAGTTAATGCGGTAAAACTTATAGGTGAACTTATAGCACAGATTCCTCAGGGGGAATACAAACGTGACGAATACGGTACTGTTACATCTATCAATATAGGCTCTGTCATAGGCGGCGGAGTTGAACCGGTTATACAAAAGATTGCACAAAAAGGACTTCACGAAGACAGCTACATTGAATATGTTGCAAATAACAGTCTTACAAATATTATCAACACAAAAGCAATGGCAAAGTACTCAATAAGAAGCTCTGAAGAAGCTGATGAAAATAAGCTTATTCAGGAAATAAAAGATATTGTGGAAGAATTTAACAAAAAATACGAAGGCATTGCCATGGCAGAGTTTATTGCACAGACAAAAATGAAAGCCTTTGAAAAATCAGACGATGACACAATCCCGAAGGTTTGTGTCAAAGCGTGTGAAAAAATCGGAATAAAAGGAGAGGTGTCTTCTTTCCATGCCGGTGCGGAAACTCATATCTATGCACACGAGAAGAATAAACACGGACAAATATTTAAACCGTGTCTTTTGGGACTTGCTGATATTTACAACATGCACTCAAGCGACGAAATGGTAAATATAGAATCGTTCTTAAAAGGTTATGAATTTTTGAAAGAATCTTTTCTTGCTTTTAACGAATAGACTTGCAAGATAATGTCTGAGGCGGCCTTGCTTGTAGGAGTGTACACACTCTGCCGAGTAAATATACAGGTGGCATATTTATAAGATGTAGCGAGGCCACATAAGCATAAATATAGCTAAAGTGACCCCATGCACTGTCTTGAAATCTGACGTTCGGGAAAAGCGTGGTTTTCCCTCACAAGGGGCGTTCCTTTCAGTCAGCCCCGTCCGATTTCGCTGTTGCCTGTGCCGGACTTGTTGGTAAAAATGTACTTGTTTATAGCACAGGTTCATCAAGTAGTTGGAGTCAGTTGACAATATGAAATTTATATAGCATGCTCGCTGCAGCTTGTTGTAAAGCACACAATATTTTCAAAGCCATGGCTTTGAAAAGTTTTTACCATTTCTCTAAGTGTTACACCGGTTGTAAAAATATCATCAAGAATAAGAATATTTTTGTCTTTAAACATCTCAAAACCTTCAATAAGTTCAAAAGCGTCTTTTAAGTTCTCTTCACGCTCTTTTCTTGAGAGTTTGTACTGCGGTTTTGTGTTTTTTATGCGCTTTATAAGCTGTTCTGCTGTGGTGCATCTGCCCTGTGAAAGTTTTTCAAACTCTTTTGCAACAAGCAGCATGTGATTGTATTTCCTGTGCTTTTCTCTGTCAGGAAACAAAGGTACTGGAACAAGCAGGAACTCATTTTCTGAAATCCTTAGATTTTCCCAGTAATCGTACATAATTTTGGCCTGAAAATATGCCAGTTCCCGCTGATTGTGATATTTGAGACCTCTTATCAGTTTTTTTATGTTGTTTTTATAAACGGCTGCGCAGTAAATATCCACACCGTCGAGTGTTTTAAATTTTTTGTACGGCAAAAACTCTGTTTTTCCAAAACAGCTATTGCACATTATGCTGTCATCTTCTGATTTTCCGCAAAAATAGCAGCGCTTTTTGTATAAAAGATTTATTATTTTTGATAAAAATTTAATCATTTGATTAGACTGTATAATACTTTTCTAAATAATTGTATATGATAGAATAGATACGAAGTAACAGTCAATGAAAGATTGAATTTATGAATATAATTATAATGATTTTGCTGATAAGCTTTTTGATTCTTGTTCATGAACTCGGACACCTGCTCACAGCAAAGATGCTCGGGTTTAAAGTCACAAGATTCGGCTTTGGTCTGCCGGTCGGCCCGACACTTTTTAAAGGCAAAATCGGTGATATAGAGATTCTTGTACATGCATTTCTTTTAGGCGGTTATGTTTCATTTCCTGATGATGACGAGAATCCTGACCTGCCTAAAGATTCTCCTGATTTTTTCCATAATCAGGCAATATGGAAAAGAGCGATAGTTCTTTGTGCAGGGGTTGTGGCAAACATGCTGTGTGCAATTGCTCTTGTAATGTTTACTGCAGCTATTACCCATAAACTGCCTACGGATAGGGCTATAGTATATGTAAAAGCAGTAAAAGAAGCCAAAGGCGCTTCTGTTGCAAATTCAGGGCTGCAAAAAGGAGATATAATACTTAAAATAAACGGTTCTGATATTATTCAGCCTTTCCAGACTAATATTTATGCAAAAGCAAGCAAAAAATTTGACGGATATGTTTCAAATGAAGCATACAACAAAGTTTTAAAAGACTTGCAGGCAAAAAATCCCTCTGTAAAAGATGTATATGCACCTATACAAAAGGGTACGCAAATTACTCTTATAAAACCTGCTGATGAAGCACCTATTAAGCTCTCAGCAGCAGCACTTATGGGTATTGAAAAAATAAAGAATGATTCTATAAAACTTGATTCAAAACTTATAAAAATGCGTGATGCACTCCAGGGCAAAAAAGAGATTGCTTCTGATGGCACAACAAAGCTCTGCGATGTTGCAAAGGCACTGGCTGATACAAGAAAGCCCATGATTTTTACCGTAAAAAGAAAAGTTAACGGTGAGGACAAAGTTATAGAACTAAAACCCATCTATTCTAACGAAGAAGGTGTTATAGGTATAGAACGCGACGGAGAACGCGTTTTGATAAAAACAACCTCTCCTTTGACAATTTTAACAGGCTCTTTGCAGTATACCTGGATAAATACAAAATACACTCTTCTCGGCTTAGAAAAACTTATCACCGGACAAATACCCGTAAAAGAACTCAGAGGTATTGTTGCTGCCACTAAAATGGGCGGTGATATGATAGAACATTCCGGTATTCTAAACGGAATCCTGCTGACAGCTATAATAAGCATTAATCTTGCTGTTATGAACCTTCTGCCCATACCGGCATTGGACGGCGGACATTTGTTGTTTTTAATTATTGAAAAAATTAAAGGCAAACCCGTAGATGAAAAAGTTATGGCAAAAGTCAGCAACTTTTTCTTCCTGCTTTTGATTATCTTGATGATGGTGTTGATATTTAATGATATTCTTGCCATAGTGACAAAACAAATTTAGAAAAATCTGCTATACTGGTAATATAGCAGCATCTGATGAAATGTCATCGACTGTGTTATCAGTATTTGTGCGTACAGGGAACTATGCAGCTTTTAACTTATCTTCAGGACAATTTAAAAGAAAATCGTGTAATAAGGTGGCCGGACAACTGTTTTCCGCTGAGGTTTTACATTGCTCCTTTCAGATGGTATGCCCGTACAAACAATGATACATATAAATATCAGTCTCTTGTTCAAAGAGCCTTGCAGGAATGGGAGAAGGTTTCTGCAGGAAAAGTACGGTTTAAACTTGTGCAAAATTTAAATGACTCTCAGGTCAATCTGGACTGGAAACGTGTGGACAGAAAGGCTCTCGGGCACTGTTATTTTCATTTTGACAATAATGGACGTCTCTACTCTGCAGAAGTCCAGATAGGGCTCTCCGACGGTATTTTGCATCAGCAATATCAGGATGAAAATGAAGTCTATCACACAATCCTGCATGAAATAGGACATTCTCTCGGGCTCGGACACAGCCCTTATGATACGGATATTATGTACACACCTCATAAATACGGTGTTGTAAGCCTTTCACCAAGAGATGCTCTATCTTTGCAATGGCTGTACAAACTGCCATACGGAATTTCTGTCAGCGAGTTGGCGCAGAAACACGGTATAAGCTCTTCAAACATAGATGAGATTATTTTTAAAATAGCAAACAAAGGCAAATCTCACGAGTTTGAAGATGTAAAAAATTCAATAAAAATCCCCAAAAAAGATTTGATGGACGAGCAGGACAAACTCGCCGAGATGAAAAAATACAACCTCGGTATCCAGAATGTTCAGATTTCTTCAAATGTACAGGAATACATTAAAAAGAAAATCATACTGCCCAAAGATAAGCAGTAACAGGTCTGTACTTTAACACATAAAGTCAGAAATTAATATGTGCCGAACATTGTCGACAGACCTCTCTGACATATAAAAGCCGCCATTTTAATAATTTCTTTGATTTTTGCAAGAATAGTATTCATACGCGCACCTTTCCACACACATGAATAATTCCACAAAAAAATGAGTTATAAACATTATTCGTCCAGTGATTTTACACTGATGGCAACTCTGTCATTAAAATTGCTGTTTACTGCATGAACAAGCTCATTAGACGCCTCAACCCAGAAATGAGAATCGCAAAGAATTCTGGCATTGCTGCCGTCAGGCTCTTTGACACTCATAACAAGAGGATCTCCTCCTTTAAAATGAGAGAGCATATCTTTCAGCCCTACAAGCTCTTCAAATTTCATTTCATCATTGAGAGATACCGTTACTATATTGCTGTTATCAACCGGTTTTACGGAGTCTACAATTATATTAAACTGGTCCTCATCACGTTTTTGGACTTTACCGGACATAATAACTTTCTTTTCCGATTCAATAAAAGAGTTGCAGTTTATCAAAGTTTTGTGGAACGCTACAAATTCCACCTTTCCTGTTAAATCTTCTATGATACCTGCTTTTAAGAATTTTGTCGGGTCTTTTTTGGTAGGTATTTGGCGAACCTGTGTAAGCAGTCCGCATATAGTAACAGGTTTGTCATTTGGCATATCCTTAAGATCCGCAATATTATGTGTTGTCAAAAACGGCAGCTTGTCCGCAATGCTCGAGAGCGGGTGGCTTGTAACGTAGAAGCCGAGATATTCTTTTTCAAAAGCCTGTATCTGTTTGTCATCAAACTCTTCATCACTGCCCGTAAGGTGATATGTATCAAGTTCAACACCGGCACTTGTTGTCATGCCTGCAAATAGACTTGCCTGACCAAGTGATTTTGATTCACTCTGCCTTTTTGCAGAAGAAATGAGCGGTTCCAGATTTTCTATGAGCTGTTTTCTGCTTTTTTCAATGTTTGAAAAAGCTCCTGATTTTATCAAACTCTCTAAAGTACGGGTATTGTATGACTTGTAGTCTATTCTTGTACAAAAATCGTAGAGTGATTTAAATTCGCCGTCTTTTGAAACTCTCTCTTTTTCAATAAGCTCAATTACACCCTCGCCCACATTTTTTATGGAGGCCAGACCAAAGCGTATGTTGTTGCCGTCAGGTGTAAATTTCGCATTGGATTTGTTAACATCAGGCGCAAGAACTTTTATTCCCATTTTTTGACATTCACCAATGTAAAGCTGTGTTTTTTCCTGATCGTTAGACACGCTGGAAAGCAGCGCAGACATATATTCAACAGGATAATGTGCTTTTAAATATGCTGTCTGATATGCAACAAAAGCATACGCTGCAGAGTGGCTCCTGTTAAAGCAGTATGCGGCAAATTTTTCAATTTGTTCGAACAAATCTTCCGCCTGTTTTTGTGTCATACCGTGATGAGCGGAATTTTGAACAAACAAGCCTTTTTGTTCCGCCATTTTTTCCAGTTGTTTTTTACCCATCATGCGGCGGACATTGTCTGCCTGTCCGAGAGAATAATCGGCAAGAGTCTGGAAGATTTGCATAATCTGTTCCTGATAAACGATTGTGCCGTATGTATCTTTCAAAATCGGCTCCAGATCGGGATGCGCATATTCAATTTTTTGTCTGCCGTGTTTACGCTGTACAAAATCATCTACCATGCCGGAGTTTAAAGGCCCCGGACGAAACAGTGCAACCAGAGCGCCCAAATCTTCAAACACGGAAGGCTTTAAGTCTTTTACAAGCTTTTTCATACCGGCAGATTCAAGCTGGAATACACCGTCTGTATCTCCTCTTTGAAGAAGGTCAAAAGTAGCTTTGTCATCAAGCGGAATATTGTTGATATCGAGCTTTGTACCTGTTCTTTTTTCAATCATCTTCAATGCGTTATGTATGATTGTAAGGTTTCGAAGCCCCAAAAAGTCCATCTTTAAAAGCCCGATATGTTCGTCCTCAATCATTGTATATTCCGTTACAATCAAACCTTCTTTTGAGGGTTCAACGGGAACAACATCTGACAGCGGCATCTTTGAAATGATTACACCTGCAGCGTGCATGCCTGTATTGTTTTTCAGCCCTTCGATAGCTTTTGCCATATCCACAAGTTTTTTTACGGTAGGGTCTGTATCATAGAGTTTTTTAAGTTCCATGCCTTCTTTTAAAGCGTCATCGATTTTAATCTTCGGCTCGGCAGGAATCAACTGCGCCCATTGATTGCTCTGTGCAAACGGTATATCATAAACCCTTGCAACAGATTTCATTGCGTTTCTTGCTGCAAGTGTACCGAAAGTAATAATCTGACAGACTTTATCGGCTCCGTATTTTTGAGTTACATAATCAATAACCTCGCCGCGGCGGTCTACACAAAAATCTATATCCACATCAGGCATGCTTACACGTTCCGGATTCAAAAATCTTTCGAACAACAGATTGTGCCTTATAGGATCAAGGTCTGTAATCTCTAATGCGTAAGAAATAAGACTGCCGGCAGCAGAGCCCCTGCCGGGGCCTACCGGTATATCATTTCTTTTTGCAAAATGTATAAAGTCCGACACGATTAAGAAGTACTCGGCAAATCCCATTTTATTAATTACACCGAGTTCATAATCCATACGTTCTTTAAGCTTTGGCGTCAATGCTCCGTAGCGTTTTTTTATACCTTCTAATGTAAGATATTCAAGATAAGATTCCGATGTAAAATTGGGCGGAAGTTCAAAATACGGAATATGGTATTTTCCCATTTCTATTATTAAGTGACATTTATCAGCAACTTCTACCGTATTTTTTATGCACTCTTCGAACATATCCGCTTCCATCCATTTGAAAGCATCTCGAAGCTGTTCCGGTGTTTTTACATAAAATTCATCATTAGGAAAACGAAATCTGTCATTGCTTTCTTTAAGCGAGTTTGTCTGGATGCACAAAAGCGTGTCGTGCCAGTCAGCGTCTTCTTTTTTCAGGTAATGGCTGTCATTTGTAATGACCATTTTTATATCAAGGTCTTTTGCAAGCTGAATAAGCCCCGGATTGGACATTTTTTGTTTTTCCAGCCCGTGATCCTGCAGCTCTATATAATAATCATCGCCGAACAGTCCTTTATAAAATTTAGCAGCTTCGTAAGAGGCTTCTTTATTTCCCTGAATAAATCCCTGTGCAATTTCACCCTGCACGCAGGCAGACAGACATATAAGCCCTTCATGGTGCTTTTCAATAAGTTCGTGGTTAATTCTTGGTTTATAATACATGCCCTTGCATTTTGCAATGGACACAAGTTTTACAAGATTCTTATACCCAATCTGGTCTTTTGCAATAAGCACAAGATGGTAGGGATGTGTTTTTGCCGGATTTTTTTCCGTAATATCTCCGTCATACACGTAAAATTCACAGCCTATAAGAGGTTTTATCCCCATTTCTTTGGCTGTTTCATACATCTGGATTGCGCCGTACATATTGCCATGGTCTGTTATTGCAACAGCAGGCATGTCGTTTTCTTTTGCAAATTTACACAGCTCTTTTATGCGGATTGCGCCGTCTAATAGACTGTTTTCTGTATGTAAATGTAGCGGTACGTATTGCATTAATCCATCCCCTTGTAAATCTGTCTGAGGCGGCCTCGCTTGTACCCGAGGGCATCCTGATGCGTACGGGCACGCAAAAGCTTCGCTTTTGACTTAGCACCTCTCATAAAAGCAACATTTAGTTGCTTTTATTCGGCAGAGTCTCCATCCGAAACGTGCCACAGGCACCTTTCGCACGGAGTCCTTGGCGTGCCAGTCAGATTTCGCTGTCTTGAAATCTGACGTTCCGCCGGAGTAACGTCCGGCTCCACAAGGGGCGTTCCCTCATTTTATTCGGTCAGCCCCGTCAGATTTCGCTGTTGACTGTGCCGGACTTGTTGATAAAAATGCACTTTGTTTATCGCACAGGTTCATCAAGCAGTCGGAGTCCGTTGACAATATGAAATAATTATCTCACAGGGGAAAATCTTTTTCAGCAGATTTTATAGAAACGTAAATATTTTATTTAACTAATTCTTGTAATAAATATTAATAATTGAATAAATGTAAATGAATGTAAACTCTAAAGTTGCTGCCGTTAAAATCAAGTCTGATAAGGCTTTTTATATATAAACTGTAAAGAATAGATTCAAAAGTTGATGAAAAATACCGAATATATGTATATTATAAAAATATACTGTCTATATAAGGAGCACAAATGAATAAAACTTTTTTAAAGAAAAGTTTCGGCTTTTCGCTTGCCGAAGCATTGATAACACTGCTTATCGTATGTCTTATTACACTTGCATCCATACCTGTTTTGACGAAGAAAAAGCGTACGCTTAATACTACTCACGGGTCATGGATATGTACAATAGATGAAAATGACAGGCACGTAATCTATTCATCAACAACAAATGCATGGACTCCCTCGGGTCAGTCTGACAAGTGTACGTTTGTTCCTCCGATAAACGCAAGGAACTTTGAAGTTACAATAGTCGGAGGCGGAGGCGGAGGAGCTTCCGGTTACACAGAACGTACTAAAAAAATATATAACAGCAGCCCTAATGAACAATACCATCTAGAGACTTTTAAAGCACCGGCAGACGGGGAATATGAATTTATTGTTATAGGCGGCGGCGGTCAAGGCGGTAACAGGCAAAATGACGGCAAAAATTGTAAAGAAAACCCGGGCGGTCCCGGTGGTTCCGGCGGGTTTGACCATGGATTTTTAAATTTAGTTAAAGGCGTAACTTATACAATCGTTGCCGCTGGAGGCGGTAGAGGCGGTGGCTACGCCGGTAACTATGGATATGATTCTTATGTATTAGACAGTAATGGTAATGTGCTTATCCTTGCAAAGGGCGGCTTAGGCGGCGGAGGCCGCTGGGGGCCTGCGTGCGGTAAATACAGCTCGGAATCAAATGACGGCTGCGGTAACAACGGAAGACGCGGCGATGCAGGTTCGCCAAACGGCCAAATGGGAATAATTGTAATGGGTCACTATAAGTGTAGTAGTGATCTAAAATATTCATATCCCGGTTATTTATGTAAGATAGACGTTACAGGTTTGGGCAACTTAGCTCAATACCAAAATGCTATGAAAAATCACAAGATAGGAGACCTTTCTTGTGCTGACTTATATGCTACTAAATACTTTGGCAGTGCTGCTTTTCAATTATTAACGTTAAAAACGTCAATAAATAATAATTTATATAATCGCAAATATCTTGTTCTTTCTTACGGACAAGGTGGCAAGGGCCGTGACAGTAACGGCATATCGGCAGCTGACCCGGTAATTAATCCAAATGAAGGTTATCTGACAGATGCGGATGGTAATCTTATATTAGATGAAAACGGTCAGCCTCAGGAAGATCCTAGCGGAGATGAAAATACGCCTGCAGTAAATCCTATTAATCCGGGAACAGGCAGGGCAGACGGCTCAGCCGGTGTAGTGCTTATGCGATACAACATGCTCTTTTCGGGAGGTGCAGGCCAAGCAGCTCAACCGGTAAGACCTGCAGTTGTTCCGAGTATGAAAAAACTCGAAGCAACAATAGGCAGAGGCGGTACGGGAGCAGTAGCCCAGAATTCTAACGGAGGCCTCGGCGGTTCCAGCTATGTCACCATATATGCAAGTGACAGAACAACAAGCTATAATGCATCCGGCGGCAGCGGAGGCTCTTCACAATGGAATACAACAGCATCTGCCTCTGCAACCGGAATCCTTGCCGGGCAGATAGGAGAAACATCTCTTGTAAAACTGCTCAAATCTAATGCAACGGGTGGTATACCGGGGTATTATAAAGATGATGCATCTAAATCTCCCGATGGTCAGGCAATGCCATATAAAGACAGAAATTACTTTGGTGCCGGAGGCGGCGGAGGAGGCGCAAAAGGTTCTTCCGGTGCAGAATCCGAGGAAATCTGGGGTAAAGGCGGTAAAGGCGCCCCCGGTGCTGTGATTATCGAATGGTAATTATAAAGCAATATTTAGTTATACAGGTTCTTGATATCCAAGAACCTGTTATTTTTTTGAATATAAATTTTATAAAAAATTTTTTAATGATAAAATATTTATTAAAGAACAATTAAAAAGGAATTGAGAATGTCAGAAAACAATCATACTCCAACAATGAATGCACCGACTTTAAATGCAATCAGAAATACAAGAATACAAAAATTAACAGAATTGGCAGATAGGGGCATAAATCCTTATCCTTATTCATATGATAAAAATGCATCAGCAAAAGCTTTGCAGGAAAAATACAAAGAACTGCCCGCCGGTGAAGAAACTAATGACGAATACAAAGTTGCCGGCAGAGTCATGGCAATGAGAAACACCGGAATGTTCATTGATTTGCAGGACGGTTCAGGTAAAATCCAGATATTTTCACACAAAGAAAACATGGACCCCGAAAAAATTAAGGCAATGAAACTCATTGATATAGGAGATATTGTCGGATTTCAGGGTACTATCAGAAGAACGCCTAGAGGAGAACTCTCAATAAAAGCTACGGATTATAAACTCTTATCCAAAGCCCTTCTTCCTCTGCCGGAAAAATTTCACGGTCTTACAGATGTAGATACAAGATACAGACAGCGCTATGTTGACCTTATTATGAACGAAGATGTTCGTGATACTTTCAGAAAAAGAAGTCTTATTATCCAAAAAATAAGAGAATATCTTGCAAAAGCCGGATTTTTGGAAGTAGAAACACCGATTCTTCAAACAACAGCATCAGGCGCGAACGCAAGACCATTCACAACGCATCACAACGCTCTTGATATGGATTTGACGTTGAGAATTGCGCTTGAATTATATCTGAAAAGACTTATCGTAGGCGGTGTGTCGGAAAGAGTTTATGAAATCGGCAGATGCTTCCGCAATGAAGGTATTGATACCCGCCACAATCCTGAATTTACCATGATAGAACTGTATCAGGCTTATGCTGATTACAATGACATGATGACTCTTACGGAGAACATGGTTGCTTATGTTGCACAGGAAGTTCTCGGCACAACAAAAATTACTTACGGAGAACACGAAATAGACCTTACCCCGCCCTGGGACAGAAAGACAATGCTTGGTTCAATTAAAGAAGCTACCGGCATTGATTTTATGGAAATTTATGATGCCAAACTTGCTATAGAAGCTGCGAAAAAGCTTAATGTACAGGTAGAAGACGATATGAACTGGGGTCAGGTTGTAGAAGCCGTATTCGAAGACAAAATCGAGCCTTCTTTGATTCAGCCCTGTCATATCATAGATTATCCGAGAGAAATTTCGCCTCTGGCAAAAGTTCACAGAGACGACTCAAGACTTACGGAACGCTTTGAAACAAGAATAAACGGCTGGGAACTTGCCAATGCATTCTCAGAACTTACTGATCCTATTGACCAGAGAAGCCGATTTGAGGCACAGGCACTTGCAAAAGCAAATGGTGACGAAGAAGCTATGGAGCTGGATGAAGACTTTATCACCGCACTGGAATACGGTATGCCTCCGACAGGCGGTATGGGTATGGGTATAGACAGACTTGTTATGCTGCTTACAAACTCTCAAACTATCAGAGATGTAATAGCATTCCCAACCATGAGACCGCTTGAGAAGTAAAATTAAACAAAATAAGTATATATTGCGTAATTTGATAACAAAAATTATTATATATCTATGCAGTAATAATTTCTTTCTTGCATGATATGTAGGCAAGGTACGAGCCGTATATATCATGCAAGAATCTATATACTATTCATTCTTTAAGAAAGATCCTTCGGTCCATTTGTTCCCTCAGAATGACGATTAGAAATTGAAATAGAGTCTCTGCCGAATAAAAGCAACTAAATGTTGCTTTTATGAGTGGAGCTAAGTCAGAAACGAAGTTTTTGCGTGCAAGAACTATTGAAAAGGTGAGCAGTAGTGAGCCTGTCCTTACGAAGTACCGCACGTCTGATTACAAGACACCTGCGGCAACTGCGACACCGGATTAGATAATTGTCAGTTGCTGTTTAAGAAATAAATCAACAAAGTGTAATTATGAAGAAATGTAACAATATCTATATATACTGAATATAGATTTTTTATTTTGTTTTTATATATATGTAAGTAATGTAAGTAAGTCGTAAGGAGACATAAAATGGGTTTAGCAGCATCACAAGCAAGATTGTTACTTTTAACAGCAA
>CASFNW010000024.1 GCA_949296245.1 uncultured bacterium
TTAGTTGCTTTTATTCGGCAGAGTCTCTATTCAAAATGATACTCAATCATTTTGAACAGAGTTCTTGTTCACGTCGCTTTGCTCCTTATCACGAATTTTGCTTGGACAATTTATAGAAATATTTATATGCTTATCTTATTTTCTTAATATTTTCCATTATAAAATCGAGTCCGGAATAAAACATCTTTTGTGCATGTTTTGGCAGGTCTTTTATTTTTGTTTGAAGTCCATCTAAATCAACACCAAAATTAGCTCTCTTTATTGTACCGTCAGTATTTGCGCAAACATTGATATCTGGTGTCTTTAAATAAGAGTTGAACCATTTACCATTATTACCTATTTTAGTTTTGTCAAACTTATATATATTTCCGTATTTAGATTCTTTATTCATTTCTATTTTTTTCAAATTACCTGAATCATCGTAAAAGTAAGTAGTTGTTTTTACAGGACGATTTGTATCTTCCGTTTGAAATCTGTCGACATAATATGTTTTTACAGTCTTATTTGTAAGTTTGCCGTTATTGTATAATTCACTAACCTCTGATTTGACATTTCCGGTCTGTCTGCTTGATGTTTTCGCATCAAAATTTAAATCAAAATCAAATTCTGGCAAATTGTTATTAACAACACCGGAAGTACCAGAAACATTTGAAATAGAAATACTCATTAACTACCACCTTCCTTTACTAAACACTTTTATGTATTTATAAAAAAATATGTTTGAAGAAAATTGATTTTTTTTAAATATCCACTTTAACAATTCTTCACAAATATCATGTAAATGCAGTATTTTATCTTTTTTTATTATTTTTTTTGACTTTTTTGCCGACATCATTAAAGAGTAAATGTGTATAAGCAAAGGTGTAAATTATGAAGTTACGCGGTGAAATAAATTTTTTTGAAAACGGCTTGACAACGAGTATCCGTGCTATGCATCTGCAGACAGAGATGCTCGGTATAATCAACGAAAACTACAATTCATTTGATAAAGTCGGATATCAAAGAAAAGACCCTGTTGTATCTTCTTTTGCCGAGTATATAGGTACACATGCACTGTCCACTGCTGTTGATGATTCTATAGGCAGAATCGGTCACTCTAATAATCCACTCGACCTAGCAATAGGTGCCAAGGGATATTTCCAATATCAGAGTCCTGACGGGATAAAATTAACAAGAGACGGACGTTTTAAGCTGGATAAAGACGGAAACCTGCTTACTTTAGAAAATGCACATGTGCTTGCAAATGACGGAACACCTATAAAATTACCTGTCGTTCCGGAAAAATTAGAGGATGTAAAAATATACAAAAACGGCGATGTAAAAGTATTCAATAAAGCAACAAACAAACTGGAATACGCAGGAACACTTTCTGTTGTTACAAATCAGGGCGTTGCGGTACTCGACCCTAATATAAAGCAGGGATATAACGAATACTCCAATGTTTCTTTAAACAGCGAGATTCTGCAGATTATTCCTGTAAAACGTAATTTTGAAGCTAACAGACAGCTGTTTGTAATGCAGAATAACAACCTGTCAAAGGCAATACAATCATTGAGCAGTTCATAGTATTGAATAAATAAAAGTTATTAATCAGCAAGAAAGGCAATATATGACAACACTACAAGGGTTAATAAGAAGAGGTATCATAAATACAAATGTCCAGTTCGAAAGGCTGGGATATATCTCAAGCAATATAGGCAACCTCAATACAAATGCATACAAGCAGGTGCGTTTTGAACAAATCCTTGATGAAAACGGATACTTAGACGGAGAAGTCCGCTATGACTATTCTCAAGGTGCTTTTATGAAAACTAATCAGCCTTTGGATGTTGCACTTACCGGCCCGGGATTTATACCTGTAACCTCGCCCAACGGTGAAGTTCAATATACAAGAGATGGCTCATTTAAACTCGATAAAGACGGATATATCGTTACCAATGACGGTTATCTTGTGGGCGACGGAATAAAAGTTCCCGTTAACCATGAGGGTTTAAGAATAAAACAGGACGGTACGGTTTTGATTATAGAAAAAGGACATACACAGCATACTGTTCTGGGGAAAATTCCGGTTGTTCAATTCCAGAATCCGGAAGGATTAAAACCTGCAGAGTATAACAAAGTTGTACCGACAGCGGATTCCGGTGAACCGAGACTTGTTAAAGAGCACAATTATATAGCTCAAGGCGGTTTGGAACGTTCCAATGCAAATTATATAGCAAATGTAAACGAAGTATTGAGACTCAATTCTTCTATGATTGCAGGTACAAGACTGATAAAAGTAATAGACGATATGTACCAGAGATCAATAAATTTAACACAATAGGATAAAAATACGGGTGACTAAAAATGTATACGCCAAAAGATCCGATAATTAAAAATAACCTTATGCTGGATTTGATATCCCAAAGACAGCGTGCTCTGTCAACAAACCTTGCAAATATGGATACACCCAATTATGTAAGGAAGGATATCAGCTTTGACCAGTATCTCGGTACAATGAACAATCCTCTGGAAACAGAACTTTCAATAAAACTTGGACCTTCAGGTCTTATTGAAGAGCAGGATGTAGGTGTGGACCCTACATATGAACTGGCAGAAATGCAGAAAATGTCCATATTGTATTCTGTTGCAGCCAGAAAAATGTCAGCATATATCAGTGAAATGCGAACAGTATCAAATGTAGGCAAATAATAAATTATATTTTTAAAAGAAGGTGAAGATATGAGTTTAATGGAAACAATGAGTATAGGTCAAAAGAGTTTGCAAGCGCACGGCGCCCGACTTAAAATCCATGCAAAAAACATTGCAAACCTTGATACTCCTAACTATGTGAGAAAGATTCCGGTTCTTCAGGCAACGGATGATATTTCTTTTCACGGTCTTTTAAACTCTATGAAAGAAGACGTGTTCGGCGTAGGTACTATACCGTTTCAACAAGGCGGCGTAAGATTGACGGGTGTTGTAGAGGATCCGACTCTCGGTGAACGTATTTACAAACCCGGTCATCCGGATGCTGATGCTAACGGGTATATAAGGACTTCAAACGTTAACCCGATAGTTGATATGGCAGATGCCAATATTGCACAAAGAGCCTACGAAGCTAACCTTGCAGTTATTACAATAACCAAGAGCATGGCTCAAAGAGCGGTAGAAATAGGCAGACAATAATCGTAACCGGTAGTTAGTTAAGGCAGGCAAAAGTTAATGTTTTCTCCAACAATACAGGCATATATCGATCAGGGCGGCAAAGATGCGGCTATGCAAAGGGTTCAGTCCATAAGAGCCCATGTTGCTAATATTGAAAAACAGCTGAATCCTGAGTCTGTAAAAGCAGAACAAAAAACTTTTGCCGAAATATTAAAGGCTAGCCAAAACGGCGAAGGACAATTTCGTACGGGAAGCAAAAACTTCCTTTCTCTTACTTCTGCGGCAAATGCACTGGAAAAAAACACCGTAAAGGCTGCCAAAAATGTTGAAACAAAGATAACAAATGTAATCAACCCGACCAAACAGCAGATAGTAAATTTAATATCCAAAATCTCACAAAAATACGGCGTTGATGAAAAACTGGTTATGGCTGTTGTAAGGCAAGAATCAGGATTTAATCCCAAAGCTACGTCCCACTGCGGAGCAATGGGTCTTATGCAGCTTATGCCCGCTACTGCTAAGGGGCTGGGTGTAAAAGATGCCTATAATCCTGTACAGAATGTAGACGGCGGAGTAAGGCATCTTAAGGGGCTACTTGCCAGATATAACGGAAATGTTGTACTTGCACTTGCCGCATACAATGCCGGCGGAGGTAATGTAGATAAATACGGCGGCGTTCCACCGTTTAAAGAAACTCAAAACTATGTGAAAAATATACTGGCTAACTATTTAGGATAATAAACGAAACGGAATTTAGTTATGATAGAAAAGAAATTTGCACCGAATATAAATTTATTTGAAAGAATGCAGCCAACAAAGCTGGATACAGGTATAAGCGTATCTAACAGGCCGTTTAGAATGAATCGTGTGGAAAAGCTGGAAACAAACGATTTCAAATCAGTTTTTTCCGGTCTTGTGGAAAACTTTAACAGAGAATTAAACGCTCCTGACCAGCTTATGAAAGATGTTATGGAAGAAAACGGCAATGCTGATATCCACGATGTTATGACAGCAATGGCAAAAGCAGAACTCGGGGTAACCGTTGCAACAAACATCACAACAAAAGTTATTCAGGCTTACGACAAAATTATGCAGATTCAATTGTAAAGTTAAGAATAAATAAAAAATATGCAGATGCTTGTCAAATTACAATTTGACAAGCATCTGCTGCATATATATAGTAATATATTACTGACCTTTAGCGATTGCATCTTTAATTACATTCGGGTTGAGTTGTAAATATGCTTGAATTTCAGCATTAGTGATATTGCGTTTTATGCTTTCAAATCTTTTTTCGTCTTTCTTTGAACCTATCTCCATAATAAGTCCGTTGCTTTCACTCAGCCTTGGTGCTCTGCCGTATTGTTCCTCAAATTTTTCTTTTGCAACAAGATCTCTTACAAAATCAGGATGTAATGTCAAATAAGCTTTTTCGTCTTCGGTCATCACATATTTATCCGATGCGTTAGATATCTGCTCAGTTGAGTCATTTGAAGTTGTTGTGTTTTCTTCCTGTCCTATGCCGAGCATTTCCATCATTTTTTCCATCATTGACATCATTATTTCTGATATCGTAGAGACTAATCCAGTCAGTCCTTCTTTAATTTCTCCATCATTACCGTGTTTGCGTCCATCAAGAGCTTCCTGTTCTTCATTTGTAACCTGGGCAGCATCAACAAGTTCAGGTTCTTCATCTGCAGCTTCTTCTGTTGTAGAAACATTTTGTGCTTCTTTTGCTTCCAGTGTTTCTTCAACAACATCCTGTATGATTTCTTTAAGTGCATCTATATTTACACCTGCACCGATTCCTGAAATTCCATTTACCATTTTCTACCATCCTTTCGTTTTGTAACCACGATTATAGCATCGTCATTTTTTTTTTTTTTTCTTTAGGAAATATTAAAAATGTTTACATATATTTACATTTTAAATTCGTATTTTATCCCTCCTATCTTAATGTCAAAAAATATTATTTTTATGTTTTAATGCATTCATAGAGGCAAAAAGGAAAAATAGATGAAAATTCCGTCAGGCAGCAAAAAAACTTATCAACAGATAAAAGAACAACTTAAGCAAAAAATGGCTGAATCAACAAAAAAAGCCGGAGAAAAAATACAGGAAGCCAAGGACTATATATCTCCCAAAGTCAAAGAAGCTGCACAAAAAGCGGCAGAATGGGCTGATGATAAGATAAATGACCCTAAAATCAAAGAAACAGCCAGAAAAGCTGCTGACTGGACAGATGCAAGAATAGATGATGCTAAAGATGCCTATGAAATGCTTAAGCAAAAATATGCCCAATTTACTATGGAGCCGCCAAAACTTGAAACTCTTGGCAAAAAAATGACGGAACTGCAAAAAGAATATTTATTTAAATCCGTGTTTTTAAATGAACTTAAACGAAAATCACCAGAGCCTGAACAATCAATGCTGATTTATCAGCAGGAAATAAAGCTGCAGCAGCTCAAGAAAAAAGCAGAGGAAGCAACAGAAAAATATAACAGGTTCGCGGCACAACAGGCAGCCGCCCAAAGAGCGTTTGATGAATTGAACAAATTTAGTAAATAAGAATAGCGCAATTGCTTATAAAATAAGTCCAGACTTTTTTCATAAATTTTACGGTTTTCTTGGATAATTTTTTTAAATACTTACGAATTGTTCTTTTCATCATAGGCTATCCTTGTCCTTTCAGATATTGTAAGCGCGTTTGATATCGGTATGCCGCCTTTTTGTGCGGGGCTGTTTACAACCTTTCCCTGTACATACATTACGGTTGACCCCCCGCCATCAAGATTCATTGCATTTATACAGCCAAAACCTTTCATCATTCTTGCCAGTTCGCCTAAAGTCATACCGACCGAGGCGTGTTCTCTGCCGTCTACCGCAACCATTATAAACTCGTTATTTGCTGTGTAACCTATTGCAGTCCTTGGATTTTTACCTGTTATTGAGCCTAGTTTCTGGGCTGTAACATCTACATATATTTGTCCTTCTTTTACAAGGTAAGGTCCGCCGCTTATTATGTGGTCTATGTTTTCCCATTCAGGAGATGTTTTTATATCCAGTTTAATTTTTTTTGCAGAAAAAAACGGCTCCAACTTTGACTTTGGTCCGGATATTACATATCCGTTTTCCGGTATAGTTGTGGAGCCGTAAGATATTGTAGTGATTTTGTCGTCCTGTACCGCTATATTGACGCCGTATTTTGGCGGTGTCGGAGAAGTTTGTCCCCAGTCTCTTGTATATAATAATGTGTATGTAGAAAGCATTCTCGGCTGGTTGATGTTGTCTATTTTTAAAGTATTTCTGCCGGCTTTTATGGTTGAATTAAATTGAACCTGAGCCATTTTGAATTCATTTTTGCCTATACCCATGGCTACTCTGTTATGGATAGGCCCTGTGTAAACCTTTTTGTTAATCATAAGTGTGCCTAAAGGAACACCTGTCTGGGGCTTAAAATAAGTGCCGTTTACTGCGGCGATAGAATTGTTGCGTGATGCAATTGTTCTAATAGTTGCCCTTCGTTTTAAATTTGTGGATGCAAGTTGTGGAGCGATTTCTATGTTTGGATTTAATTTTGTATTAACTTCGACTATATTTATTTTTACGGGTCTTCCGTTTATATACTTCACCATACGGACATGTTTCACCCCGTCAGCAATGGTAAGAATCGCTCCGTTGCGGTATCGCTGCCGAAGCATTGACTCCCATCGTTGTTTTTCCTCCGTAAGACTGCGTGTCTGCTCTTCTACTTTATTTTGTTTAATATTCGCTCCGTTATTAATCGCTTCACTTGCAAAAAGATTGTTGTTAATCAAAAAAGATTGAGAACAAAACACACTTAACAATACAGTAAAGTACAATGAATGATTTATCATCTTTCTTATACTTTTGTGATTGTAGGCTAATGTAGTGTTCATCTTGATTAACTCTTTTTATTATCCTTTCTACTATAATTGTAACACATATTAAAATCTACTACAATTGTAAAAGAGATTTATTTTTTAAAAAGCAATCACAACGCCTGTTTTTACCTTAATATTTCTTAATATTATTGTTTTTAAAAACACCTTCAAACACAGGCTATATTTATTTGTGGTAAGAATTACACTTAATCGCAATTTGTGGATTTTTAGTATTAAAAAACATGTATTGATAATATTTATTGTGTAAAAAGCTGTTTGGTTTGACAAAGTCTTATCACGAATTTTTCACGTCAATTTTTTATATCTTTGACTCAGTGAACTACATAAAAAGTTACCAGATTACACGAAAACCTTTAAACAGGCCTTTCAAACCTTTTTCTTCATGTACGGGTACAATATTAGCGTCTTTTTGTATATCGGGATGAGGGTTGCTTTTGCTTTCGAGATTCATAATTTCTGTATTTGTGTAGTTGTTTCTCTCGAGAGTATCAAATGGCTGTGCTCCCTGTGTAGAATATATTCTCGAGTCTATTGCCGATTGAAAATTTACCGCACCTTCGGCAAATACTGTTGATGTGCTTAAAAGAATTGTGATTAGTAATAAAATAATTTTTTTCATAGTTACAAACCTAAAGACCTCATAAATTTTTTAGAGATTTTCTTTTTTCTTCTTTTGTTTAGGATGTCTGTCCGCTACAACTCTGCCTATGTCAGGAGCGCAGGTAATATCAAAGTGGAATCTGCCGAGTTTCTGGTCAACATCGTATTTGTTGTTAAGTCCGAATCCCCAGTAAAAACGTGCTGCAACATCTTTTCTTAAGTTTACTCTGAGTCCGAGACCCCAGCTCATTAAGAATTCTCCGCTGTCTACAGACTGACCGCCTTTGTAAGGGAATACCATACCGTGATCCATAAATACTGCACCTTTTATCATTTCTCTCGGGTAAATGTATCCGAGTCTGTCTGATCCGATTGCTTTTGGCAGGAATGGCAGAGGGGTTATGATTTCTGCACTGGCAAGATACCCGCTTTTTCCAAGAAGCAGACCTTCAGAGTAGCCTCTGACTGTAGACATACCGCCTATCTGGAATTGCTCCATCCAGGGGAGTCTGTCTTGAGGAGAATATTGTCCGGCAACTCTAAATTGACCTATGATTCCGTGTCCGAAATCGTGTAATCTCATAATGTTTCCTTCGTATTTGAAGAAATCTTCATCTCCTCCGAGTGCTTCAAATCCGACAGAACCGTAGTGACCGGTGTACCAGATACCTTTTTCCGTATCTTTTCTTGCTGTAAATCCCTGTGTCAAAGAGAAAGTGCCTAATGTAGGAAGTTTTACTCCGGAAATATCAGTTGTTGAGCGTTTTATATTTGCAGATGTGTAGGAACCGAGATTAAAATCAACTTTGTCTATTAACGGATGAGTAAGGTAAACACTGTAAATTTGAGATGTACCGCCTATGCCGAAGTCTCTTAACGGCCCGTTTACAACGGATATGTTACCTGCGGAAACGGATGCACCGAGCCTTGTCCCGTATTTGTTTAACGGGAAGTTGTAGTCAGCAAAACCAACACGATTGCCGCTTCCAAGGTATCCTCCTAAAGACATCCTGTCACGATGTCCGAACAGACTGTCAGCAGTAATCATACCGCCCCATCTTGTTGTGCCTATTGTCTGTCTGCCCTGATTGTCAACAAGGAAGGCAAGGTGGAACGGGAACGGGTCTTCTGTATTCAATGTTATATCTGTTTGCCCGGGTTCTTCACCTGCAGAAAGACCGACTTTAAGCTTGACTGCATTATTTTTATTGAATAATATAACGTCTTTTTCCAGTTCACCTACTTTTAATAAATCTCCCGGAGTAGGTGCTACACGGTTTTTGATATAACCTGTTTTTGTCCAGCGGTTGTCTTTTACTGTAACTTTGCCTACAGTTCCTTCAAACAGATTGATTTTGAGTACTCCGTCAGATAAATCCTGAGGAGGCAGATATGCTTTTGATGTTGCGTAGTCGCCAAGAATATAGCATCTTGTTATTCCGTCCACAACTTTTTTGATATCATCCAGTGTTACTGGTTGAGAAAGCAAAGGAGAGGCAAGTTTTTGAAGCTCTTCTTCTGAAAATACTCTTGAAGGGGTGAATTCTACTTTTGTAATTGTTGCACGCACCTGTGTATTGTCATTCGGGTCAGAGAGATTGTCCTCTACAATAACAGGCGGTCTGTCGGATTTTTTGTTGACACGAAGATTAAGCTTTTTCTCCTCTTTTGGTTGAGGATTCGCTGCATTTTGCAGCTCTTCATCTTCGTAGAACTTGTATTTTTGCCGGTCAGCTACTTCTTCTCTGTATTCTTGTTTTAACTTTTCTCCTGATTTAGGAATAGGCGGAATACCCGCAGCAGACTGTCTTGCTGATTGTGTATTTTCAGCTGTTTCTGCCTTATTTTGCTGCGGATATTCCTGCTTTTTAGCCGTAGGAGGCTGTTGATTAGAAGTTTGTTGTTTATGAATTTTGTTTTCTTCTGCAGGTTTTGATTTTTGTACTGCAGGTACAGGAATTGGTGCAGTGTTTTTTACCGGATTAGATACTGTTTTTTGAGTTTGTGTTATTGATTTGTTTTCTTGTGCTGCAGATATATTTGTTTTTACAGATGTCTTTTGTGTATTCGGGATAGGGGCTGCAGCGGCTGTTTGCTTGGTGCTCTGTGTGATTTTTACCTTGTTTTTTTGTTCGGAATTGTTTTTAACAACAGAAGTTTTCACAGGTTGCGGTGTAGGAGCAATTTTAGCCTGTGGTTTAGTGTTTTGGGCAATTTTTACATTATTTTTTTGTACGGAACTATTTTTAGCCGCAGAAGTTTTTGCCTGATTCGGAATCGGTGCAGATACTGTTGTAGTATTGCTATTTAGAACATTATCAGAAACAGGGGCTTGAACAATTGCAGGAATCGGGGCTGCACCGGAAATATGAGACGCCGCTGATTTTTCTACATTAGATGCAGTGGCAATATTTCTTTTATAAATCTGTGAACTTTCGTTTGATTTGGAATTGCAAATCGCATCAATGGCCTGTGCAAAAGCACCGGTTAACGGTAAAGGAGCGGAGGTTGTTTTGTTTTGGGAATATTCTGTATTTTCCGCTGCTATGGTAAAGTTTTGACTTAATAAGCACAGGCTTATTAAGAATATTAATTTTTTCATTCTAATCAACAATTCCTACAAGTAATATAAATCATATATTACTTATAATTCACAAGTCAATAAATCAGGTCATAAAACTTTATAATTATGATAAAGTTTTTAACAAAATACTCCATATTGTTTACTGCAAGTATTGATTAAGGTATTATAATAATATTGGAGAAGACGGTTGGGATTATGTATGCCACAAAATAAAAAAAGCCTGAATAATATAGACTTTTTGAAGCTTTTCAAAAAGTCGCTTGCTGCATCTTTGACCGTTTTTATTTTTGGTATCCAGACTTCTTATGCTACAAATATTAATGCAGGGCCGGGTTATAATACTAATGTAAGTACTGACGGTAATACAACAAATATTACAGGCGGTCTGATAAACGGTAATACAGGATTTCATCATTTTACGGATTTTGACCTTTCAAGAGGCGATATTGCAAACCTGATATTTGCTCAGGGTGCAGACAGGTACGTAAATCTTGTAGATAACAGAGTGAGTATCTACGGTATATTTAATTCTCTAAAAGGCGGAAATATCGGCGGAGATGTGATTTTTGTATCACCTATGGGTATGATTGTAGGTGCCTCGGGTATTATGAATGTAGGCAGCCTGCAGACTATTACGCCGGCACAGGGAACTTACAATTCTCTGCTCGGACTCGGACAGGGTATTACTTATGACAACATCAGCGGTTTATCATCAGAAGGTTCTACAGCCAGTGTGAGCATTCAGGGTAAAATTTTTGCTGCGGACAAAATAGATTTGTCTGCCGGCAGTAATGTTATGCTCGGGGCTGATTCCGCGCTGGTTACGGGATTTAACGAAGACGGCTTTAACAAAACCAAACTTCCTGATGTTGATATGTCAGAAATTGTAAATGATGAAGGTGTTGTAAATGCGGAGTTTATTTCTGATGCAGGCGGTGATGTAAAGCTTTATGCAAATAATATAAACGCTTCAGGCGGTTTGATTCAATCCGCCGGAGATGTGAATCTTGACGCAAGAGACGGAACAATTACTGTGGGTTCTAAAGTAATGTCTGCTCAAGATGTTAATATCGGTGCAAATTCAGCTGCCACGACAAGAAGAGTTACCCTGAATAATGATATAACAGCAGCAGGCAATGTAAATATTACTATTGATCGTGATGTAACACAGAATGAATCTGCTAACATAACAGCATCTAATGTTAATTATTCTGCAAGTACTTTAACCGTAGACGGCAATATTAACTCGAAAAACGGTGTTAATATTTCTTCCACTGAATTTGTGCAGGGTAATAATTCAGAAATTTTAAATACTGAATCAGGAAATATATCAGTTTCGGCAAGTACAGATATAGAATCAAATAAAATTACAAATCAGGCGCAAGATGGTACAGTAAGCCTGTCAGGCAGAGATATAACCTTAAAAGACTCTGTTACATCGGCAAATACTATTAATGTTTCAGCACAGGGTGATATTACACAGACAGATGATACATTTAATGCTTTTGATGCCGGCAATGATTTGAATATAACAGCAGACTATAATGTCGGTTCGTCAAATCAGGCTTTAAATGTAAATGTTGCTAATAATGTTAATGTATTTGGTGCAAATTCTGACATCTATTTAAAAAGCAATGATTCAGATTTAAATATTGCAACTATTTCAAATGCAAATAATGTTAATCTGGACGGCTCCAAAAAAGTAAATATTTCACAATCCGTTGATGCTATGGAATCAGTTAATATAAATTCACAGGAAGGTTTCAGTCAGACAGCTGATTCTTCAATAAATATAAATGGTGATTCCGGTAATGTTACTATCACAAATACAGGCAGCGGAGATGTTGATGTAAATAATATTTCCAATTTTGGTGGCAATGTCGTTATTAACAACGATTCTTCCTCTGCTCCGACTCCCGGAAATGTCAATATTAACGGTGATATTCAGGCGGATACAGGCTATGTTGATATAACTTCCGGAGGCGGATATTCTCAGTCCGGTACTATTAATGCTTACGGAGCTGATGATGCAGGTTCTTCCGTTTCTATTGATGCACAGGGTGATGTAAATGCAGGACAGATTACCGGTCAGGAAAATATAGCTATAAACGGAAATAATGTTACGCTTTCTGAAACGATAACTTCAGATCATGGCGGTATCAATATAGATGCACAGGGAAATATTGCCCAATCTTCTTCTGACACCACATTGTCTGCTTTACAGGATATTACATTAAATACCGGTGGCGACATAGGTTCTTCTGAGCAGACTATAGTTGTATCCTCTGAAAATGGTGAAATAATTGCCAATGCAGGCGGTGGAGCAAATTTAACCGGACAAAATACAAATATTGATCTTGGTAACATAAACGCCGGTACGGATTACAATATTATAACAACAGGTGACGGAGAAATACTTTTTAACAGAGATTTGTCTGACATAAACGGAGATTTGTCCTTAATTACTGATAAGAATTTAAATATTAACAGCGAAATTACTGCATCGGGCGATGTTACTCTTGTGTCGAATCAGGGTGATATAATTTTAAATTCTATAATTTCTTCAACGGAAGAAAATGTTAATCTTACGGCAGAAGGCGCAATATATCACGAAGACGGATATTCTGATACTTCGATAAGTGCACAGAAAGACATAAACCTGACCGCAAATAATGGTGATATTGGTACTTTTTCAGGTACTGATATTTCTCAGGCAATAAATCTTAACGCCGGTGGCACAGTTAATGCAGAAGGCGGTAATGTTGCTCTGGAAAGCTCTGAGTCCTTGAATGTCGGCAATATTAATTCCTCCAAAGAAAATCCTCAAACTCTTGTAAGCATAAAGACAACAGGCGCAGATAACGGAAATATTGATATAGCCGGTGTGATAAAAGGGTCTGATATCAGTATTGATGCTGCACAAAATATTACACAGAGTACTCAGGGGCAAAGCATTACTGCTTCCGGTGATTTGTCTTTAATTTCTCAAACCGGCAGTATCGGTGAGACTGATAATGCAATCAATTTTTCTGCTGAAAATGTATCAGCAAGCGCCAATAGCGGTTCTGTTGTTTTAAAAGGTATTGATACAGATATAAAAACTTCTCAGATAAGTGCAAAAGATAATATTGATTTGTCTACGGAAAACACCGGCGCAGATCCTGAGAAAGGTAAGATTATTATAGAAAATGACCTTACGACTCAAGACGGTTATATTTCTTTAAATTCAGCTAAAAATCTGGAAATTAACAACAATATAAGTGCCGGTCAATCAGTTACTCTCGGTGCACAGGAAGGTATTACACAGAAAGAAAACACAACTGTTACAAGCGGTACATCTGCTTCGGCGCAAGATGACAGCGGGAATATCCTTATTACAAACGCAACATCCGGTGATATATCTTTGCAAAATGCCACTGCTAACAAAGGCAATATCAGTGTTGTGAATAATGCCGCAGACAGCGATATAATATTAAATTCAGTATTAAATTCAACATCATCGGATGTTATTTTAAATTCGGAAGGAAATATTCTTCAGTCCGAAGCAGCAGACACCGCTTCAATTACTGCAGCAGGTGATATTATTTTAAATGCTGTTAATGCAGGAACTTCTGATAACAAAATAATGGTTAACGCAGATGGTTCTTTGTATTCAACATCAGACAATTTGTATGTTCAGGATACCGAAGGGGATTTGACTATCGGAGTGCTGAACATAGGTCAAAACGCTGATATAACAGCAAACGGAAACATACTGCAGGATTCGCAGGACAGAGATGCAATTGTTTCATCAGGAAATATTAATATTAATACGACCGGCAGCATCGGTTCTATCGATAATTCACTTGCATTAAATATTACGGGTGACGGCAGACTGAATGCGCAGGCATCAGATATCTATTTAGGCGGTACAAGTGTTTCAACAGGACAGATTAATGCTGCAAACGACTTAAATATAAATACAGTTGATAAAAACGGTTCCGTGACTATCAATGATAATATGACAGCAGGCGGAAATATTGATATATCATCAGGCGGCGGGGTCTCTCATACCGGAGGCATTATCACAAGAGATGACCGGAATTCTGGTCATATAAATATAGGTGCAACAAACGGAGATATATCTCTGGGTAATGTTGTTAACAATAACGGTGAAATTAATATAACCGGTACTGAAAATGCTGCTGATGTTGTATTAAATGATGTAATCCAATCTGCAGGCGGCGATATAAATATTTCAACAGTGGGAAATATTGTACAAAACGGTTCAAACCCTTCTGTTTCCACTGACAGCAATATAACTTTTGCTACGCAGACAGGCTCTGTCGGTTCAGGTGAAAACAAACTTGTTGTTGAATCAACAGGCGGCAGTGTTTCTGCTGATTCAGGCGGATCTGTTTATTTAACAGGACAGGATACAAATATCAATGCTTCTGACATTACTGCCGGAAATAATATTGACTTGACGGTTACAGGTACTGGAAATATAAATATAGACAGTGCTCTGACAACCGATAACGGCTATATAAGCCTTGTTACGGATAACGGAATAGTTATAGACAATCTTATTTCGGCATCAGAAGGAGTAAATCTAAATGCTCAGGGCGGTTCTATCACCCAGAATTCAGCTCTTGATAAAGCTATTAATGCCGGTACTGATATAACACTCTCTGCTGACGGGGATATTGGTTCTGACGGAACAAATCTTTCTTTGAATGCGGCAGGCAGCGTTACTGCTGACGGGCAGAATGTGTATTTAACAAGTCCTGACGCCGACTTAAATATTGCTTCTGTTACTTCCGGCGGTGTCGTGAACTTAAAAACCGATAATGCTGGAAATGTAAATCTCGGCGGATTGGTAACAGGTACTGATGTTACTATTAATGCTGCCGACGGCGTTTATCAATCAGGCACGGGTAAAACGATTGACGCCTCAGGCGATTTATCTTTGGTAGCCGGCAAGGAAAGTGTCGGACAGCAGGGGCAGGCTATCAATTTTTCTGCAAATTCAGTTTCTGCAGAGGCAGCAAAATCCGTTGTTCTGTTAGGTGAAGATACTGATATAAATACCTCTTCCATTAAAGCAACAGAAAATATTGATTTGACAACCAGAGTTACCGACCCTGATTCTGACAAGGGTGTAATTACCGTATCAAACGAGCTTAATACAACAAACGGATATATAAAACTTGATTCTGCTAAAGCTCTTAATATTAATGAAAATATAAGCGCAGGCCAGCATATTACTCTTAATGCAAACGGAGGTATTGTCCAGGGCTCCGGTACTTCTATTACAAGCGGAACTTCTGCAGCGGCACAAAACGGTGATATCAATATTTCTAACTCCGGCAGCGGCAAAATTGAACTTACACAGGTATCCTCCTCTAAAGGCGGAATTAATATTTCAAATAACGTTGAAAGCGGTGATAACGCAGATATAGTACTCGGAGATATTACATCCGCTGACGGTGCAGTTACAATTACAAACTCGGCTGCTGATAATGACGTTATTCTAAATTCTCTTGTACAATCAACCGGAAATAATGCAGGCATTTCAATTACGTCTAACGGAGCTGTTATTCAGTCTCATGACAATCTTGCACTCAATACAACGGGGAATATAATTCTTGATACGGTAACAGGTGCGGGTTCTGAAACTCAAGCCTTAAAACTCGGCGCAGACGGTATACTTACAGCAGGCGGCAATGAAATTTATATAACAAGTCCTGAAAAATCTTTGAATATAGCAGGAATAACTTCAACAGGCATAGTAAATCTGGATACATTAAGCGACAGTGCAAATATAAATATTCAGGGCGGAATTTCAGGCGGTGATATAAGCCTCACATCCGGAAGCGGAATATATCAGACAATAGACGGCCAGTCGATTACGGCAGACGGTAATTTGACACTTACAGCACAAAACGGAAGTATAGGACAAAAAGATAAAGCGCTGACATTTAAAGCTGATAAAGTTACTGCACAGGCTGCAGGCGGATCTGTTGTATTAAACGGTATTGACACGGATATTAATACAGGCTCTATTATTGCAGGACAGGATATTGACCTTACAACAACAGGCAGCGGAAATATTAATGTAGAGGATGTTGTTGATGCCGCAGGATATGTAAGTTTGAATTCTGCACAACATCTTACTTTAAACCATAATATAAATTCCGATTCTTATATTGAATTAGGCGCATCTCAGGGATTGACAATCAATTCAAATATAGAAGCGGCCGGCAATGTCACTGTTGATACGCAGGGCGGTGTTACACAGCAAAGCGGCAGTATAACAAGTACAGGCGGCGGGTTTAGTGCCGAAAATACCGGTACCGGCGATATTAATTTCAATAATATAACAGCAAACAAGGATGTACAGATAACAAATACTGCACAAAATGCAGCTGTTAGCGTAAGCGGTGTGACTTCGCAAATAGGCGGTGTATCTTTTGCTTCTTCCGGAAATTTGTCGGCAGAAAATGTAACTGCTTCAGGTGATATTGAAATTTCAAGCAATGCTCAAGACGCTTCTGTAACTGCTGATACGATAACTTCACAGGCAGGAAGCGTAAATATTTCCTCTTTACAGGATATAACAGCAGATGCAATTTCAGCTTCAAATAATGTTGTAATTTCAAATACAAACGGAGCAGGAACAGTAAACGCAGGCGGTATAACATCAACAAACGGATTTATAGATATAGATTCATCCGGAGTATTGACTATCACAGACGGCGGATTGACAACAAACACCGGTAATATTACGTTGAATGCCGCAGAAGATGTTTTATTGTCTTCTCTTGTAAACTCTGCCGGTACTGTTGATATTATTTCGGCGGGTTCAGTTTTACAGAATATTGCAAATAACGGCAAAGCAATACAGGCCGGTTCTGACGTAGATATAGAAGCAGTAAATAATATAGGTTCATCGGAAAATGCACTGCAGGTTAACTCAAGCGGATTAATTAATGCAGACGCTGACAACCTTTATATTGCAAACAACGAAGGCGGTTTAAATGTAGGTGAAATTACAGCACAAAACAATGCTAATCTCACTGCTTCCGGAAACATTACTCAAACCGCAGGAGGGTTCGTTAGCGCAAACAATATTAATTTAAATGCTGACGGTTATAAAATAGGTTCTAACGGCAATGCGTTAAATGTTAACACTTCTAATGCTGTCAATGCAAAAGCTGATGATATTTATCTTACATCGGAAAATAACCTGACAACAGGCAGAATAGATGCACAAAATACAGCTGATATTACAACAACAGGCGAACAAACAGATATAACAATATCCAATCTGGTTTCTGCTGATAATGTAAATATAAACGCTTCAGGCAGTGTGCTTCAAGACAGTACTCTGGATAAAACGATTGAAGCCGGTAATCTTAATTTGACCGCGCAAAACGGAAGCATAGGTGAAACCGGCAATGCAATTGATTTTACAGCTTCCGGAAATCTTGCCGCAAATGCTTCTCAGGCTGTTGTTTTAAACAGTGTAGGACATGATTTAAATACATCCTCTGTTACGGCAGGTACAAGTATAGACCTTTCTACGGAAGGCAGCGGTAAAATTACTGTTTCAAGCGATCTTAATGCTCAGGGCGGGTATATTCGTCTTGATTCAGCCGAAGATTTAGCGCTTAACAAAGATTTGACTGCAACTGATTATATTGAACTTGCTTCAAAAGGCGGAAATGTCACTTTAGATAATTCCGAAATTACTGCCGGTACTTACGTAGATATTGATTCAAACGGTTCTATTACCCAGACAAACAGTATGATTAATGCCGGAACAGATGTAATTTTGAATGCTGTTCAAAATATCGGTACATCAGACAGCGCAATTGCTTTGAATGCCAAAAACGACGTTACAGTAGAAAATGCTGTAGACGTTTATTTGAAAAGTGAAGATACATTGAACATAGCAGGTGTAAATGCTGCAGGCACAGTGAATCTTGATGCCACAAATGCGGGCAATGTAAATATTAAAGATGAGATTAAAGGCAATGATGTTACAATCTCGGCAGATGATAATATTTATCAATCAATGGAAGGACAGGCCATTACAGCTTCCGGTGATGTTGTTTTAAATGCTGCAGCAGGAGATATCGGACAAACTGATAATGCAATCAATGTCGGAGCAGACTCTGTACAGGCATCTGCAGTTTCCGGCTCGGTCGTCCTTAATGGTATTGATACTGATTTAAATACAAATGATATTACTGCCGGAGAAAATATAGACCTTACAACAACAGGTACAGGGAACATAAATGTACAGAGCAATCTCGATGCAAACGGATATATAAGGCTGGATTCTTCAAATAATTTGAATCTCGGTCAATATAATGTAACTTCTGATGATTATATATATATAGGCGCAAATAACGGTATTACACTGGATTCAAATATTGATGCACAAACCGGTATTACAATAGATTCAGGAGCCGGAATCAGCCAGAATTCAGGCTATATAAATTCTGCATCCGGTGATATTTTTGTTGCAAATAACGGTGCAAACGGTATAAATCTTAATAATGTAAATGCACAGGGCGGATCTGTTGTAATAAGCGCACTGGAAAGCGCCTCTGGTGATATAGTTCTGGATAATATCCTTGCTGCTGATGATATCACAGTGACAAACAGTTCTTCCGCACAGAGCAATGTAAACCTTAATGATTTAACAACATCAAACGGTAATATTTTTGCTGAAAACACTTCAGGCGGGGATATAGCGCTTGATTCTGTTTTAACGGCACAAAACGGAACAATATCATTAAACGCAGACAAAGGCAATATCACTCAATCTCATTCAAATGCATCTCTTGTTTCAGGCGGAGATATTACTCTTGCTGCAAACAATGCAGGTTCACAGACTCAATACATTAATACCCAATCAGCTGCAAATGTTAATGCTGACGGTACAAATATTTATATAGAAAGCAATCAAAACGGCTATAATATAGGTAATATCAATGCTTCCGGCAATTATACAAACGAAACTGTAAATATAAAATCTAACAGCGGAAATGTAATTTTAAACGGACTTACAAAAGGTAATGCTGTTACTATTGATTCTGCAAACAATGTTGTGCAGGATAGTTCTCTTGAAAAATCTATTGAAGCCGGTACTGTCACTTTTAACGCTCAGGGCGGTTTTATAGGAACTCAGGATAACAGAATTGATATGTCAGTAACAGGCGCCGTAAATATTCCGAATGCTGATTCCGTCTACTTAAACGGTGTGGACAACGGTACTGACGTAGCTGTAAATCTCGGTAATATTAACGCAGAAAACACAGTCGACGTCACATCGGAAACAGGCATGAGGCTAAACGGACTTGTTGATACAAAAAATGCCATACTGACAGCACAGGGCGATATTTTGCAAAGTGAAGATACAGACCTGTCAATTGATGCTGATTCAATCCGTCTGACAAGTGCAAACGGCAATATCGGTGCAACAGGCGATGCTATTGATTTTAAGACAACGGATTTGCAGGCTTCGGCAATTAACGGGGCAGTGGTATTAAACGGTGTTGACAGCAGTATTAATACAAACAGAATTGAAGCGGGTACAAATATTGACCTTAGCACAACAGGCTCAGGTGATATCACAATACACGATACCCTGACAGCTAACGGATATATAAGACTTAACGCAGCTAATTCATTGAATGTAAATCATGATCTTACGGCACAGGATTATGTTGAACTTGCCGCACAAAACGGTGAAGTACTCCTGGGTTCAATCATTGAGGGTACTGATGTTACTGTCAGCGCAACAGGAGGAGTGGAGCAAACCGGCGGTCAGATTATAAGTTCCGGTTCTGACGGCGTAAATATCACAAATTCACAAGACGGCGGAATTAATGTAACAGATATTCTGGCAGCCGGAGGACAAATTAATATTACAAATGACGCTACAGCTTCAGGTGATGTTGTGACAGGTACTCTGAGCGCAAACAGCGGTGTTAATATTACAAACAATTCAAAGACACAGGCTGATGTTGTTCTAAATAAAATTACAAATACAAACGGTTCGGTTAATATTGCCAACACGTCCGGAGGCGATGTTGAATTAAATAATCTTGTACAGTCATCCGGTGATATAAATATCAACGCTTCAACAGGCGATATTACCCAGACATTTAACGGAACTTCAATTGATTCCGGCGCAAATGTATCATTGATTGCAGGCAGTACAATCGGAACAACAAATCAAAAACTTTTGATGAATGCAGGCGGCAATGTGTCTTTAGAAGCATCTAATCTTTACATAACAAGTCCTGATTCAAATTTAAATATTGTAAGCATCAATCAAAACAGAGAAGATAAAACTCTGGGTGATGTGATAATAGAAACTACTACAGGCAATTTATCCGTAACAGATGATATTACGGCTGATAATATTGATTTGGATTCGGCAGGAACTTTAAATACAACAGGCGACCTTCTTGCTGATACGATAGATATGATGGCGGCTTCAGCCCTTATAACAGGCGGAAATATAACGGGGCAAACTGATGTATCAATATCAGGAAAGTCTGTAACACAGGGTGAAAATACAACAATTTCATCAGAAAAAGGTTTTGTACTGGTTACAGCAGAAAACGGAGCCGCACAGGTAAATAATATTTCAGGACAAACAGGTGTTATTGTTTCTGGTAACTCTGTTTCTCAGGGGGATGGTACAACAATCTCATCAGAAACAGGAAACGTATCAATCACTGCAAGCAGTGGCAATGCATTGGTCAATAATATCTCAGGACATACAGGCGTAACCGTGTCGGGTGCGTCTGTTACACAGGGCGAAGGTACAACAATCTCATCTGAAGAAGGCAATGTATCAATTACTGCAAATAGCGGTGCAGCACAGGTCAACAACATTTCAGGTCAAACTGGTGTCACTGTTTCAGGTGCTTCTATCACACAGGGCAAAGGTACAACAATCTCATCTGAAGAAGGCAATGTATTAATTACAGCAAGTGAAGCAGCCAATGTAAACAATATTTCTGGCAATACTGGCGTAACTGTGTCTGGTGCTTCTGTTATACAAGGCGAAGATACAACAATTTCGTCTGGCAGTGGAAATGTTTCTGTCACGGCTCAAAACGGTAATATTATATTAAACGGAGCTCTTGAAAGTGCTGTTGGTGATGTTATTGTTGAAAACAATACAACAGGCAATGCCTCTGTTTCCGTAAATGATATTACAGCAGGCAGCTCCTTTTCTGTTACAAATAATGCAAACGGCTTGTTGACCGTAAACGGAACATTAACTGGCAGCAATGATTCTTCTTTATTTGCACAGAATACAGGTGATTCATCAGGATTACTGATAAATGACACAGCTGTTATAAACAATAACGGCGGCACTTTATCAATATATAATGCAGGCGGCCAGGGACTCAACCTTGGAGGACAAATTAATAACAATTTGTCAGATTCTTCTTCTGTTTCGATTACAAGCGATAAAGGCGGTTTAAAACTCTCAGCTGATATCAATAACGGAACCAAAACCGGTGATACAAATTCCGTAAGCATAATAAATAACGGTGCGGATGCAGATGGTAACGGGCTTGTATTTGAGAACGGAACTATAAATAATTACGGCAATTTGACCGTTCAAAATAATGCCGGTGAAATGACACTTGCAGGCGGAATAAATACATATCTTGGTTCTGTAAACTCCTTTATTAACGGTGCCGACAGTGATTTTATTATAAATACGGAACTTGAAAATACAGGAACAACAATAACTTTTGAAAATAGAGGAACTGGCAGTCTTATAATTGGAGAAGATGCAAATCTTTCTGTATACAGTGCACAGCAGGGAGATAATGTTTATACCGGTATTTTGAATCTTGTTAATTCTTCAACTTCCGGTGACGGCGGAGGAATAACCATAAACGGCACATTGAATAATGGAGACGGACAAACTGCCGGCGGTATTATAAATATAACAAACGACGGAAACGGCGGAGCCAATGACTATGGTATATTATTCTCCGAAAATTCTGTTATTAACAACTATGCTGAATTAAATATTTCAAATAACAATACAAATTCGAATGCTTCGGGTAAAATTGCGCTAAACGGTACAATAAACGGAGATAAAGGCCCTGTTCTGGCATCAGATACGGCTCCTGTCCCCGAAAATGCCATAAATATTACAAATAACGCACAGGGTGAAAACAGCTCTATAGAATTTGGTGAAAATTCAAAAAATAATGCCGGGGCAAATGTTATCAATATAACTAATAACGGCGAAGGAGGTATTACCTTCAATGAAAATTCACAGCTAACAAACAGTGCAAACTTAACAATCACAAATAATAAAGGTTCATTAAATGTAAATAACGGCGCCCTTGTGTCTTCTTCATCGGATGTAATGCTTTATAACAGAGAATCAGGAAATTCCGTAAATGTTAACGGGCAAATTCATGGCGCTAATGTTACACTTCAAAGCACAGGCTCGGATGTAAATATTGCACACAATACAACAGAAGGTAATATTACGGCAGACAAAGATATTAATATAACAGTATCAAACGGAGATATTGTAAATACATCTGCGGCGCAAAATCAACAGGCTCAAGGTATATCAGCAGGCGGAAATGTTGTATTAAGCGCCGATAATATAGGTCAGGTTGATGCAATAGATGTTGTTGCAGACGGATTTAACAATGTAAACCCTGATAATGCTATTCATGTGACATCAGGCGGCAAAGTAACAGCAAATGCTTTTGGAGATATCAATCTTCTTTCGCCTGAAGGAGATTTAAACATAAATACTCTCAGTGCACAAAATGCACTTCTCGGAACAGTTAACGGAGATATAACAGCATCATCTCTTAATGCTTCCAGTAATTTGTATTTAAATGCACAATCTGACTCTTCAGATATAACAATTGATGATGTATCAGCAGGATTGCTTTCTGCAGAAGCAGGAAATAATATTACGATAAACAGCACACAGGGTCTTGATATAGAATCGATATTGAGCAAAAACGGCTCTGTAAAAATTGACACTGACGGTAATACCTATATAAGAGAAATTGCTGCAGCAAATGACGTTACTGTTTATGTTGATGATGAAAAACTTACCGTAGTAAACCTTGGAAGGGTCGAGAGAAATCCTGATATTATTCCCTCAACAATTAATCTAACTGTAACCGATGCAAAAAATACATCGGAAAATAAAAACAGCAAACTCGATATCTATAACGGCTATGCTCAGGACAAAGTTACATTAAAAGCGGATACAATAACCGCACAGGTTTATGATATTTCCGAATCTGCTCAAAAAGGCGATATCAGACACGACAGCAAATACGGTATTGAAGCAACAGGCTTCCATAATGCAAACAAAAACGGCGAACTTCTGAATTTTGATATTCAGGGTGCAAATTATGAACAGAAAGATGTCGGTTCAAATCCTCACAATCCTAATTATCAGCCGGATGAAAATGACAAACACGCTCTGAGCGTTCATTTAACACTGGGTGATTCAGTAGGAGATGCCGTATACGGCGCTAATTTTGAAAAATTATATTCAGATTTCGCATTTATTGATTCTATAAACAAATCCGACCCGGCAGCATTTTCAAAACTCGTTATAGGCAGCGGTATTATCGGTGATTATGCAATTTTCAGAAATAATAAATACAGACTCGATATAAATAATAACGGCGCAACAGAAGATACGGTAGAAGCATATCCTATAAATAAACACTATGACGATGCACCGGACAGGACTGTAAACAATAATACATCATTTACGGCACAGATATTTGATTCTATTATTATAGACAATCCGTATAATCCTTCTTATCCGACTGACCCTGTGACAGGACAGGTGTATAACCCTCACAGAAATATAAAAGATCCGGATCTTGCCCAAAAGACAAAACAGATTTCAGCAAAAGACGATGACAATTCTGCTGTTGATACGGATGCTTCAACAGGTCTAAGACAGATTTCCTGGGTTGTCAGAAACAACAATGATGATATAATAGGTGCTTCTGACATTGATACTCTGCAGAATCCTGTGGTGGATTCACTGCTTGCTGTTTCACAAACAGGAATTATTGTTACTGCCGACACTCTTTCAGAAAACGGTCTTAAAAAAGGACAGAAAGTCGGTATTGATTTAAGATACGAAGATATTGATTTTAATGTTAAAGGTGTTGTAAATCAAATAAACGGACGCACGGCAGAAATAGAATTTGTGGATGTCGATAAATTGACTTCAACAATTATTCTATTCTTGCAAATGTATCAGGAAAGCTTGTAAGCTAAAAACTTTTAGTGCATTTTGGGAGAATCATTTTTATCGTGGCTTTTATGAAAATGACTCCATTTAAATGACGGGTAGGTCTCTTTCATTTGGTCCCAATCAACATGAACATCAAATGCAAGACCTTTATTGGTAATTTCCGCTCTTCTTTCTTTTTCCCATTCTTTTATGAAGTCTATGCAGGCATGGTCTATGTAGTGTAATCTTTCTGCACAAAGTGTAATATTTTTATCTTTTGGTAGGCTTTCAAGCGCTTCAATCAATGTAGGAAGCTGGATAAATGTTATATTTCCGTGAATTTTTGCTGTTATTGTATTTGTCTGTGTATCTTCTTCTGTGTCTATATCTACTTTCAGGACTTTGTATGCACTTTTTATCAGTGCACAGAAAAAACCTGCCAGTATACCTTCAAAAAGATTTGTAAAAAGTATTGCAACCAGTGTAATTATATAAATTGCAAATTCGCCTTTACTCAGTTTTAGAATATGTTTTGCTGCCTGTATATCAACAAGTTTGTAACCTGTGTAAACAAGTATCGCAGCTAGTGATGCTATAGGTATGTAATTTAATACAGCAGGCAGAAAACTAACAAAAAGAAGTATCCACAAACCGTGCAAAATTGTTGAGAATCTTGTTTGTGCTTCTGCATTAATATTCGCAGCACTTCTTACTATTACTCCTGTGATAGGCAAACCCCCGACAATTCCTGAGAGTGCATTTCCTACACCCTGTGCTATGATTTCTTTGTCATAATCGGTTTTTGACTTTGTACTCATTTTATCAATTGCCGTAGAAGTCAATAGTGTCTCTGCACTGGCAATAAATGTAATAACAAGAGCACTTAGAAGGACTTTTATATTGAATATATGCATAAGCATTGACGGGTTTATGAATTTAACTTCTGACCAGAAATTTGATTCAACCTGAATATAATTAATATCAAAGTTCAGCATGTTTGCAAAAACTGATGCAGCAATTACTGCCACCAGTGCGGATGGAATTGATTTAAGTTTTTTGTAAGGGAGTGCATTCCAGCCTATTATTATAGCTATTGTCATTATCCCTACTATGCAGGCAAGATGATGCGCGGAACCGTTTAGAGGCAATACTGAATTGTATATAACCTGACCTAAATCCAGTATGTTTTCAATAAAAGAATTCTGCGGTTTGCTGTCAAGCATAATATGAAACTGTGACAAAAATATGGATATACCGATGCCGGCAAGCATTCCCTGTATAATTGCAGGAGAAATCGCTCTGAACCATTTACCGAATTTTAAAAATCCGAACAATACCTGTATCAGCCCTACGACAAATATTATTAAAAATAATTTGTCTAAACCAAGATTATGAATAATATCAACAACAATAAGAATTAACCCGGCAGCCGGCCCTGATACCTGAAGAGAATTGCCTGATAAAGCACCTACGACAATACCTCCTATGATACCTGAAACTATCCCGCAGTACACAGGCAGTCCGCACGCAATAGAAATACCTATTGCAAGAGGCATTGCAACAAGAAAAACTATAATTGAAGCAAGAAAATCTTTCTTAAACGAGTTAATATCTATATTTATCATTGCTGTTTCGTCCGTGTTGTAAACCGACTTTTATCATATCGATTAAACGGACAATTTGCAATAATTTGTCTGACTATATCTCAGAAATGAAAATATCTACATCAAATAGCTCACTGCGTTTGCAGCAAGTTTTGTCATAGCCGAGCTTGCATAATAATTTTTACATAGATTCTGTGCAAGGTTTTGCGCGGCAACACCGAAATTTTGAGTTGTCTGAATTTCTCTTAAAGCACCCTTTAAAATATCAGGAACATTTCCGTCAGGATTTGTTTCTTTGTAAGTGATATTCCCGTCTTTATCGGTATCAATATTTTCTGTCAGTTTTTCTACAGTATTATTTTCCAGAATTTTTTTTAATTGTTCATTTTTAGCGTCACGTGCGGTTTGTGCGGCTATTTCATTTTTTGATAGTGTATTATCGGCATTTTTGTCTATAGTATCAAAATTGCTTTTTAAATAATCAGCAAAATCTCTTGTGTCTGTATTTAAAAAGTTGGATGTATAAGTCTGAGCTTTTGAATAAAGCCCTGAAATAATGCTGTTTTGTAACAAATCTCCGTTATTTATTTGAAGACCCATAACTATTATCTCCCCGTATTTACTTTTATTATAAAGGCATTAACTGAATTTTTTATCCGTCATTTAATGTAAAAAATTTATTTCATATTTCTTGAAAGACTAATGTTTTGGTAACTATAGACTATTTGAATACCAGATTGGATGATATAGCTAATTTCATATCGTCAAATGACTCCGACTACTTTCTTGGATTTTCTTCCCGCTCGGTACTGTCGTTCGCATTGCTGCGCCTGTGCTCACTTCGTACCTCGCTCCCCGGACTTTGTCTGTCCGAAAATCCGCTCTTGGATTATTGACGTTCACAAGGTCAAGTACTTCATTTCAAATTTTTATTCTAAAAATTTTCCATTACGTTGACCTTGTTCACATGGCTGTTCGCTC